>JBEVNE010000068.1:0-10052 GCA_040508275.1 Duganella sp.
GCGATGCTGTCAGCGAAGTGCCGCCGCAGCGCTGGGACTGGAAACAGGTGGGCGGCGCCGGGCTGACCGAAGCCGAGCGCGAATGCCTGCGCTGGGGCGCCTTCCTCGACGATGTCGCGCTGTTCGACGCCGAGTTTTTCGGCATCGACTCCGAAGAAGCGCAATACATGTCGCCGCAACAGCGCTTGCTGCTCACCCATGCCTGGCGCGCCGTGGAGGACGCCGGCATCGCCCCGGCCACGCTGGCGCAAAGCGCCACCGGCGTGTTCATCGCCTCGGTACCCAGCGACTACCTGAACCGCCTCGACCAACCCGGCAATGTGCCGCTGCGGGTGACCGGCCTGTCCACCTCGATGATCCCGAACCGGATTTCACAGGTGCTCAATCTGCGCGGACCCAGCGAGCATTGCGATACCGCCTGTTCCTCGACCCTGGTGGCGCTGCACCGCGCCGTGCAGGCTATCCGCAGCGGCGAATGTGCGCAGGCGCTGGTCGGCGCCGCCAACCTGCTGCTGACGCCGGCCGGCTACATCGGCTTCCAGGCCATGGGCTACCTGAGCGCGCAGCCGCGCATGGCAGCCTTCGAGCCCGGCGCCGCCGGTTTTGTACGCGCCGAAAGCGTGGGGGCGCTGCTGCTCAAACCAGTAAGCCAGGCCGAGGCCGACGGCGACCCTATCTATGGCGTAATCCGTGGCAGCGGCGTGGCCCACGGCGGCGGCGCGTTGTCGCTGACCACGCCCAACGGCCAGGGCATGCGCGAGGCGATGCGCCAGGCCTGCGAGTCAGCCGCCATTGACCCGGCCAGCGTGTCCTATGTTGAAGCCCACGGCATCGCCTCACCGCTGGGCGACGCCATCGAAATCAACGCCATCCGCGCCGAATATGAGCGCAGTCACGATGAGCAGGCCGGCGCCTGCCATGTAGGCAGCGCGCGTTCCAGTGTTGGCTATGCGGAGGTGGCGTCCGGGCTGGTGTCGCTGGTCAAGGTGCTGATGGCGCTGCGCCACCGTACCTTGCCCGGCATCGCCGGCTTTACGGGCTTGCATGAACACCTGTCCTCGTCTGGCAGCCGGCTGCGCTTCAGCGATGCGCACCAGCCGTGGCCGGCGCCGTGCGATGCACGCGGCACGCCATTGCCGCGCCGCGCCGCCATCAACAATTTCGGTTTCAGCGGCGTCAATGCCCACCTGGTGCTGGAAGAATATCTGCCGCCACCGGTGGTGCAGCAAGACGCCTGCAATGCGCCGCAACTGATCGTGCTGTCAGCGCGCAGCGAGGCTGCATTGCGCCAGTACGCCGCCGAGCTGGCGGCGGCAGTACAAAACCCCTCGCTGGCGCTGGCCGAGATCGCCCTGACGCTGCAAACGGGCCGGCCGTTCTACCACTGGCGGCTGGCAGTAGTGGCTGACAGCAGCGTGGCGCTGGCGCACGCGCTGTGCAGCTTTGCAGATGCCAATGCCGGTATGAGCGCCGACAGCGCTGCCGCAGCGGTGATCAGCGGCAGCATCACCGGCAAGGGCGGCGTGGCCACGCAGGAGCAGGCCGACGACTGGGCTCATGCGGGACGGCTGGAAGCGCTGGCGCGTCATTGGGTGCGCGGCGGTACGGTGAACTGGCAGGTACTGCGGCCAGCCGGCGTGGCGCGCAGGGTGGCGCTGCCCGGCCATCCGCTGGCGCCGCAGCCGCACTGGGTGGCTGGCGCCACCGGGCTGGCGCCCATGCACAGCCGCCAGGTGCAAGAACACCGCGCATCTGCACCGGCGATTGATGACAGCCCCCCCAAGCCCGCTGGCAAGCGCGCCCGGCGCCGTGAAGTCGCCAGCACCACCTCGAACTGACCACCACCATCAAGGAAGTTTCATGACAACTGATATTCAGTCCGCCGCCCAGGCGGTGATTGCCAAGGCGATTGACCGCCACGGCGGCCAGCCGCGCTACGATCAGGTTGATCGCATCATCTGCGATGTGGCCGCCATGGGCGGTCTGGCCATGCGCCGGCGGGGCCTGCACAGCGACTTTCCGCTGCCCGGCCGGGTAACGCTGATGCCGCGCCAGAATCAGGCCATACTGCACGACTACCCGGAGCCGGGCCAGTCCTGCCTGTACGACAACGGCCGCGTGGCGCAGATCGGCCGCGGCGCCGCGCCCGTATTCGACAGCGACAATCACCGCCAGCGCATGCTCGCTGTGTCGCGCTTTCGGCGTCCCTGGACGATACTGGACGCCGTGTATTTCTTCGGCTACGCGATGACGCACTACGCCTCGCTGCCGTTCTCGCTGGCCGGTGTCAAGGTGGTCGGCCTGGCGCGGCGCCATGTCGGCCCCTGGCGCGCCCGCATCGACGTTGAATACCCGCTCGGCGCGCATACCCACAGCCGGCACGAATCGTTTTATTTCGACGAAACGGGGCTGCTGGTGCGCCATGACTACCGGCCGGAAGTCAGCTCGCCGATCGCCCGCGCCGCCAACTTTCTCTACAACTACAAGGACTGCGACGGCTACCTGATCACCGAACGGCGCAAGGTCCACTTCCGCATCGGCCGGCTGGTCACGCCGCTGATTGTCATGGACGCCAGCATCACCGTGCGTGAAGTGTCGTGGTGCGGCGCAGAGATGGCGGTCGTTTCCGCATGATGCAGAGATCAATTTTATGGAAATCACGATGAGTAACAAGCAAGCCATTTTCGACATCATCGCCGGCCATGCCTGCGAGGTCTTGCCCGAGCTGGCCGGGCGGCGCTGGTCCAGCCTCGATTCGCTGCGCGAACTGGGCGCCAATTCGATCGACCGCGCAGAGATACTGATGATGACCATGGCCACGCTGGGCTTGCGCATTCCGCTGGTGGAGCTGGCGCAGGCGCGCAATATGGGCGAGCTGGCGGAGTGGCTGGCGGCCAGGGGAGCGCAAATTGTCTGAGGCGGTGGTCACCGGCCTGGGCGTGGTATCGGCCATCGGCCAGGGCAAGCAGGCATTCAGCGCCGCGCTGCTGGCCGGGCGCAGCGCCTTTGGCCTGCTGCAGCGGCCCGGCCGCCAGTTGCCGGGCGATACAGCCTGCTTTGCCGGCGCTGAAATCGCCAGCCTGCAGTTACCACACGCGCTACTGCAAGCGCTGCCCCATGCGCCGTCCGTCAGCCTGCGCACGGCCTCGCTGTCGGCGCGGGCAGCGTTGAGCGCCCTGCACGAGGCATGGCACGAGGCCAGGCTGGATCAGGTGGCGCCCGAGCGCATCGGCCTGATCGTCGGCGGCTCGAACTTCCAGCAGCGTGAGCTGATGCGCACGCACGCCACCCATGCGCAGCAGCCGTGGTTTGTGGCGCCCAGCTACGGCCAGGTGTTCATGGACAGCGACTTGTGCGGCCTGTGCACGGCGCTGTTTCCGGTCAGGGGCTTTGCCTACACACTGGGGGCGGCTTCGGCCAGCGGCCAGATGGCGATTTTGCAGGCCTGCCACGCCGTCAGCAGCGGCCAGGTTGACGTATGCATCGCCATCGGCGCCTTGATGGACCTGTCGTACTGGGAATTGCAGGCATTGAGTTCGATGGGCGCCATGGGTTCCAGCCGCTACCTGCATGCACCGGCGACGGCCTGCCGGCCTTTCGACACGGATCGTGACGGCTTTATTTATGGCGAAGCATGCGGCGCCGTGGTCATCGAGCGCACGGGGCTTGCCGGCAATGCTGACCGCTCAGGCGTGCAGCCGTATGCGCGCTGCCTGGGTGGCGCCGTGGTCATGGATGGCAACCGCCATCCCGATCCGTCGCTGGCAGGAGAAACCGCCGTGATAGGCCAGGCCCTGCGGCAGTGCGGTTTGCGCGCCAGCGACATCGACTACGTCAATCCGCATGGCAGCGGCTCGCGCATCGGCGATGAAACCGAGTTGCAGGCGCTGCGCGCCAATGAACTGCAGCATGCGTGGATCAATACCACCAAGTCCGTTACCGGCCATGGCCTGAGCGCTGCCGGCGCGGTGGAAGTGGTGGCCACCCTGCTGCAGATGCGTGCAGGGCAGTTACACCCTAGCTGCAACCTGGAGCAACCCATGGAACCCGACTGGCGCTTTGTGCGCGGCGCCGCCCAGGATTGCGCGCTGCGCAACGCGCTCACGCTCAGCATCGGCTTTGGCGGCATCAACACTGCCATGTGCTGGCAGCAGCCATGATGGGGACCGCCATGCCGCCCAGTGCCCCTCACCATTCCGGCCTGCTGGAAGAGTACCTGCCGCGCTATACCTTCCGCCACTGCTACACCACGGTGGTGCAGTGTGGCGACCTGGCGCGCGTGTACGGGATTGCGCGCGATGTCGATCTGTCGCGCTCCCCCCTGATCCGGCTATTGTTCCGGCTGCGCGGTCTGCAGGACCGTGCGCATGGTCATTGGCGGGCACGGTCATTCTGCCGCGCCATGGGCTGGACCGAGCTGGCCCAAAGCCCGCCCGCCGAGTTCCTGGTGGCCTACTGGCGCCGCCGCCGCATCGAGCCGATAGACGATGCAGCGCAGTTCAAGCAGGCCATGCCGGGCGCCACGCAACAGGTAGGCTTTGCTTTCCGCTTTCGCCAGCTCGATGGGCAGCGCGTGGAAATCGCTACCGAAACACGCGTGCTGTGCCTGGGCTGGCGCAGCAAGCTGGCGTTCTTCGCTTACTGGATCGTCATCAAACCGTTCAGCGGCCTGATACGCAAGGAAATCCTGCGCCTGATCCGGCAGGAGGCAGAAGGGGCATCGGACCAGCCGGCCAAACCGCCGCCGAACCAGATGGTGGTGCGGCTGCCCTTGCTGCTGCTGGCGCCCCTGCGCCTGTATTTCCAGCTGGCGGCGCGCCTGTATCCTCCGGCCGCCGCGGGCGCCTTCAAAGCCCTGCTGTCGCATATGCCGCGCAAGCAGCTGTCGGCCCGCGAGCAGCAGTTTCTCGATAGCGGCGTGCGCCTGACGTTTGAATGCGGCGATGCAGTATTGACGGGTTACCGCTTTGAACGGGAAGATGGACAGCCACAGAAAAAAACCGTGCTGCTCGTGCATGGCTTGCAGGGCAGCGCCGCCAATTTTCATGCGCTGGCGCCGGCGCTGGTGCGGCAGGGTTACCGCGTGGTGGCGTTCGATGCCGTCAACCATGGTAATTCGCCGGCCGGCACGGCGTTTTCGCGCCACAGCATCGACCATCTGCGACAGGTTATCGCGCAGCTGGGAGCGCTGCATGCGCTGGTCTGCCATTCGGCCGGCGCCTACCTGAGCATGCTGGCGCTGCTGCAACCGGGTTGCCGCGTCAGCCGATGCGTGTACCTGGCGCCGTACCCCGACATCGCCACCACGCTGCGCACGTTCACCGCTTACCTGTGGGTGCCGCAGACCATCGAGCCGGCCCTGCAACGCTGGTTCGAGGACATCGGCGGCCTGCCTTTCGGACAGCAAACCATGGCCCATTGCCTGCCGCGCCAGCGCACACCGCAGGCGCCACGGCAGTTGCTGATCCACGATGCCGATGACCGCCATATCAGCGTGGAGGCCAGCCGCGCCGTGGTGGCCCAGATAGCGGAGCAGGCGCACGTTCAACTGCCTGCTCAGCTGCATGTGAGCAGCGGCCTTGGTCACTTTCGCCTGCTGCGCGATGAGGCGGTGATTGCCCGCATTGCCGCCTTTCTCGCTGACGATAAACCTTCCGGACCCTCTCATGCGTGATCACCTTGCTTCTTCCACGGCGCCGGAACTGGTTTTGCTGTTTCCCGGCCAGGGTTCCCAGCACTACCAGATGGCGCGCGAACTGTTCGACGCCGATCCCTTTTTCCGCGACCTGATGACCAGCATCGACGCCGGCTTTGCAGCGCGCGAGGGCGTATCGCTGCTCAGCCACCTGTACGGTTCGCAGCCGCTGCGCGTGCCGCTCGACGATATCCGCTTGAGCCACCCCTTGCTGGTGCTGGTCGAATACTGCCTGGCGTGCATGCTGCGCCAGCGCGGCGTGCGTGCAGCGCTGGCGATCGGCTGCAGCGCCGGCGAGTTTGCCGCCCATGCGTTTGCCGGCCGTATCAGCATCGACACCGCGCTCGACATGATGGCGCGCCAGGCGCAATGGGCTTGCGCGCATGTCGAGGAGGGCTTCATGCTGGCCGTGATGGCGCCGCGCAGCTGGTGCGAGGCCGATCCGCATGTGTGCGCGCTGGCCAGCGTGGCCGGTGTGGGCATGGCGTCGGCCACGGTACTCAGCGGCGCGCGCAGCCAGTTGCCGGCGCTGGAGGCGCTGCTGCGCGAGCGTGGCGTCGCCAGCCATGTGCTGCCGGTGCGCGTGCCATTTCATGGCGCGCTGGTGGAGCCGCTGCGCGGCCACTGGATGCAGCGCTTTGGCCAGCTGGCGCCGCCCGCTGCAGCGCTGCCGCTGCTGGGCCAGCACAGCGATGAGGTGGCGTACGCCGAGGGCCTGTGGCGCGTGATCCGCCAGCCTTTCGATTTTCCGGCGCAGTTGGCCAGGCTGGATCCCGAACGCCGCTACCTGCTGGTCGATGTCGGCCCGGGCGGCACGCTGGCCAACTGGCTGCGCCATGGCGGCTGCACCAGCACCCAGTGGACGGCGCTCGGCCTGCTGTCGCCGTGGGGCGGCGACCTGCGCCGCCTGCAAAGCTTGCTCGATAGGGCGCCAACGCCATGATCGAAAGCGGCATGAACTTCAATCTCACGCGCCGGAAAAAGCTGTTCATTTTCAGCATGATGGCCTTCGGCCAGTTCATGGCGCTGGTCGATATCCAGATCGTCGCCGCCTCGCTCAACGCCATCCAGGCCGGCCTGTCTGCGGCGCCCGACGAAATCAGCTGGGTGCAGACCGCCTACCTGATGGCTGAACTGGTGATGATACCGCTGGCCGGCTTTCTGGCCCGGGCGCTGTCCACGCGCTGGCTGTTTACCGCCTCGGCCGGCCTGTTCACGCTGGCCAGCGCCCTGTGCGGACTGGCCTGGGATATCGACTCGATGATCGCGTTCAGGGCCTTGCAAGGCTTTGTCGGCGGCGCCATGGTGCCCACCGTGTGGGCCACCGGCTTTATCCTGTTCAGCGGCAGGGACCGCGCGCTGGCGTCGTCCATCCTCGGCGTGGTGACCATGCTGGCGCCGGTCAGCGGTCCCACCATCGGCGGCTGGATCACCGACCTGATCGACTGGCGCTGGATTTTTTACATCAATATCGTGCCCGGCATCGCCGTCACCGTGCTGTCAGCGATGCTGATCCGCCTCGATCGCGCCCAGCCTTCACTGCTGCGCAGCATGGACTGGTCGCACCTGGCGGCGATGGCGCTGTTTCTCGGCTGCCTCGATTATGTGCTGGAAGAGGGCCCGCGCCACAACTGGTTCAGCGATACCGGCATGGCGATTGCCGCCTGGGTGGCGCTGGTGGCGTTTGTGCTGTTTCTCGAACGGTCGCTGCGCTCGCACGCGCCGGTGGTATCGCTGGCGCCGTTCCGGCGTCCTACCTTTGTGCTGGCCAGCACGCTGGCGCTGGTTACCAGTGCCGCCATCTTCGCCGCCACCTACCTGGTGCCCGTGTACCTGGGGCGCGTGCGCGGCTACGCCAGCTTTGATATCGGCACCACTGTCTGCGTCACCGGCCTGGGCATGCTGGTCAGCGCACCGCTGACCATGCGCCTGCTGCGCCATTACGACCCGCGCCTGGTGATCGCGCTCGGCGTGCTGGTGTTTGCGCTCAGCCTGTGGATGTTTTCCTGGATCGGTCCCGAATGGGGTTTCCGTGAGCTGTTCTGGCCGCACGTGCTGCGTGGCGTGGCCGGCATGCTGTGCGTGGTGCCGGCTGCCAACCTGGCGCTCGGCGACCTTGAAGACGAGGCGATGCACCAGGCCTCGGGCATGTTCAACCTGCTGCGCAACCTCGGCGGCGCGCTCGGCATTGCGCTGGTCAACACCTGGCTGCAGGATCACAGCCGGCTGCACCGCCTGCGGCTCGATGAAGCGCTGGGCCTGAGCGGCGATGGCGCCCGGCGCATGCTGGGCGGCTTGCTGCAGCAATTGCAGGCCCACACCACCGATACTGCCCAGGCGCTGCTGGCGGCGCAGTCGCTGATGGAACAGCATCTGCTGCGCCAGTCGCTGGTGCTGGCTTTTGATGACGTATTTCGCCTGCTGGCCTGGCTGCTGCTGGCCACCTTGCTGCTGGTGCCTTGGTGCCGGCCTTCTTCCCATGATAACCCCAACCGAACCATCGAACCATGAAGCAAGCCACTGCTGCTGCCCCACCAATCGATGCATCACCGCCACCGCGGCGTCGTCGCGCATTGCTGCCGGTGCTGGCCGCACTGCTGGCTGGCGCCGGCGGCGCCGCCTGGCTGGCCTGGCCCGGCAGCCACGAAAGCACCGACGATGCTTATCTGCGCGCCGACGACACCAGCGTGGCGGCGCAGGTCAAGGGCAGGGTGGTGCAGGTGCTGGTGCGCGACCATGCGCGCGTGCACGCCGGCCAGCCGCTGCTGCGGCTCGATGCCAGCGACCTGGCGGCCCATACGCGCGCGGCGCAAGCCGCATTGCAGGCAGCCCATGCCGATGTGGCGGCCGCCCGCGCTGCGCTGCACAGCCTCGACGCTGAAGAGAAGCTGGCCGATGCCAATACGCTGGCGGTGCACACCGGCATCGGCGCGGCGCGTGCGCGCGTGCTGCGCACGGCCGCCGAGCAGGCCCGCCATGAAAGACTGGCCCAGGCTGGCGCCGTGGCCCAGCGCGAGCTGGAACTGGCACGCACGGCGGCTTCCGACGCCGGCGCGGACCTTGACCGCAGCACGGCCATGCTGGCCGTGAGCCGGCAGCAGGCTGCGCTTACCCGCAGCAAGCGCAGCAGCCTGCAGGCGGCACTGGCGCAGGCGCAGGCCGGCGTGGCCGGCGCCGAAGCAAATCTGGCGCTGGCACGCCAGGAACAGGGCTATGCCAGCATCGCCGCACCGGTCGATGGCGTGGTTGGCGCGCTGCAGGTGCATGGCGGCGATTATGTGCAACCCGGCTCCGTGCTGATGACCATTGTGCCTTTGGGGCGGCTATATGTGCTGGCCTACTTCAAGGAGACCCAGAGCGCGCGCCTGCGCGCAGGCCAGCCGGTGGCGCTGGACATCGATGCGCTGCGCGGCCAGCCGCTGCACGGCACGGTCGAGAGCTTCGCGCCAGGTACCGGATCGCAGTTTGCGCTGCTGCCGTTCGAGCCCGGCAGCGGCAACTTTACCAAGATCGTCCAGCGCGTGCCGGTGCGCATTGCCATCGATGCGGGACAGGAAAAATGGCTGGCCACGTTACGGCCGGGCCTGTCTGTGACTGCCACGGTCGAACTCGAACAAAAGCGTTGAAACCCAATCTGGATATGGCTTTGCTGTCAAGCGTGCCGATTACTATGGGTCGTAAAAATGCGAGATTCAGCGCGAAAAATTATCGGCGTTGTCACGTTTTTGTTTCATTCGGAAATTCCCGCCGTTACAATTGCAGGCACTCCAGTACGCGCTAGTCCACACCATGATTTGCCTGATCGTAGACCACCATCCCGTTACCTCGTTCGGCCTTGCGCAACTGGTGCGCGCCAGTTTTGACGGCTGGCAGGTGGAAACGGCTGCCACCGTTGCCCACGCCATCGAACGCATCGACGCCTGCCGGCCCGACCTGGTGCTGCTCAATCTGGTCTTGCCCGATAACACAGGCCTGGCGCTGCTCACGCATATGCACCGGCAGCCGCAGCTGCAGCAGCCTCGGCAAGACAGCAAACCGATCGCCAGCATCGTCATCGCCGAGACCACCGACCACGACACGGCACGCCTGTGCGAACGGCTCGGAGCGCAAGGCTTCATCTCGCGCGCCCATGCATTTATCGCGCTCAGGCAGGCTTTGATGACGGTATGCGCGCAACAAAAATATTTTGAGCCGGCGCCAGTATCAGAGGCAGCCCGGCAGCCAGCGCCCCTGCGCTTCACGCCACGCCAGCGCGACATCCTCGACCTGCTGCTGATCGGCTATTCCAACAAGCAGATCGCCTGCGCGCTCAACCTCAGTTGCGGCACCGTCAAAAACTATATGTTTGAACTGATGC
>JBEVNE010000138.1:0-7980 GCA_040508275.1 Duganella sp.
TCTGCCGCGAGTTCCTTGTCCATCAAAATGTCGTCGTAGGCCACGTCATCAACGATCAGTGCGTTGTGTTCGCGGCCATACACCTTGAAGCCCAGCGATTCATACAGGTGGATCGCCGCCGCATTGCCAACCGTGACCGCCAGTGTGACCTTGGTGACGCCCTCCATGGTGGCGATGCAGTCCATCGCCTGGTTCATCAGCTGCCGGCCCACGCCGGTGCCTCGGTAAGCAACATCGACCTGCATGCCGCGAATAAAAGCTTTATGGCGCAGCTTGATCTGCGGCTCGCGCCCTACTCCCACCATACCCACCAGCCGCTCGCCATCGAAGGCGCCAAAACGGTTGCGCCCCGCTTCCGAGGCAAAATACGCCTCGGTGACGGACAGCGGCGTATTGCATTCTTCCTCGTAGCTGGAGGTGAATGCAGTGGGGGTTTCGCGCAAGCCGGCAAGGCGCAAGGACTGGAAAGCAGCAGAATCGGCGGGAGTTAATCGTCGTATGTGGATGGACATATCAAAAAGATCAGGGATGGTAAGTGATTGAAAAGATGACTAAATTATCATTTACTTCAATCCCAATAGCAAGCGGACAAGGGCGAAAGATGTAATTTAAGCGCGGCTTCTCACGCTGGCCACCTGTCATGGCCGCCTCGCTGGCGCAAAAGCATGAACCAGCCCTGCCCTGACATCAGCACTGGCGCGCCAGCCGCAGGCCGGTGAACTGCCAGCGCGCGCCGGCGGGGAAGAAATTGCGGTAGCTGGCGCGTGCGTGGCCCTCGGGTGTCGCGCATGAAGAACCGCGCAGCACATACTGGTTCAGCATGAACTTGCCGTTGTACTCGCCCAGCGCGCCGGGCGCCACCTGGAATCCCGGATACGGCGCATAGCTGCTGCTGGTCCATTGCCAGCACTGGCCAAACATCTGCGCCAGTGGTCCGTCCGGTGCAGCGACGCCTTCGGGATGCAGCGCCGGGCCGTGCTGCGGCGGGGCACAGGTGGCGGCGGCATACTCCCATTCGGCTTCGGTGGGCAGGCGTGCGCCGGCCCAGTTGGCGTAGGCGTCGGCTTCAAACAGCGACAGGTGGGTGACCGGCCGCTGCAGGTCAAGCGGCTGGGCGCCGTGCAAGGTAAATTCGGTCCAGACGCCGTGCTCGTCCTGACGCCAGTAGATCGGACATGCCAGCCCTTGTGTACGCACCCAGTCCCAGCCCTCGGCCAGCCACAGCGCGGCGTTGAAATAGCCACCAGCAGCGATGAAAGCCAGGTATTCGCCATTGGTGACCAGCCGTGAAGCGAGCTGGAACGGTGCAACATATTGCTGGTGACGCGGCAACTCGTTGTCGAAGCAAAAGCCGGCGCCTTCGTGGCCGATGAAAGTCAGGCCGCCGTCAAAAGCCATCCAGGTCAGCGGCCCGGCTTGCGCAGCGGCGGACAGCGGCGTATCGACGTATGCAGGCAGTAAAGCGCTTTGCCCCAGCAAATGCTTGACGTCGGTGAGCATCAGTTCCTGGTGCTGCTGCTCATGCTGAAGGCCCAGCGTGACCAGCTGCTGTAACTGTTCCCCCACCTCGTCACCGTGCGGCTGCGCCAGCAGGTACGCCATGCGTGCATCGACGTCGGCGCGGTAGGCGCGCACCTGGGCCATGGCGGGCCGGGTGAGCAGACCACGCTGGGCACGCGGGTGCTTGTCGCCAACGCCGTTGTAGTAGGAATTGAACAGCACGCGGAAGGCCGGATGGAACGGTGCAAAATCAGGCTCCAGGCGTTCGAGGATAAAGGTTTCGAAGAACCAGGTGGTGTGCGCCATATGCCATTTGACCGGGCTGGCGTCGGGCATCGACTGGGCGCCGCAGTCTTCGTCGCTGAGCGGCGCCGCCAGCGCCAGCGTGTGGGCGCGCACAGCGGCGTAATGCATGCTTAACTCGTTGATGTGCTGCGGCAGGCGCATATTCATGATGGCGCTTCTTTCAGTCGGGGATAACACGGGCGTGGATCACGGCAAACCAGTTGTCGGCATCGGTCCAGACGCGGTTGGTGGCAAAGCCGGCCTGTTCGAGCAAGCTGACAAACGATTGCCGCGTGTATTTATAACTGTCTTCGGTATGGATGCGCTCACCGGCGGCAAAGTGGCGCTCGTGCTCCTGCCAGCGCACGGTAACGGGGCTGCGCGCCTCGAGGTGCATTTCGATGCGCTGCGCCGGCGCGTTGAAAAACGCCCGGTGCTGCCAGTCGCGCACCTCGAAATCGGCGCCAAGCAGGTGGTTGATATGGCGTAGCAGATTGAGATTGAAGGCGGCAGTCACGCCGATGGCGTCGTCGTAGGCGGCATCGAGCAGCGCGCTGTCCTTGACCAGGTCAACGCCGATCAACAAGGCGCCGTTGGCGCCGGCATTGGCGCGCAGGCCGCGCAAAAAGGCGATCGCCTGCTCCGGCGAAAAATTACCGATCGAGGAACCGGGATAGAAAAACACGCGGCGCTGTGCCTGCACAGCGTCGGGCAAGGCGAAACCACGGGAAAAGTCGAGACCGAGCGGCAGCATGTCGATGTGGGCAAAGCGCTGCTGCAGGCGGCTGACCGATTCTTCCAGAAATTCGGCCGAAATATCGACCGGTACATACTGCGCCGGCTGCAGCAGCGGGAACAGGCGCGCCGCCTTGGCGCAGTTGCCCGCGCCCAGGTCGATCAGCGCAGCCCCGGCGCCGATGTCACGGGCAATGTCGGCGCCATACGCATCGAAAATCGCCGCCTCGGTACGGGTGGGGTAATACTCGGGCAAGGCGCAAATGGCCTCGAACAGGCGCGAGCCGAGATTGTCGTACAGGTACTTGGGTGAGGCATGGGCAGCGCTCGCCAGCAGGCCGGCGCTGATTTCGGCGATGACCGCCGCGCTGCCGTGGCCAGGCGCGCGTGTGGGCCGCTGTGGTCGGTTTGTTTGCATATAGTCCAGTGCCTTCAGGGTAAGGCCGCACGCAACAGGCTTGCGCAGGGCGAACGGCGTTGATCGAGATGCGTGGAATACGCGCTGTAGATATGCGTTTGCTATGATAGCCGAATAATCCAGTCGCCATTCTGAAGCGTTGTATGCCAGCGTACCGTGCGGCGCTTAACATCTCGATACCATCCCTATATCATCGCGGTATCATCGCCTTCTCCGCCAACCCAATGCCCCTGCCGCCACCGATGCTCGACTTACGCCAGTTATCCAAGTCCTATGCGGGCCGGCCGGTGCTTTCCGAGCTGTCATGGACTTTCCGTGCCGGCGAATTCGTCGCCATCATGGGCGATTCCGGCGTTGGCAAATCGACGCTGCTGAACCTGATCGCCGGCCTCGACACACCCGATACTGTACCCGGCAACGCAGCACCGGTATGGGTCGATGGCGTGGCCATGGCAAGCCTCGATGACGACGCCGCCACCCGCCTGCGGCGCGCGCGCATGGGCTTTATTTTCCAGGCCTTCCATGTGCTGCCCCACCTGACCCTGCTGCAAAACGTCGCGCTGCCCCTGCTGCTCAACGGCCTGCCCACGGCGCGCGCGGCCGACATGCTCGAGGCGGTAGGCCTGGGCGGCCGGGGCGACGACTTTCCGCACCAGCTGTCGGGCGGTGAAATGCAGCGTGTGGCAATCGCCCGTGCGCTGGTGCACCGGCCGGCGCTGGTACTGGCCGACGAACCTACCGGCAACCTCGATCCCGATACCGCGCATAGCATCCTGCAATTGCTGCGCAAGGAGATCAAAGCCACCGGCGCATGCGCCATCATGGTCACGCATTCGCACGCCGCAGCCGAAATGACAGACAAAGTCCTACAACTATCGAAATGCGGCATACAGGAAACAACAATCGTCAAGCCGTTTAAGCAATAAACAAGATAATTCAATTGTCAAACTCAGCAGCGAGGCCCGTAAACGCATATAATCTATCTTAACTTGCACGGTTAACAATAATGTTGAGTAGCGCGTCACATTCAGCATCAGGTGTGAGCGCCAGCCTTGCGAGGAAACGTCTTTTTCTTCACGTTTAGCTAAGGAGGAGCGAAAATGAACGTCAGGCAAAAAAAACTGGAGCTGATTGAAGCCATGAATCGTGCTCGGGCACTGGAACCTTCCAGCTTTGTCCCGAACAAGTTGCTGGATACTTTGATCGAGAAAATGAACCTCAAGAACGATGCAGAATTATGCCGCGTGCTGGAAGTTCAACCTCCTATCATCAGCAAAATCCGCCACCGCAAGCTGGCAGTAGGTGCAACGATTTTGCTGCGTATGCATGAGAAGTCAGATATCAGCATCCGCGAACTGAAAGATCTGTCGACCGCTTCGATGCATTGAGCAGCTGCAGTAACGTACCACGCTGATCTTGCCATGCCAGGCGCCGGCATGCGGTACCGGCGCCCGTTTTACTGTGTTACCTAATGCGATCTCGCGATCACGCTTCAGCCCAAACCCCGCTGACAGCAGCATTGGCCCCTTCCCCGTACGCCCCTCTTCACCCTGTTTTTGATTTCGCCATCCAGCATAGCGTTGGAAAGCCGCCGTAACATTTTGTTGCACCCTACACAAAAACCATACAGTACTGACAGGTTCTTGGCGTACTCTTGCGTATGTCCAGCATTGCATCATCGCTTCTTCCTGCGAAGCGCCAGCCATTCGGGGGCCTGTCATGCCATATTTCCGTATTGTTTACGCCAGCGTCGCCAGTACCCTCCTTCTGTTGGTGGCTGGCTGTGCTGCCAACGGTGGCGCTGGCGATGGTGCGCCGGTGGCGGTGCAACCCGCGCAACTGGTGCAAGCGGTCAACCGGGTCAGCTGGGGTGCCAACCACGGCAGTTGGCAACAGGCGCAGCAACTCGGTTATGCGGCATGGCTCGACGGCCAGCTGCATCCGGCGCCAGCCAGCCTGCCCGCTGCGGCCCAGGCACAGATCGATGCGCTGACGATCAGCACGCAGCCGCTGCCGCAGTTGCTGGCAACGCTGGAACAGCAGCGCAAGGATGCCGATAAGCTGAGCGTGGACGAAGAAAAAAAGGCGGCCCAGCAAGCCTACCAGCAGGCACTCACGCGCGTGGCGCGCGAAGCGGCCAGCCGTTCGCTGCTACGCGCCGTGTACTCGCCCAACCAGCTGCAGGAACAGATGACCTGGTTCTGGATGAACCACTTCAATGTGCACCAGGGTAAAAGCAATCTGCGCCTGCTGGTGGGAGACTACGAGGACAACGCGATCCGCCCCAACGCGTTGGGCAAGTTCCGCACACTGCTGGGCGCCACGGTGCGCCATCCGGCCATGATCCGCTATCTCGACAACGAGCAGAACGCCGCCAACCGCATCAACGAAAACTATGCGCGCGAACTGATGGAACTGCACACGCTGGGCGTGGACGGCGGCTATAGCCAGCGCGACGTGCAGGAACTGGCGCGCATCCTGACCGGGGTGGGCGTCAATTTTGGCGACAGTGCCCCCAAAGTCAAGAAAGAGTTGCAGGCGCAATATGTGCGCCAGGGGCTGTTCGAGTTCAATCCCAACCGCCATGACTATGGCAACAAGCAGTTGCTGGGTCACGCCATCAAGGGACGGGGTCTGGCCGAGGTTGATCAGGCGCTCGACCTGCTGAGCCGCCAGCCGGCCACGGCGCGCTTCATCAGTCACAAGCTGGCCGTGTATTTTGTTGCCGACCAGCCGCCGCCGGCACTGGTGGCGCGTATGGCCGCCGTGTTCCAGTCGACAGACGGCGATATCGCCGCCGTGCTGCGCACCATGCTGACGTCAAAGGAATTTGCCCAGTCGCTCGACCAGCGCGACAGCAAGTTCAAGGACCCCGTGCATTACGTGGTGTCGGCCGTGCGCCTCACCTACGACGACAAGGTGATCCTGAATACGGCGCCAATGCAGCAATGGCTGGCGCGCATGGCGCAGCCGCTGTATGGCCGGCAAACGCCGGACGGTTATGCGCTCACCCAGTCCGGCTGGGCCAGTTCGGGGCAGATGACCACACGCTTCGAAATCGCCCGCGCGATCGGCTCTGGCAACGCCGGCCTGTTCAAGACCGATGGGCCGCAGCCCCAGGAGCGGCCGGCGTTTCCACAACTGGCCAGCGCCTTTTATTACCAGTCGCTGCAAGCCACCCTGAGCCCGAACACGCGCCAGGTGCTGGAGCAGGCCAGTTCGCCGCAGGAATGGAATACCTTTTTACTGTCGTCGCCGGAGTTCATGCATCGCTAAAGCGCAGGAGACCATCATGCAACGCCGTACTTTACTGAAATCGCTCACCGCCGCTGCCGCCACCTCGCTAAGCGGCAATCTATGGGCCGCACCGGCCGCCAACAACCGGCTGCTGTTCGTGTTCCTGCGCGGCGGCTACGACGCTGCCAGCCTGCTGGCGCCCATCGCCAGCCCCTACTACTACCAGGTGCGGCCAAATATCGCGCTTGCCAAACCCGACGCCGCCGATCCGAAATCAGCGCTGGCCCTCAACGCCGACTGGGGCTTGCACCCGGCCCTGCGCGACAGCATCTACCCGCTGTTCAAGAACGGGCAGGCAGCGTTTGTACCGTTTGCCGGTACCGAAGACCTGTCGCGCAGCCACTTTGAAACCCAGGACAGCATCGAACTGGGGCAGCCGCTGGACCGCAAGCGCGATTACCGCTCGGGCTTTCTGAACCGGCTGGCCACTACCTTGAATGCAGACCGGACCAGCGCGATAGCGTTTACCGACCAGTTGCCGCTGATCATGCAGGGCAATGCGCAACTACCGAACATGGCGCTGCGCAACCTCGGCAAGCCCGGCGTCGATACACGCCAGGCGCGCCTGATCAGCGCCATGTACGACGGCAGCACGCTGGCGGCGCCGGTGCGCGAAGGCTTTGTGGTGCGCGAGGATGTGATGAAAGGCATGGCCGGCGAAATGGAGGCGGCCAATCGCAACGCCATCAGCAGCAAAGGCTTTGAGCTGGAAGCGCGCCGCATTGCCCGCTTGATGAAGGAAAAATACCAGATCGGCTTTGTCGATGTGGGCGGCTGGGATACGCATGTGGGCCAGGGCGGCGCCAGCGGTTACCTGGCCGGCCGCTTCGAAGAACTGGGGCGCGGCCTGGCCGGCTTTGCCGAGGAAATGGGACGCGACTGGAACAACACGGTGGTGGTGGTCCTCAGCGAATTTGGCCGCACCTTCCGCGAAAACGGCAATCGCGGCACCGACCACGGCCACGGCTCGGTGTACTGGGTGCTGGGCGGCGGCGTGCGCGGCGGCACGGTGCGCGGCGAACAAATCGGGCTGGAACAGAAAACCCTGTTCCAGAACCGCGACTATCCGGTACTCAATGAGTACCGCGCCCTGTTCGGCGGCCTGCTGGCGCGCATGTATGGTCTCAATGCGGGACAGGTGGAGCAGATTTTTGGCGTTGCCGGACGTGATGTCGGGCTGGTATAAAGCCTGCCCCGTCCCACCCGGCGGCTGGCATTCAAGCCTTCGGCGGCGCTGCGGCGACCGGCTGCGGCGCCCCCTCGCCAGCCTCGGCGTGGTCCAGCAACCAGGCGGTGGCAGTGGCGGCATCCATCGGCTTTGCGTACAGGTGGCCCTGGAAGACGTGGCAGCCCTGTTCGATTAAAAATTGCGCCTGTTCTTCGCGCTCCACCCCTTCGGCGATGACGTTCAGGTGCAGGTCGCGAGCCAGCTGGATCACGAAGCGGGTAACGGCGCGGGCATCGGCGCTGTCGGGCACACCGTGCAAAAAGCTTTTGTCGAGCTTGATCGTGGACACCGGCAAAATGCGCAGATAGCTGAGCGAGGAATAACCGGTGCCGAAATCGTCGAGGGACATGCGCACACCGAGCGTCTGGAGCTGGTGCATCGCGGAGAGCGTCGCCTCGCTGTCCTGCAGCATGGTCGTCTCGGTGATCTCGAGTTCGAGCCGCCTCGCCGAAAGGCCGGAGCGGGCGAGTGCCGCGACGATGCGGCTCGTGAGGCTTGGATCCTTGAACTGCACCGG
>JBEVNE010000145.1:0-7263 GCA_040508275.1 Duganella sp.
GTCCGACGGCGCCGTCACCCACTCCGGTGACAACCGCACCGGCGACGGCGCTGGCGACGACGAAACCGTCACCATCGACCTGTCCACCGTACCGGCCGATATCGAGCGTATCGCCATCTGCGTGACCATTCACGACGGCGACGCCCGCAAGCAGAACTTCGGCCAGGTGCAAAAAGCCTACGTGCGCACCGTCAACGCCAGCGGCGAAGCCGAAATTGCCCGTTACGACCTGTCGGAAGACGGTTCGACCGAATCGGCCATGATCTTCGGCGAGGTGTATCGCAACGGCGCCGAGTGGAAATTCAAGGCCGTGGGCCAGGGCTTCAAGGGCGGCCTGGGTCCCCT
Source organism: Duganella sp. (assembly GCA_040508275.1). Lineage (GTDB taxonomy): Bacteria > Pseudomonadota > Gammaproteobacteria > Burkholderiales > Burkholderiaceae_D > Rugamonas. Next base: position 346 of record JBEVNE010000145.1, read on the forward strand.
CGCTGCCTCGTTCGGCGTCAGCGTTTAAACCAGGAAAGGGTTCGTCATGCCTAAATTTTCGGTGACCGGTGATATCGATCCGTTCCTGCATGTGTCGCTGGCACGCGGTGAAAAGATTTACTGCGAGTCCGATGCGATGGTGATGATGGAGGAGGCGCTTGACCTCAAGGGCAAGATGACCGGCGGCATCGGTGCCGCCATCATGCGGCGCTTTGCCAACGGCGAATCCTTCTTCCAGCAGCATATCGAAGCGGTACGCGGCGACGGCGACTGCCTGCTGTCGCCGCGGTTGCCGGGCGCGGTGCAAATTCTCGACGTCGGCAAGGAGCAGTACATGCTCAGCGACGGCGCGTTCGTGGCCGCGTCCGAAAGCGTGGAACTGAAGGTGCGCACACAAAGCCTGGGCAATGCGCTGTTCGCCCAGAGCGGCGGTTTCTTCATCACCGAGACCAGCGGCAGCGGCCAGGTGGCGGTGTCGGGCTTCGGTTCGATGTCGCAACTGGAAGTGACGCCGGGCCGCGATGTCGTGATCGACAACTCGCACGTGGTGGCGTGGGACAACCGCCTGCGCTACGAAATTTCGGTGACCACCGGCAGCAGCAGCGGCTTTCTCAGCAACCTGGTCAACAGCCAGACCAGCGGCGAGGGCATGGTGCTGCGCTTTTCCGGCAGCGGCAAGATCCTGATCTGCTCGCGCAACGGCGCGGCGTTCAAGGCCTGGACCCAGACGCCTGCCGGGCAATAAAACCTAACTAGGAGTACGCAATGTCAGTGAATTTATCCAAAGGCCAGAAGATCTCTCTGGAAAAAGAAGGCGGTGGCGCGCTCGGCAAGGTCACCATGGGCCTGGGCTGGGATGCCATCAAGACCAAGGGTTTCCTCGGTTTCGGCTCGAAGAGCGAAGCAGTCGATCTCGACGCCTCGGTCGTCATGTTCGACGAAGCCAACCGTCCGGTGGACGTGATCTGGTTCCGCCAGCTGCGCAGCAAGGACGGCAGCGTGGTGCACACGGGCGATAACCGCACCGGCGCCGGCGACGGTGACGACGAGCAGGTCAACGTCGACCTGAACGCCGTGCCACCATCGGTCAAGAGCCTGGTATTTACCGTCAACAGCTTCACAGGCCAGACGTTCTCGCAGGTGGAAAACGCCTACTGCCGACTGCTGGACGCCAACAACGGCCAGGAAGTGGCGCGCTTCAACCTGTCGGTGCAAGGTCCGCACTCGGCGCAGATCATGGCCAAGGTCTACCGTCACAACGGCGCCTGGAAAATGCACGCCATCGGTGAAAACGGCAATGGCCGCACCTTTGACGACCTGCTGCCGCAGATTTCGGCGCATCTGTAATCACCGATAATATTTTTTATAATATCAAGCTGTCATTGAGCGGAGCACTGTACCGGCAGTGCTCCGTTTTTTTATGGCATGAAGCGGCAGGCTGGACAAGCAGATAGCAAGGCGGTCAGTCCAAGGCTATAATATTTCCATGGAAAAACTCTCTGACTTCTCGCAGATTGTCGCGCAGGCCATGCGTGGCGAACTGGTCTTCCCGACCAGCGTGAATGCGGCTTTGCAGCTGCAGCTGGCGCTGGCCGACCCCGACTGCGAGATGGAAGACGTGGTGCGCAAGGTGCTGGGCGAGCCGCTGCTGGCGGCGCGCACGGTGGCGCTGGCCAACGCCACGGTGTTCAACCGCAGCGGTGTGCCGATAACCGGTGTACGGACGGCCGTGCAGCGCGTCGGTTACCGCCATCTGTACACCATGGCGGCGGCCATGGTGGTGCGCCAGTTTGGCGCCCGCATCCGCGATCCACGCCTGCGTGCACAAGCAGAACAATTGTGGCGCCATACCGCTCATGTGGCGTCGCTGGCCCATGTGATCGGCCGCCGCCTGACGGCCACCGACCCTGATACAGCCTTGTTTGCAGGCATCGTGCACGAGGCCGGCGGTTTTTACCTGCTGTCGCGTGCCGACGACATGCCGGGCTTGCTCGATGATATGGCCGGGTGGAATGGTGCGGCGCAAGAAATCATCGGCCGTGAAATGATGAAGCGGATGCAGATTCCCGAACCGGTCAGCCAGGCCATCGTATCGCTGCGCGGCGCCACGCTGACGCCGCCGCCGCTGGGCCTGCGCGACACGCTGCTGATCGCCAAACGGCTGGCGCCGGTAAGCTCGCCGCTGGCAACGGGGGAAGACAGTCCGTCGCTGACCGGCTTTATCGACGATAACAGCGTGCTTGAACAAATCCTGCGTGAATCGGCCGACGAGGCCGCATCGATGAGTGCCGCCTTGCTGGTGTAAAGCTGCTGGAAGCCGCCAATCTGTGGCAAAAATGCTGGCAAGTCCACACTACAAGGCCTAACTCTGGCAATATGCGCACCGTTTGATACCGCAATGCGTGTATCCTATTAGTCGTCATACAACGTATAAAAACAGCTTACCGCCATGAATCAGACCGCATCAGTCCCCGCTGCGCCAGCAGCGCCCGCCATTGTGCCCAGGAAGAAGCACCGCAACCTCGCCCAGGGCGTGGTGGAGGGCTTTACCAACAGCATACAGGCCGGCGCGCTCAAGCCGGGTGAAAAGCTGCCGACCGAGTCTGTGATCATGGAAATGCACGGCGTCAGCCGCACCGTCGTGCGTGAAGCCATTTCACACTTGCAAGCTGCGGGCCTGGTACAGACCCGCCACGGTATCGGCACCTTTGTGCTCGAGCCGCCGCCGGCCAGCCAGTTGTTCTCATCCGACACCATCCGCACCATCGGCGATGTACTGTCCATCCTCGAGCTGCGTATCAGCCTGGAAACCGAAGCCGCCTGGCTGGCCGCCACGCGCCGCAGCGAAGAGCAGGTGCAGCAGATGGGCGAGGCGCTGCGGCGCATCCAGACTTCGGCCGGCACGCCCGGCTCGGTGGAAGCCGACGTCCATTTTCACCTGCTGATCGCGCAATCGACCGGCAACCGCTATTTTGTCGATATCTTGAGCGACCTTGGTAATACCATCATTCCGCGCGCGCGTGTGAACTCGGCGCAGATTGCCCATTCCGACCCGGCCGCGTATCTGGAGCGCGTGAACCGCGAGCATGACGATATTTACAGCGCCATCCTGCGTCAGGACGCGGAAGCGGCGCGCGCCGCCATGCGCACCCACCTCAGCAACAGCCGCGAGCGCCTGCGCCGCGCCCAGGAGGGGATTGCTGCAGAATAGTGCTGAAACTGCGATCAAGAAAATGACTGTTTTGCCGCATGGCCACAAGCTGTGCGACGGTTTTCAGGAAAGTGCTTGCCCTCGCTCGGATATGGTTGTACGATGTCATACAACCGGTGGCAATCACACCGCGTAAGTTACTTTGTAAGTACCCTTCCACATTAGCTGTCGATTATTGGAGACTTGTATGCAACCGAATGACCTCAAAAAAATCCTTTCCTCCGGCCTGCTGTCCTTCCCGGTCACCGACTTCGACGCTGAAGGCAACTTCAACAAAAAGACTTACATCGAGCGCCTGGAATGGCTGGCTCCTTTCGGCGCCAGCGCCCTGTTCGCTGCTGGCGGCACCGGCGAGTTCTTCTCGCTGACCCCGGAAGAATATCCGGAAATCATCAAAACCGCCGTTGACACCTGCCGCGGCCAAGTGCCGATCCTGGCCGGCGTTGGTGGCCCGACCCGCGTTGCTGCTGCCTACGCCAAAGAAGCTGAAAAAGCTGGCGCACAAGGCCTGCTGCTGCTGCCACACTACCTGACCGAAGCCAGCCAGGACGGCCTGATCGAGCACGTGGCAGAAGTCTGCAAAGCCACCAACCTGGGCGTTGTGGTGTACAACCGCGCCAACTGCCGCCTGACCCCTGATTCGCTGGCCCGTCTGGCCGACCGTTGCCCTAACCTGATCGGCTTCAAGGACGGCATCGGCGACATCGAACTGATGGTCTCGATCTGGCGCAAACTGGGCGACCGCTTCAGCTACCTGGGCGGCCTGCCGACCGCCGAAGTGTACGCCGCTGCCTACAAAGCACTGGGTACCCCGGTCTACTCGTCGGCCGTGTTCAACTTCGTGCCACAACTGGCGATGGACTTCTACCACGCTGTTGCTTCGGACAACTTCGCCGAACAGAACCGCATGATCGACGAGTTCTTCCTGCCATACCTGGAAATCCGCAACCGCAAAGCCGGTTACTCGGTCAGCATCGTCAAGGCCGGCGCCCGCCTGGTTGGCCACGACGCAGGTCCGGTGCGCGCACCGCTGACCGACCTGACCGCAGAAGAAAGCGAAATGCTGAACCAACTGATCAAAAAGCAAGCTCGTTGATCAGAAAAGTTATACCAGCCGGCAGGTGAACAGGTTGAAATTGGCAGTATTCATCCTCATCTACCGGTTTAAGGTTTTATCCAAGCGCGGCTGGTCCGCGCTTTTCACACATTAAGGAGTCGACATGCAAGTAGCTGGCGAAATGATCATTGGCGGTAAAGCACTGGTAGGTAAAGAAGGCACGGTCAAGGCGATCGATCCATCGCGCAACGTGGAAATCGAGCCGGCCTTCGGCCTGGCCGGCGCCGCCGACCTGGAGCGCGCTGCCCAACTGGCCGACGAGGCCTTCGACCCATACCGCGCCACCAGCCTGGAAGTGCGCGCCAAATTCCTCGAAACCATTGCTGACCGCATCATGGATCTGGGCCCGACCCTGATCGAGCGCGCCATGCAGGAAACCGGTCTGCCGCAAGCCCGCCTTGAAGGCGAGCGTGGCCGTACCGTGAATCAACTGAAACTGTTCGCCAAAGTCGTGCGCGACGGCCGCTTCCAGTCGGCCACGCTCGACAGCGCGCTGCCGGAACGCACCCCGCCGCGTCCAGACCTGCGCCTGCGTAAAATCGGCCTGGGCCCGGTCGCCGTGTTCGGCGCCTCCAACTTCCCGCTGGCCTTCTCGGTGGCCGGTGGCGATACCGCCTCGGCCCTGGCCGCCGGTTGCCCGGTCATCGTCAAAGCCCACTCGGCCCACCTGGGCACCTCGGAGCTGGTCGGCAAAGCCGTTGCCAAGGCCGTGGAAGAATCGGGCCTGCCAGCTGGCGTGTTCTCGATGCTGATCGGCTCGGGCCAGACCATCGGCCAGGCACTGGTCAGCCACCCGGCCATCAAGGCCGTGGGCTTCACCGGCTCGCGCGCCGGTGGCGTATCGCTCATGAAAACCGCCGCCGAACGCAAGGAACCGATTCCGGTCTACGCCGAAATGAGCTCGATCAACCCGGTATTCCTGCTGCCAGGCGCGCTGGACAATCCAAAACTGCCACAAGCGTTTGCCGATTCGCTGACGCTCGGCGCCGGCCAGTTCTGCACCAATCCAGGCCTGCTGATCGCCATCAAGGGCGAGAAGCTGCAAGCCTTCGTTGACGCTGCCGCCGGCACCATCGGCGCCAAGGGTGCTGCCACCATGCTAACCCCGGGCATCCACAAAGCCTACGTAAGCGGCGTGAAACAGCTGTCCGGCGTGGAAGGTGTGCAGCAGGTTGCTGCCGGCCAGACCACCGACGCACCATGCGCGGCGCAAGCGTTCCTGTATCAGGTACCGGCCAAGCAGTTCCTCACCGACGACAAGCTGGAAGGCGAAATCTTTGGCCCGGCCTCGCTGCTGGTGGTGGCGGAAGACGAAGCTGAACTGCTGGCCGTGGCCAACCACGTCGAAGGTCAGCTGACCGGCGCCGTGCACGCCACCGCTGACGACCGCGAACTGGCGACCCGTCTGCTGCCAGTGCTGGAGCGCAAAGTCGGCCGCATCCTGTTCAACGGTTTCGGCACCGGCGTGGAAGTGGCGCACGCCATGGTTCACGGCGGCCCGTTCCCTTCGACCTCGGACAGCCGCACCACCTCGGTGGGCGCTTCGGCGATCGACCGCTTCCTGCGTCCGGTCAGCTACCAGGACGTGCCTGCCTACCTGTTGCCTGAATCGCTGGCAGACGCCAATCCGCAGAACATTCCGCGCGTTGTTGACGGCGACCTGGTATGGAAAGCGTAAGCAGCCAAGCCAGCGTAGCATTCACGCGCGTCGGCGAGATCCGCTGCCAGGTCGGCGAAAGCCCGACCTGGAGCGCGCAAGAGTCGGTGTTTTACTGGACCGACATCGAGGGCAAGCGCATCTGGCGGCTTGACCCGGTGTCGGGCGCCACGCGGTCCTGGACCACCACCGAAATGACCGGCTGCGTGGCCGGCCGTGCCGGTGGCGGCCTGATCGCCGGCATGGAAACTGGCGTGTTCCAGCTCGAGCTGGGCGACGGCGAAGCCGCCGTCCAGCGCAAGCTGGCCTCGCCCGGTCCCGAGCTGGGTCCCAATATGCGCTTCAACGACGGTCGCTGCGACCGCCAGGGGCGCTTCTGGGCCGGCACCATGCTGATGAATTCACCGACGCCGCAAGCGGTAGGCAAGCTGTATCGCTACGATACTGCGCGCGGCATCTCGGCGCCGATGGTGGCCGAACTGCTGACGCAAAACGGCCTCGGTTTCTCGCCCGATGGGCGCACCATGTACCTGTCGGATTCGAACGCGCTGCGGCGCATGGTGTGGGCGTTCGACTACGACATCGACGACGGTGTGCCCAGCAACCAGCGCGTGTTTGCTGACCTGAGCAGTGAGGTGGGGCGTCCCGATGGCGCTGCGGTCGATACCGATGGCTGCTACTGGGTCTGCGGCAACGATGGCGGCTATATCTACCGCTTCACGCCTCAGGGCAAGCTCGACCGCAAGGTCGCGGTACCGATGCTGAAGCCGGCCATGTGCGCGTTCGGCGGCAAGAACCTCGACACGCTGATCGTCACCTCCATCCCGTCCGGCAAGCCGGAAGACGCTGAATACGGCGGCGCGGTGGTGTTGCTGCGTCCTGGCTACCAGGGCATCGCCGAAACCCCGTTCGGGGCTTGAAGTAACGCCAGCC
>JBEVNE010000187.1:0-7374 GCA_040508275.1 Duganella sp.
GGCCTTGCCATCGGTGGTCACTGCCAGCGCGATCGTGTTCGGTCCGTTGGGGTTCAATATGCCGGGCGGCAGCACAAAGGTGCGCTGTGGTCCGACATGGGCGATGAACTGCCCCATATTCCAGCCGTTGACGAAGATCAGCGCACGGTTTTCGCGGTCCGAACGCGGCTTGCTGGTATCGCCAAACGCCAGTCCCAGCTGCACATCATGCCCGGCCGGCAGATCCAGGTCGAACTCGGTGCGCAGCCAGTAGGTGCCGGCGGCAGGCGGGGCAGTGGTGGTTGCTGCTTTGGTCCAGCCCGCTTTATCATCGTTTTGCTTGCGTTCCCAGGCCGGCAGGTGCCAGCCGGCGCGTTCGCCGAACAGGCCGCCGTTATTCATCGGCCCGCGCACCACGTCGGCAATGTTTTCGCCGCCCTGGTTGCCCTGAATGCGCCAGCTGATCGGCACGGCAAAACGCTGGCCACTGCGGCTGGTCAGCGATGCCGCGATCAGGCCGCGTGCTTCGCGGTGGTAATCGTCGGCCATCAGGTTCCAGTTGTGCGAATTGTTGCGCACCATGATGGCGATCACGTGTTCACCTGGCGTCAGCGGCTCGGCCAGCGTCAGCTTGAGGCTGTCCGTGGTTTCCGGGAACGAGCGGCCCGTGTCCAGCTCATCCTGGCCGATAAATTTTCCATCGATCCAGACCTGGATCATGCCGGCGCCGCCAGCGCCATAAAACAGTTCGAGCTGGTTGGCCTTGCCTTCGGTGATATTCACCCGGCCGCGGTACCACACATCGCCGTGATGGAAACCATAGTCGCTCATGGCCAGCGTCGGCTGGCCGCGCTCGGGCATGGTCCAGGTTTGCGCCGCCGAAGGTCGGTGGTCGGCTTTGAGCCAGCTGCTGTCGTCAAAGCTCGGCTGCGCTTCGGGGCTGTCCATGCGCAGCGTCCATGGCAGCCTGGCCAGGTCCGGCAGCGTGACCGCCACCGGGCCCTGCACGGCGCTGGTCTTGACGCTGCCATCGGGCTGCGGGTTCAAGACCAGCTTGTTGCCGTTGAAGCTGGCCGAGCTGAAGGCCGGGCCCCACACGGTCAGTTCGCTGGCGGCGGCGGTATCGCCGGTGAGGCTCAGCTTGCCGCCGGCCAGGGTGGCGCTGCGCACCAGCGCCGGCGTCAGCTGCAATACCTGGCCCGCAGCGGTTTTCTGGCTCCAGAATTGCACGCTGTGCTTGCCATCGGCCAGCAACAGCAGCAGCGGTGCACGGCCGCCGCCGCTGATGCGCACACGCGCCAGGCCGTCGTGCACGTAGCTGAGCTTCAAATCGCCGCTGGCAGCGTCAAACTGCGCATTGACCTTACCGGCCAATACCTCGACCTTGGGCGCGCTGGTAAAGCGCAGCACGGTTTCCCCGGCTTCGCCGTCGCGTCCGTGCAGCAGGGCGATATCGCGCTCGCCGTTGGCAAAGTGGGTCTGGATTTCCGAGGTTGAATACACCAGGTGCTGGCGTTCGAGCTGATAGTGTGCCAGCAGCATCTTGGCATCCTGGCCGTTCAGGCGCAGCGGTACCTTGTACTGGCCGTCTTTAGTGGCCAGGTCAAACGTAAAACTGTCGTCGCTGGTCAGGTCCGACGGGCTGTGCACGGCAAACAGGATGTGCGTGCCGAGGTCGGGATTGACGTTGTGATACACCTTGGCCTTGCTGGACGAGGTGGCGATTTCCGGGCCCTTGTCCATTTTGGACAGCGCCTGCTCGGCCGCCTGTACAAACATGCCTTGCTGTTTGAGCGTCAGGGCTTTCTCGCGCACGCCGCGATCTTCCGCAATCGGCGCGCCGTAATCGTAGGACGTGTACACCACCGGACCGGCCAGCCAGCCCCACGAGGTGCCGCCAAAGGTCATGTAGATGTTGTGGATGGTGATGCGGTTGATCAGGTTGGTGCCGTAGAACACGCGCTGGTAACCGGTGCCTTGGCGCTGCGCCGTGCACTCATAGGTGCCGTTGGAACCCCAGTAATCGAACCAGCCGCCGCCCAGCTCGGCCGCAAAGCCGGGGGTTTTGGGTGAGGACAGCGAGCCGATCTTGGGCGAATTTTTGCCGTAAATGCCCCAGTCGGGCGCCTTGTTCGGGCCGGACGGGTCGGCAAACACATTGCAGGTGCCGCCCGGGTAGCCGTCAAACGCGTACAGGTCAGTGGGGCCGGGGTTGGCCCAGGGGGCGGTCGAGTTCTTGGGCGTCCAGTCCGGCAGACGGCCGGCGGAATTGTGGAAGAACGGTATGGTCAGGCCATCGGCGCGGGCTTTTTTGGCCAGGTGGTCCATCTGCCGCACGTGTTTCGGTTCCACCTTGCCCAGTTCGTTTTCAAGCTGGTAGGCGACGATATTGCCGCCGCCGGTGGTAATCTGATGGCGGGCGATGATGGCGTTAATCTGCGTCATCCATTCGTCGACGGCCGCCAGGTAGACCGGGTCGTCGGTGCGCGCCTCGGCGCGGTTGCGGAACATCCAGCCCGGGTAGCCGCCGCCGGTCAGTTCGGCATTGACGTAAGGGCCGGTGCGGGCGATCACGTACATGCCTTCCTCTTTGGCGATTTCCAGGGCCCGCTCGACATTGCGGATATTGGAAAAATCATAGACGCCGGGGGCAGGGGAGTGATAGCCCCAGTCGAAATAGAAGGCCACGCCATTGAAGCCGACCGCCTTCATTTTTTGCATGATGTCGCGCCACAGCGAAGGGTTGGGCAGGCGGAACGGGTGTATCTCGCCCGACCACAGCACCACGCGCTGGCCATCGACCATCAGCGAATGTTCATCCCAGCTGACTTTTTTTGGTTTGCCAAGCGGTTTGGTGGCCGCAGCAAAGCACTTGCCATCCTCGACCAGCACAGCAGTCTTGCCCAGCATGCCGGATACACCGCCCAGCGCCTGGCGTGGCGACCAGGCGCCCGCCAGTGCAGTCTTGCTGCTCCCATTGTCCTTGCTGTCGGCGTACCACAGGTGCTTGCCGTCGGCGTCGCTGAAGTACACGCGCCAGTGGCCGTTATCGAGCCTGACCAGCGACTGGCCGCCGGCGCTGGCGCCCCAGCCGGCCCAATCGCCGCTGCGCTCGACGGTCCACGGCCCCGTTAGCGAGGTGGCGCTGGCCAGTTCCAGCAAACCGGTGTCAACGCGGCGCACCAGCGCGCTATAGCCGTCGTCGGTGGCGACGATGACAGTCTCGCCGGCGTCAGGGGGCAAGCCGGCCAGCGTGCGCGGCGCCGACCACTGGCTGAAGTCCCTGTTCGGCTCCAGCAACTGCACGCCGCCACCGGGGCGTGATACCAGCACTTTCAGGCTGCCATCCTTGTCGCGCAGCCAGCGGGCGGAAGCGCCAACGCTGCCAGTGCCAGGCAGGGTACGTACGAACTGCCAGCGTTTCAGGTCCTGTGAGCGGGTCAGCGCCAGGCCGCTGCCGGTATTGGTCGAATACAGCACATAGTAATAGCCGTCGCTGTGGCGGGCGATGGCGGGATCGCGCAGCACGCCGCCAGCGACGGTTAGCTGCGGCTGGAATGCTTCCGAAGCGAGCGAGGTAAACGTTACGCCATCGGTGGACGAAAACACGCTCAGCGCATTGCTGGAACCGAGGTTGACACTGGTGAGCACAAACGCCGAGGCGTCGCCAATGGCGCTGCGCGCGGCACTGGCAGCCGGGCGGCTGGCGTCGGACGCCTGGGGAATGCCCAGTTCCTGCGCGGTGACGTGGAGCGCGAGCGCCATGCTGCCGAGAGCGGCCAGTCGTAAAGGGAGCAGACGCAAGGCGGGGTGGGCAGTGGCAGCATTGCGCACTGGCTGCGGTACTGGTGCGGATGCCGGTACTTGGATGTGAACGGGAGAATTCAGCATGGACCCTGTATCAGTAAGTTGTCGATAAATTAGAGGACGGGAGGCGGCGCGGATGCCGGCCTTCATCATAAATGCTTCGCCGTTCCAGCCGGGCAGGTATCCGATCAATTCCATGAGAGATTCGGCCGCCAGGAAGCACGCAGCATCGCGCTGGTTGCCAACCAGGCCAGCGCTTTTCTCCGTCCCTGAACATGCATTTGATAACAAAAATCAAAATTAGCAGGACTTGCAAGCATCGATAACTTGCAAAATGATAGTTTAAAAACGTGCTTGGAACGCTTGAAAAACGTATTTCCTGTTCTTGCGAAAAATCAGCAAACCCGCATGGGAACGTGTTTAGTTAATCGTTTTCCATTTTAGTGATGCATTTCCACAACATCGTTGTAAAGACTAATGACCGATTGAGCAACTACGTGCATACTAAAAAAACTGGTCCGACCAATTCTAAGATTGGTTTACCAGAAGATTAAACCGATCCAACCAATTTCTTATAAAACCCCGGACGGAGGAGACTTTATGCAGTACCAATCCACCCCACCACTGCGTCGGGCGACGATGGCAGTATGCGTTGCCGTAGCAATCCTTGAAATGAGCGGTCAGGCTTACGCCCAGACTGCGCCAGCAGAACCTGAAGTACAGGCAGTTGTCGTGACCGGGTCGCTGATCCGTCGCGTGCAGGATGAAGGTTCGACCCCGCTGACCACCGTGAAAGCCACCGAGCTGGAAGCGCGCGGCCACACCGAACTGAAAGACCTGGTCCTGGAACAACCGCAATCGCTGGCACTGGGCACCAACACCGGCGCTGCCGGCCCGATGAACAATCTGCGCGGCCTGGGCCCGATGCGTACCCTGACCCTGCTCAACGGCCGCCGTCTGGCCAACGAGCCGCTGCAAGACCAGTACGTATCGGTCAACGTCATCCCGCGTATCGCACTCGACCGCGTCGAGACCCTGAGCAGCGGTGCAGCATCGACCTACTGCGCCGACGCCATCGGCGGTGTACAGACCTACTGGACCAAGCGCGGCTACCAGGGCCTGACCCTGAAAGGCGATTACGCCGAGCCGCAAATGGACGGCGGCGGCCGCACCAAGTCGTTCGGCGCCATCGGTGGCTTCGGCAATCTGGGTAAGGATGGTTTCAATGCCTACTTCGCCATCGATCACCAGGAAAAAACGGCACTGTTCCAGGGTGACCGCCCGGAACAACACGATCCTGCCATCCTGCGCACGCTGGGCCTGGGCATCACGCCTGACGCCCGCAACCCGAACCCGCTGGCCAACTTCGGCTTCACGCGCGCCGCCAACTCGAACTTCAATCCGGCCTTCGCCACCGGTTGCGATTCGCCGTATTCGATGGTCGCGCTCGGCGTCGACAGCCAGCGCCCCGTCAACCCGGTCTATGCACCCGGTTGCGCCCGCAATCCGCTGTACTTCAATGCGGTCACCGACGGCAGCAAGATCACCACCATGGCCGGTCGCCTGAGCTTCAACCTGTCGGGCGGTCACAAGATCGACCTCGACCTGCTGAACTCCGAGTTCACGGTACAGAAATTCCGTGGCATGCAGGTGCCGAACAACACCAATCCGTTCACCACCTATTCGATGGCCCCGACCAACCGGTTCTACCCTGGTCGCGGCATCACCCCGGCGGTGCAGGTGGTTGGCGCCAACACTGGCGCCAACACGCCGACGGCGTACATCGACCAGGCCCGTACGCCTGGCGTGGTCAGCAACCTGAACATGAACAACCGTCCGATCTACTTCCAGTGGGGACCGGGCGAAATCGGTTCGGCCTATCGTGACGACAAGCAGACCAACAAACGCCTGGTGCTGACCGCTGAAGGCGATGTGTTCGGCTGGGATTACCGTGCAGGCGTGAACTATGGCGTAGCAGAGCGTAACACCATGGCTGGCGGCGGCTACCTGCTGTACTCGAAAGTACAGGAAGGCATTGATCGCGGCATCATCAACCCGTTCGGCGCGCAGGACGCAGCCGGCGCCGCCTACATCGAAAGCATCCAGGCCAAGGATTACACCTACCGTCTGAACAAGGCTTACAACAAGGCTGTTGACCTGACCGTGTCCAAGGGTGTGTACACGCTGGGTGGCGGCGACCTGATGGTGGCGCTGTCGGGCGAACTGCGCGAAGACAGCGCACGTACCTTCAACGCTCCACTGGACTACGTCACCCGTCGCGCCGACGGCAGCTACGCCATCGATGCCTCGGGCAACGTCACCTCGCACGACCTGGTGGGCGAAACCCCGCAAGGCGTGGCCAAAAAGCTCAAGCGCAAAATTACCTCGCTGCTGGCCGAAGTTGATGCGCCGTTCACCGACACCTTCAGCATGAACGCCGGCGTCCGTGCCGACCGTTACGACGATCTGGATCAGACCACCATCAATCCGAAGATTGCCGCCCGCTGGCAGGCTGCCGATAAAGTGATCGCCCGTGCATCGGTGTCGACCGGCTTCCGCGCGCCGTCGATCATGGACATCCAGAACCCGACGCCGGAACTGCGTACCCAGATGATGGACGATCCGGTCCTGTGCCCAAGCGCGCAGCCGACCGTGCCGGCCACCGGTACCGCCGTGCCAGGCCGCAGCCCTGACCAGGTCTGCAACGTGCTGACCACCTACTGGACCAAGTCGCCGAACAACAGCTTCCTGAAACCGGAAAAATCGCGTGGCTTCTCCTACGGCGTTGCGCTGGAACCGATCAAGAACATGTCGATCACCATCGACTACTGGGGCCTGAAAATGCGTGATGTGCTGGGCACCGTGAGTATCGCCGAGATTCAGCAGAATCCAGGCAAGTACTCCGACCTGATCATCCGCGACGGCAACGGCCTGATCGATCACATCGTTGCCAGCCAGGCCAACCGCGGCCAGGCGCGCATCCGTGGCGCAGACATTTCGGGTAACTACCGCTTCCCGAAAACCAGCGTCGGCACCTTTGACGCCAAACTCGATGGTACCTGGTACCACAAGAACGAGTTTCAGGCTGAAAAAGACGGCGTATGGCTGAGCAACGTCGGCATTATCACCAACGATGGCCGTTACGGCAGCGCTGGTCCTAACGCCGGCCTGGCTGGTCTGCCACAGATCAACCCGCGCTGGAAACACACGGCATCGATCGGCTGGACCTACGACAAATGGCGTACCACGCTGTCGAACCGCTACAGCCGTGGCGTGACCGACGTGACCCCACGTGCCGGTTCGACTCTGACCAAGGTGGATGCTTACAGCCAGTACAATCTGAATGTCAGCTACAAGGGCATTCCGAACACCACCATCAGCGCCGGCGTGAACAACATCACCAAGGAATGGCCACCACTGACCTCGAACAGCACCTACAGCGGCGGTTATGTGACCAGTATCGCCGACATGCTGGGCCGCGTATATCGCGTTTCGGTGGAATACAAGTTCTAAAAGGGTAATGATGCAATCGTCTCTGTACCAGGGGCGGCGCCGTCTACTGAAAGGGGCGGCCGCGCTGGCCGCCGC
>JBEVNE010000197.1:0-12263 GCA_040508275.1 Duganella sp.
CGGTAGCGGCGGCTATGGGCCAGCACATCGCGCACGGCGGCCATGGAAAAAATTTCCTGCAAGCCGATCACATCGGCATTGAGGGCGTCCAGCTGCTGCGCGGTCCATTGCACTTTTGCAGCGTATTGCTCGGCCGTGAGGGGAGCCAGATTGTCGTACAATTTCGCCCCGGGTTGCGATAGATTGCAAACATTGAAAGTGGCAAAGCGGATTTCCTGCGGCATAATGAGCAACTCCCAGTAGAACTCAACTTCATCAACAGCGTACCACGCATGGCCAAAAAAGAGCATATCTCCGAAACCCCGGCAACCCAGTTCCTGCGCAAGCACCAGGTGCCTTTTTCAGAACACCCGTACGACTACGAAGAGCACGGCGGCACCAGCGTGTCGGCGCGCGAGCTTGGCGTGCTTGAACACGCCGTGGTCAAGACGCTGGTGATGCAGGACGAAGCTGCCAAACCGCTGATCGTGCTGATGCACGGCGACTGCAAGGTCTCGACCAAGAACCTGGCGCGCGCCATCGGCTGCAAATCGGTGGAGCCGTGCAAGCCCGAGGTGGCGTCGCGCCACAGCGGCTACCTGATCGGCGGCACTTCGCCGTTTGGCACACGCAAGACCATGCCCGTGTATGTCGAGGATAGCATTCTTGCGCTGGAAACGATTTATATCAATGGCGGCAGAAGGGGCTATCTGGTGGGCATTGCGCCGCAGGTGCTGAGCGCGCTGCTGAAGGCCACGCCGGTACACTGCGCGCTGGCCGACTGAGCTGGCGCAGTGTAAACTCTGCCTCCCCGTGCTGCACGGGGTTGCAACCATCAAAGGACAACATGAATACAGTTTGGATGACCGTCGCTGCTTACCTGCTCGGTTCGATCTCGTTTGCCGTCATTACCAGCAAGCTGTTCGGCATTGCCGATCCGCGCACCTATGGCTCGAAAAACCCCGGCGCCACCAATGTGTTGCGTAGTGGAAATAAAGCGGCTGCCATCGTGACCCTGATCGGCGACGGCGCCAAGGGCTGGCTGGCAGTGTGGCTGGCAATCCGCTATCAGCAGCCCCTGCAGGTGGGCGACGCCACCATCGCACTGGTGGCGATTGCCGTGTTCCTCGGCCATTTGTGGCCGGTGTTCTTCCGCTTTATCGGCGGCAAAGGCGTGGCCACGGCGCTGGGTGTGCTGCTGGGCCTCGATCCATGGCTGGGACTGGCGACTTTTGCCACCTGGCTGGCGGTGGCGTTTGCCTTCCGCTATTCCTCGCTGGCGGCGCTGGTGGCGTCGCTGTTCGCGCCGTTTTACTATGGCTTGCTGTTTGGCCTGGAACCGCAATTGCTGGCAGTATTCGTCATGAGCGGCTTGCTGATTTTTCGCCATAGCAAAAACATTGCCAATTTGTTGGCAGGCAAGGAAAGCCGGATCGGCAGCAAGAGCAAGGATGCAGTCAAGGCAAAATAGTCGTTCTACGCCTGAGTTCCCCTTGCATCGGCCGATCTCATCCCCATCTGCCCACCACGTGTATTAACAAAGCAAAGGCCCGGCCATGACCACACCCGTCAAAATCGATTTTGTCTCCGACGTTTCCTGCCCGTGGTGCGCCATTGGCCTCAAGTCGCTGGAAAAAGCGCTCGACAATATCGGCGATGCCGCCGACGTCAGCCTGCACTTCCAGCCTTTCGAGCTCAATCCGCACATGGCGCCCGAGGGCCAGTCCATCGACGAGCACCTGAGCGAAAAATACGGTTCCACCGCCGAACAGCAGGAGCAGGCGCGCGCCATGATCCGCCAGCGCGGCGCCGAAGTCGGTTTTGAGTTTGCCATGGACAAGCGCAGCCGCATCTACAACACCTTCGACGCCCACCGCCTGCTGCACTGGGCCGAGCTGGAAGGCAAGCAGAAAGCCTTGAAAGAAGCGCTGTTCAGCGCCTATTTCACCGATGGCGAGGATCCCAGCTCGCACGAGGTACTGGCGCGCGTTGCCGCAGGCGTGGGACTGGACCGCGAGGGCGCGCTGGCGGTGCTGCAATCGGACCAGTATGGCCACGAGGTGCGCGAGCGCGAACAGTTTTTCCAGCGCCATGGCATCAATTCGGTACCGGCGATTATCATCAATGAACGCCACCTGATTTCCGGCGGCCAGCCGGCTGCCGTGTTCGAGCAGGCGCTGCGCGATATCATGGCGCAAGCCTGATGCTGCTGCGCCGCCGGTGGGAGCGGCGCTATTTTGTACCGCTGAAGCATTTCCATGGATAACCTTACCCACAGCATCATCGGCTTCGGCGTTGGCGAACTCGTACACCGCAGCCTGCCGCAGGAAGCCGACCAGCAGAATCAGCGCGTGCGGCACCGGCTGTTGCTGGTCGCCTGCGCGCTGGCCAGCAATTTCCCCGATCTCGACCTGGTGCTGACCGGCCTGTTGCCCGGTCCGCTCGGTTATCTGCTCCATCACCGCGGCCACACGCATACGGCGCTGCTGGCCATTCCACAGGCGCTGCTGCTGGCTGCGCTGTTATGGCTGCTGTGGCCATCGGCGCGGACCCTGCTCAAGGCCAGCGCGACGGCGCGCCTGGGCCTGGCGGCCAGCATTGCGCTCGGTTTTGCCCTGCACCTGGCGATGGACTTTACCAACTCCTATGGCATTCACCCGTGGTACCCGTTCGATGGCCGCTGGGTATATGGCGACATGGTGTTTATCATCGAGCCGCTGTTCTGGGTGGCAATCGGCGTGCCAATGGCGCTGATCATGCGCTGGCCCCGCCTGCGCTGGCTGGCGCTGGCCGGCCTGCTGGCGATGCTGGTGTTTTTCACAGCGCGCGGCTACCTGGGCTTGCTGGTCTTGCTGATCCTCCTCAAGGTGGCGGTGTTGTGCGGCGCGGTGCAGTCGCGCGCCGGCCTGCACAGCCGCGCCGGCGTGGTGCTGGGCTTGCTGCTGAGCCTGGGCTTTATCGGCGTGCAGGGCCTGGCATCGCAGGTGGGCCGGGCGCAGATCACGGCAGCGCTGCAGCAGGTCGATCCGGCCGCCAAAGTGCTGGACGTGGTAATGACGGCGTTTCCGTCGCAGCCTCTGTGCTGGGCATATGTGAGCGTAGAGAGCCAGGAAGCGGCCGGCATCTACCGTTTGCGCCGTGGTATCGCCAGTATTGCGCCCCACTGGCTGGCGCCGCTGGCCTGTTCCGCCGGCCTGGTCGAGCAGCGTGCCTCGCTGGCGCTGGCGCCCGGCGTGCAGCAGTTCGACATGGTGGAAGACAGCCTGGCGCAGCTGCGCACGCTCAGCGCCGGCAACTGCCAGGTCAATGCCTGGCTGCGCTTTGGCCGCGCGCCCGACCTCAATGCCGAAAAAGGCACCTTGTCCGACTACCGCTTCACCAGCACGCCACGGGGCAACTTTACCACCTTGCCGCTGGATGCCGCCGCGCCGTGCCCGGACGGTGTGCCGGGCTGGGGCTATCCGCGCGGTGACTTGATCCATCCACAGTCCAGTTCAGTGCAGTAGCGCTCTGTTGCGGTGCTTGCTCGGTCGTAACGTGTGGTATCACTACCACAATACGGCCTACAATGCACTGAACCATGCAAAAAACACTGATTCTTCTTGGCACAACAATTGCAGTGCCGTTCAGAAAGGAAGATAGTCGAACCTACTGGAGGTCGTTATGAACGTTATCGAAAACAAACCCAAAGCACAGGCATTTCACGAATCATCGGCCGATGAGCACCGTTTGCGCAGCGAGCGTATCGCCGCGCGCGGCGTGCAGCTCGGCAAGGGCAAGGCGCGCTACCTGATTCCGCTGGTGGGGCTGGCAGTGCTGGCATCGATGGCGTTCGCCTCCGTGTAACCCCCCCCCCCCTCAAGGATCCTCGAAAAACCGCGCAGTAGGTTTAGCGAGGATACCTTCACACGACCTTGATTTCGTCGAGGGGCCAGCGTGGCCGTACGTTGAAGGAATAGTCGCGCTGGGCGGCGTTGGGGTTGATCATCAGGCGCATGGCGCCGGCAAACGCGATCATCGCGCCGTTGTCGGTGCAAAACTCGAGTTCAGGGTAAAACACCCTGAACTTTTTCTTTGCCGCCGCCGCATTGAGCGAGGCCCGCAGTTGCGCGTTGGCGCCCACGCCGCCTGCGATCACCAGCCGCTTCAAGCCCGTGTGCTTGAGTGCCGACACGCACTTGGCGGTCAGCACTTCGACAATCGCGTCGACAAAACCGCGCGCAATATTGGCCTTGTCCTGTTCGCAGATATTGGCGATCACTTTTTCTTCGTGGTTCTTCACCACCGTCAGCACCGCCGTTTTCAGGCCGGAAAAGCTGAAATTGAAATCCTTGGTATGCAACATCGGGCGCGGCAGCTTGTAGGCCGCAGGGTCACCAAACTCGGCCAGGCGCGAAATCGCCGGACCACCAGGATAGCCGAGACCGAGCAGCTTGGCCGACTTGTCGAACGCTTCGCCGGCGGCATCATCGAGGGTTTCGCCCAGCATCGTGTACTGGCCCACGCCATCAACGCGCATCAGCTGCGTGTGGCCGCCCGAGACCAGCAGGGCGATGAACGGGAATTCCGGCGGCTGCGAGGCCAGCAGTGGCGACAGCAGGTGGCCTTCCAGGTGGTGCACGCCGAGCACCGGCTTGTCGAGCGCCAGTCCCAGGCTGCAGGCCACCGACGAGCCGACCAGCAGGGCGCCTGCCAGACCCGGGCCCTGGGTGTAGGCGATGGCGTCGATATCGGCCAGCGCCTTGCCGGCCCCTTCCAGCGTTTGCGTCAGCAGGGGAATGGCGCGGCGGATATGGTCGCGCGAAGCCAGTTCCGGCACCACGCCGCCGTATTCCTCGTGCATGGCCACCTGCGAGTACAGGGCATGGGACAGCAGGCCGTGCTGTGTGTCATACAGGGCAAGGCCGGTTTCGTCACAGGAGGATTCAACGCCGAGAACGATCATGGAAGGGCTGCAAAGTGAGAGGGGAATCCGCCATTGTAATGGAAAGCGCGTGGCGTCACCTTGCCGCGCTGCACCAGCAGGGGTCAGGCCTGCACTGCCGCAGTGAGTAATATTGGCAATCCGCTGACAATCCGGCAGCATGGCTGCACGTTTTACGTGGCATCGCTTTTGCTTTCACTACAGGGGACGTGACTGGGGGAGAGGGTGATGACGAAGCAATGGAAACAGGTGTGCAAACTGAAAGATGTGCCGCTCGATGGCGCACGCATCGTGCCGCGCGGCCTGGCCTGGCAGGAGCTGCCGGGTGTGGCGCTGTACCGCACTGACGAGGAGAGCGTGTTCGCGGTGCTGGAAATGATCAACGTGGAGCCGCGCGCCAGTACTGCGCGGCCGTATTCGGTCAAGGTCGAGGAAGGCAAGGTCTATCTCGACCTGGAAGAACTGAGCGCCCCCGCCAGCCGCGCCGAGGCGGCGCTGGCCGGCGCCTTTGGCGTTGCCACGCGGGTGATGGCGTTCGGGTAATGGCGTGCGCGTGAACCTGCGCTGGTATTAAGGCCGTTGCAGCAGCTGGCGATGGGCATCGCGCAGCATTTGCTCGGTGGTGCCCCAGTCGATGCAGCCGTCGGTCACCGAGCAGCCATACACCAGTTGGCTGAGATCGGCCGGGATCTTTTGATTGCCGCCGACGATATTCGATTCGATCATCACACCGACCAGCGACTTGTTGCCCTGAACAATCTGGTGGATGACATCGGCCATCACCAGCGGTTGCAGCTCGGGTTTTTTGTAGCTGTTGGCATGCGAGCAATCGACCACCAGGTTGGCCGGCAGCTTGGCCTTGGCCAGCGACTGTTCGGCAATCGCGATCGACACGGAATCGTAGTTGGGACGGCCATCGCCGCCGCGCAGCACCACGTGGCCATAGGCGTTGCCGCGCGTGCGCACGATCGCCACATTGCCTTGCGCATTGATGCCGAGGAAGGAATGCGGGTGCGCCGACGACAGGATGGCATTGATGGCAATGCTGATATCGCCGTCGGTACCGTTCTTGAAGCCGACCGGGGTTGACAGGCCGGACGACATTTCGCGGTGGGTTTGCGATTCGGTGGTGCGCGCACCGATGGCGGTCCAGGCGATCAGGTCGCCCAGGTATTGCGGCGAGATCGGGTCGAGCGCCTCGGTGGCGGTCGGCAGACCCAGCTCGCAGACGTCGAGCAGGAACTGGCGGGCTTTTTCCATGCCCACGTTCACACGGAACGAATCATCCATGTCAGGATCGTTGATATACCCCTTCCAGCCGGTGGTGGTCCGCGGCTTTTCGAAATACACGCGCATCACCAGCAGCATGGTGTCGGCCACTTCCGCCTGCAGCGCCTTGAGGCGGCGCGCATAGTCGAGACCGGCCACCGGATCGTGGATCGAGCAGGGGCCGACTACCACGAACAGGCGCTTGTCCTTGCGGTCGATGATGTTGCGCAGGGCTTCGCGGCCCTTCATCACGGTCTCGGAAGCGCTGTCGGTCAGCGGCAGCTTGTTGTGCAAGGCTTCCGGCGACGGCATCGGCGCAAACGAGGTAACGTTGATATTTTCGATATCTGGGGAAATCATGATTTCTACGTGAATTTTATTCGGGGGAGGTATAGTGTAGCCGAAGTAAACAATACTGGTTTTAGCAGTATGGTTTTTCCGCAACCTATTCATCTGTCTTATTTACACCTTACCCTGTTGCCATGACGATATCTGACCCTTTCCCGGCTGCCCGATTCATCAAAGAAATCGGCCGCGGCAAAAACGGTGCGCGCAGCATGTCGCGCGACGACGCCCATGATCTCTACCAGGCCATGCTCGACGGCCGCGTGTCCGAGCTGGAACTGGGCGGCATTGTGCTGGCCATGCGCATCAAGGGCGAATCGACCGATGAAATCGCCGGTTTTCTCGACGCCGCCGAGGGCTCGTTCGAGCCTTTGACCGCGCCGCCTGGCCAGTTTGCTCCGGTCTGCATCCCCAGCTATAACGGCGCCCGCAAAATGGCCAACCTGACACCGCTGCTGGCCATGCTGCTGGCGCGCGAAGGCGTGCCGGTGCTGGTGCACGGCGTGACCAGCGATCCGGGCCGTGTGACCTCGGCCGAAGTATTTGCCGCGCTGGACGTGCCGCTGGCGCGCCACCGCGCCGAAGCCGAGGAAGCCATGGCGCAGGGCCACGCCGCCTTTATCAGCATCGACGCGCTGGCGCCCAAGCTGGCGCACCAGTTGTCGCTGCGGCGCCGGCTCGGCGTGCGCAACTCCACCCATACGCTGGTCAAGATCATGCAGCCGTTCGGCGGACCGGCGCTGCGGCTGGTGTCCTACACCCATCCGGAATACCTGGAAATGCTCGGCGAATATTTCACCACGCTGGCCTTGCCCGAGCGCGGTGACGCTTTCCTGATGCGCGGCACCGAAGGTGAAACCGTGGCCAATGCCAACAAGGCCCAGCAGATCGACTGGTTCCACGGCGGCCTGCGCAGCACCCTGGTTCCCAAGCAGACGCTGGTCGGTGAATTGCCGTTACTGCCGGAATACAAGGACGCCGCCACCACCGCAGCCTGGATCCGCTCGGTGCTGGCGGGCGAGGTGCCGGTGCCGCCGCCGATTGCCGAGCAGGTGGCGCAATGCCTGCTGGTGTCGCGCACGTTGCAGTCGCGGCAGCGGGTCAGCGAGCCGATCGAATAACGGCCTTTAGCGGTCTCATAGCGCTCTTATAGGCCAGCGCACGCCATTGCTGTAAAATCCCGCCCCTTGGCCGAAAAGCCGTCATCCTCGCGCAAGCGGGGATCCATGGAACGCCTGTGCAATGAAGGCTCCATTGCCGGGGCGCGCAACTAGATAGACAGGAAACAGCATGGCAAAGTTTGATGTGGCAGTAATCGGTGCCGGCGCCGCCGGCATGATGTGCGCGGCTACCGCCGCCCAGCGCGGCAAACGCGTGGTGCTGATCGACCATGCCGCCAAGCTGGCCGAAAAAATCCGCATTTCCGGCGGCGGACGCTGCAACTTTACCAATATCAACGCCGGCCCCGCCAACTACCTGTCCGACAACCCGCACTTTTGCAAAAGCGCGCTGTCGCGCTACACCGCGGCCGATTTCGTCGCGCTGGTCAAAAAACACCGGATCGGCTACCACGAAAAACATCGCGGCCAGCTGTTCTGCGACGATAGCGCCGAGCAGATCATCGAGATGCTCAAGGACGAGTGCGCTGCCGGCGATGTGCACTGGCGCCTGCCATGCAAGGTCGAGCAGGTCGAGCGGCTCGAACATGGTTTTCTGTTGCAGACCGATAGCGGCGAGATCGAAGCCGAGTCGCTGGTGATCGCCACCGGCGGCCTGTCGATACCCAAGATCGGCGCGACCGACTTCAGCTACCGGATTGCCACCCAGTTCGAGTTGCGCATTGTCGAGCCGCGCCCGGCGCTGGTGCCGCTGACCTTCGATCCGCAGGCCTGGGCGCCGTTTGCCGAGCTGTCCGGCATCGCCCTCGAAGTGGACGTGGAAACCGGCACACTCAAAGGACGCAAGGCCACAGGCGCGCGTTTCCGCGAAGACTTGCTGTTCACCCATCGCGGCCTGTCCGGCCCGGCGATCCTGCAAATTTCCAGCTACTGGCTGCCGGGCACGCCGATTGTCATCAACCTGTTGCCCGAACTCGACGTGGCCGCCACGCTCATCGAAGGCAAGGGTACGATCAAGAAGCAGTTGGGTAATGTGCTGGCGCAGTGGCTGCCGACGCGCCTGGCCGAAGGCTTGCTGCTGGCCCATGGATTTGCCCTCGATGCGCGCCTGGCCGATTTGCCTGATGCACAACTGCGCAAGCTGGGCGCCGCCATCAACCAGTGGAGCCTGACGCCCAACGGTTCCGAAGGCTACCGCAAGGCGGAAGTGACACGCGGCGGCGTCGATACGCGCGACCTGTCGCAGCAAACCATGATGGCAAGCAAGGTGCCAGGGCTGTATTTCATTGGTGAAGCGGTGGACGTGACGGGCTGGCTGGGTGGCTATAACTTCCAGTGGGCGTGGGCCTCGGGCGTAGCGGCCGGGCAGTCCGTCTGAGGGAGACTTCAAGGTTCTCTGATATACTGACGGACTTGTTGTATTTGCAGTGGAAGACGTGTTGCGGGCCAAACCCAAGGTCCATGGACTTCCTTTTTCCTGAAAAAGCTGCTATAGTCTCAGTCTCCCTATAACCTCAACGGTTTGAATTTTTACATGACCACTATTCGCCTTAAAGAAAACGAGCCGTTCGAAGTCGCAATGCGTCGCTTCAAACGCACCATCGAAAAAACCGGTCTGCTGACCGAACTGCGCGCACGCGAGTTCTACGAAAAGCCAACGGCTGAGCGTAAACGCAAGCTGGCAGCTGCCGTCAAGCGTCACTACAAACGCATCCGCAGCCAACAGCTGCCGAAAAAACTCTTCTAAGACTGCTCACGCAGACCCAACCCGGTAGTCCGGCGGTAGTAAGCGCTCAAGCGGCTACCTTGCCTCGGGTCGGTTCTCGCAGCATCTGGAAAATACCCGCTCCGGTTCGCCGCAGCGGGTTTTCGCATTTTTACCGCATTTTTTATTTATTTCATTTCATAAGGAAATCCTCATGGGCCTGCGAGAACAAATTACCGAAGACATGAAAAATGCCATGCGCGCCAAGGAAGCCGGTCGTCTGGCCACCATTCGTCTGATCCTGGCGGAAATCAAGCGCAAGGAAGTCGATGAGCGCATCGAGGTCGATGACCAGCAAACCGTGGCCATCGTGGAAAAAATGATCAAGCAGCGCAAGGATTCGATCACCCAGTTTGAAGCGGGTGGCCGCGCCGATCTGGCCGACATCGAAAAAGCCGAACTGGTGGTGCTCAGCGCCTACATGCCAGCCGGCCTGTCGGACGAGGAAATCGCCGCTGAAGTTGCTGCTGCCGTGACTGCTTCGGGCGCTGCCGGTCCGCAGGACATGGGCAAGGTCATGGGCATCGTCAAGCCGAAGCTGGCGGGACGCGCCGATATGACGGTGGTGTCGGCGCTGGTGAAAAAAGCCTTGTCGCCAGCCTGATCTGTTCCTGCGCCGCGTATTGATCGGCGTCAACGCCGGATCAGCGCGGCGGTATAGTCTGACTTTACAATACCGCTCAGCCCTGTGATCCCACAATCCTTCATCTCCGATTTGCTGAACCGCGTCGATATCGTCGACGTTGTAGGGCGTTACGTGCAGCTCAAAAAGGGCGGCGCCAATTACATGGGCTTGTGCCCATTCCACAACGAAAAATCCCCGAGCTTTACGGTCAGCCCCACCAAACAGTTTTACCACTGCTTTGGCTGCGGCGCCCACGGCACCTCGATCGGCTTCCTGATCGAATATTCGGGCATGGGCTTTGTCGATGCCGTCAAGGACCTGGCGCAAAACGTCGGCATGGTGGTGCCTGACCAGGATGACAAGATTCCCCCTGCGCAAAGAGCGCAGATGCAGGCGCAGAGCATGGCATTGTCCGACGCCATGACGCAGGCCTGCGATTTTTACCGCGCCCAGTTGCGCACGGCCCCCAATGCCATCGCCTACCTGAAAGGCCGCGGGCTGACCGGCGAAATCGCCGCCCGTTTCGGCCTCGGCTACGCGCCGCCCGGCTGGGACAATCTGCGCGCGATTTTCCCCGATTACGAGGTGGTGGCGCTGGCCGAAGCAGGCCTGGTGATCGACCGCGTCGATGAAGATGGCGGCAACCGCAAGCGCTACGACCGTTTCCGTGAACGCGTGATGTTTCCCATTAAAAACACCAAGGGTCAGGTCATCGCGTTTGGTGGCCGGGTTCTTGATGGCGGCGAGCCGAAGTACTTGAATTCCCCGGAAACGCCTTTATTTTCTAAGGGATTCGAATTGTATGGCTTGTTCGAGGCGCGCCAGGCCATCCGCGATGCCGGTTATGTGCTGGTAACAGAAGGCTATATGGATGTGGTGGCGCTGGCGCAGATGGGATTCCCGCATGCGGTGGCAACCCTGGGTACGGCGTGTACGCCGCACCATGTGCAAAAACTGTTGCGCCAGACCGATATGGTGATTTTCAGTTTCGATGGCGACAAGGCGGGCCGCCGCGCCGCGCGCCGTGCGCTGGAAGCGTGTCTGCCGCATGTCACGGACAACAAGACCATCAAGTTCCTGTTCTTGCCGACCGAGCATGACCCGGACAGCTATGTGCGCGAATTCGGCAAGGAAGCGTTTGAGCAAGAGATACACGAAGCCATGCCGCTGTCGCAATTCCTGATCAAGGAGGTGGTGGGGGAGCATGATCTGCAAAGCCCGGAAGGTCGCGCGCGCGCGCAGTTTGACGCCAAGCCGCTGCTGCAGGCGATGACGCCGACGGCGCTGCGCCTGCAGATTGTGCGCGGCCTGGCGCAGATCACGCAGACCACGCCGCACGAAATTGAAGCCTTGTTCGAGCTGGCCAAGCCGGTGGCCCTGTCGCGCAAGGCGCCGAGCCGTAGCGGCCGGCCGGCGCCGGTCGGGCTGGAACTGCAGATCGTGCGCCTGCTGGTGGCGCATCCACCACTGGCGCTCGATATCGATGATGCAGCGCTGGCGGCGTTCCAGTTTTTTGGCGCCGAGGCTGCCGAGCGCCTGGCGCAGTTGGTGGCGGCAGCGCAGGCGATGGGGCAGCACGGCAGTTTCGCGGCATTCGCGCAACACTTGAAGGCACAGGGCGATGAATACGATGCCATCATTGGTGAAATCGCGCAGGAACCGGAGTCGGAATTCGACGCGGTGCGCCTGTTCTTGCGCAGTGCCGTCCGCGAAGTTAAAAACGATGCGTTGAAGCAGGAGTTGAGCCAGTTGTTCTCGTCCGGCATGCCATCGGACCAGATTGGCGCCCGCTATCGTGAATTAACGGCGCAGCAAGACCAGTTATTGCGCGAGGGGCAAGCGGAGTTGGCGAACCGATAAGCTTGCAGTACATTGGAGGTATGTTGATTCGCGTCATGCTTCTTGCCTGTTTGCATGGCCTGAAGTGCGGTGTGCGCCTCTGGATATTGAAAAGTGGCGTGCTATAATAAAACGCTAAGTGTTGTATGTTTTGGCATCGTTTTTTGTGCAGGTTGTGTTTGTTTTCAGTGAGTTAGGCGTACGGACGGTGTAGCCGTCAATCGGTGGAGTGCAGTAATCGCCGGTCAGTCCGACCAGGTATAAGTAGTCGTAGTGTTGTCGAACTTGTGTGGTCGGCAAGTTCGAAGACGTGGGCTCCTTTCGGGGAGCTGCAAGAAACTTTATCCTAAATAAGCAAGTCGTTGTGTAATCGAAAGCGCCTGTGCCAATCAAGAAACC
>JBEVNE010000247.1:0-6397 GCA_040508275.1 Duganella sp.
CCTGGCCAAAGCGGTAATGGTGTACGCCTCGTACGCCACCGGCTACAAGGGCGCCGGCTACGATATCTCGACCGGTTTCGACCAGACCCGCATCCGCCTGCCGGTAGCGCCGGAAACCTCGAAGGCCTATGAACTGGGCCTGAAAAGCCGTTTCCTGCAAAACCGCGTGCAGCTTAACGCCACCGTGTTCCAGACCGATTACGACGACTTCCAGGCACAGTCCTCGCGCGTCGATCCGACCACCAATGTGCGCCAGAATGCAGTCACCAACGTCGGCGCGCTGCGTACCAAGGGCGTGGAACTGGAACTGACGGCCAAGCCGATCAATACGCTGATGCTGGAAAGCTCGCTGGCCTATGTGGACGCCAAAATCCGCCACATGCCCGCTGCGCTGTGCTACCCGGGGCAGACGGTGGCGCAAGGATGCGTGCGCATCGGCACCGCTTCGGTACAGGACCTGGCCGGCAAGCGCCTGGCCAATGCGCCGAAAATCAAGTTCACGCTGGGCGGCACCTATAACTTTGCGCTGGGCGAATCGGGTTACAGCGGTATTGCCAACCTCAACTACCAGCACCAGTCGGCAGTCAACTTCGACCTGGGCGCCAATCCGCTGACGGAACAGGGAAGCTATGGCATCGTCAACGGCAGCATCGCTGTCAGCAACCCCGGCCACAGCTGGAAAGTCACGCTGTACGTCAACAACCTGCTCGACAAGAGCTACAGCAGCTTTATCGCCGACCACTACAACTTCTACAGCGGCAGCCATGTGCTGATGCAATTCCTGCCGCGCAATGCAGATCGCTACGTCGGGTTGCGGGCCAAGTACGAGTTTTAATGGGTGTCAGGGAGGAAGCAGCCCGGTGCGCTTCGCAGGGTGCTGCCAAATCCCTGCTTCCTGCGATCAAAAGAGCGTTGTTTTATTGCAAATTTGATAGTTAGCGATTTCTTGAAATGCAATTTTATTCACAATATCAAGGAGAATAAACAACCATCACAACGGCGGGAGCCAGGCGAACCATGGCAGCAGCATTGGGCAAAACGGCAGAAACCAGGCGCGTGGCGGTGATCGCCATTCATGGCGTTGCCGACCAGTTGCCAGGAGAGACGGCGCAACAGCTTGCGCACCTGCTGGCCGCCAGCAGCCATGTGGCGGGGAATTCCGGCGGGCGCTATGGCGACGGCGTGCGCGACAGCGTGGTGCTGGGGGTGCCGCTCCTGCGCCCCACCGAGAAATTACCCGAGGTTCAAGACTCACCGGACCAGGACTATGCAGTGCTGGCGGCGGCCGCGACAACGGCCAGCCCGCCATCCGACAGCGGGGCAAATGCAGTCAGGAAGCCGTGGCGCTCCACCACGTCCGACTTCCAGTATGAAGGCTGGCAAGCGTTGCAAGCGAGCTCAACTAGCGCCGCCAATAGCCTGGGATTGGCGCTCACCGCAAAGGACGGCGCCGGCACCGTCAAAGCCGACCTCGGCACCGGGTTCAGCGACTACCTGCTGCGCAAGGCAGCAGACAACAGCAGTCCAGACGCCGCCTACGAAGCCACGCGCATCCGCATGCGGCGCACTGCAAACGATCGCGTCGAGCAGGTCGATGTGCACGAGATGTACTGGGCTGATCTGTCTCGCCTTTCGGGCAATGTTCCGCGCATCATCGACGAGTTATTCACCTTGCTGTTCCGTTTTTCGCGGCTGGGGCGCGACGCTATCGATCAGACCGTGCTCGACGCCAAATTGAGGAAGCTGCCGACAGCAAAGCGCTGGGCAAGTTTCGCCAGGCTCCAGACCGCACTTGACTGGACATTTACCATGCTGTTATCGCAGCTGTTCCTGCAGGTGTTCGTGGTGCTCGCCGCCATGGCATTGATCCAGGCCGCGCATCCCTACGCAAAGATCGTGCATGGCGTGCTGGCAGCGGCGCTGCCGATGGCGGCGATCAGCAGTTTCTACTTTCACCACCCAGGGAGCTGGGTGCGCCGCTGGTTCAGCGCAGCTTTGGCGATTGCCGGCACACTGCTGCTGCTCGTCACCCCCTACCCTCTGCTGCTCGGCATCAGCGTACTCGGCCTGTTGTCGGCGCTCTGCATTTACGGCCTGAACGCGGCGGAACAACGCTTTCCGAAGATCAGGTTAAGCGGCTTGCTGTTTCTTGGTTTCACGCTTGAGGTAATGTTGGGCGAAGCGGTCCGCCTCGCGCTTGGCGTCCTTCCGCCCGGTGGCGAGCAGATATGGCTACAGGCTGCCATGCGCGCCTTTGAAATTTTGCTGATAGGAATAATCATCTGGTGGGTCCTTGTGCCGTTCATCATGCTGGCCTGGCTGGTGAGAGGCGCCGTGATGATCCGCCGGGACCCGACCCGGCGCGCCGCCGTGATCACCGGCCAGCTTGCCGTATTCATCTCGCTGACCGTTTTCCTCACTCTCGCCATGGCACTGTGGACCGTGCTGACACATGCCGTCACGTCTGGCACCGTGAATACTCCGTATCAGCCCTTGGTCTTCGGCGAAGGCTCGCCTTGGCTTTTCAGCAAAGACACGCCCTTGGCCTGCATCAATGGCGGTGACTGGTTTCTGCTGCTGCGCCTTCAGAAAAGCACACAGGCCTTTGCGATTGTCACCGCCCTGCCGGCAATACTGGCCGTGTATGTAGCCATCATGCTGATACCGAGCGCGCTGACTGAAGTATTCCCGGGCAAGCACAACATCAATGCGCAAGCGCTGGGACGCTGGCTCAGCCGAGGCTACGCCGGACTCGATAACACCATCCGTTTGATCGTGGTGATTGCCGTTCCGACCGGCATGCTGTTCGGCGTTCTGATATTACTGAACCGCATGGGCCGATTTCCAGAGGCATGGTTCGGCGAGCTGTCCGCGCAGATCGAGTCGCTTTCCCAGCATACTCTGAGCCCTCTGATGCTAGGCGCCACCACGGTCACCGCCGTCTTCGTGGCCTTCGGCGGTTTGCTCTCGCGCACCGTACCCTGGCTGCGCCTGCCACTGGACGTGGCGCTCGATGTCGATAACCACTTCCGCGAATTCCCGCGGCGCGCCATTCCACGCGCGCGCATCTTCTCGCGCTACGTGGCGCTGCTGGAACACCTTGTGGACGAAGGCTATGACGACATCGTGATTGTTGCGCATAGCCAGGGTGCCGTGATCACTGCGGAGTTGCTGCGCTACCTGCGCTATCGTGCGGCCCACACAGACAACCAGGATCAACGCGTGGCGCAGCTGTGGCAAGGTCTTGAGAGAAAAGTCAGCCTGCTGACAGCCGGCTGCCCGCTGCGCCAGCTGTATGCGGCGCGCTTCCCGGCTCAATACGCCTGGGTACACGAACAGGCCGCCAGCCCGGACAGCAGCACCGCAGCGCCCGCCACGACAGCGGCCATCCCTGCATCCTGCGCCGCGCTCGGCGTGCAGCGCTGGATCAATCTTTACATGAGCGGCGACTATGTTGGCCGCTGGCTGTGGTCGCCAGCTGAGACTGCGCAGGAACTCGATGCCGCCATCCTGTACGAAGCCTCCGGGCTGCCGCCCCACCATCAGCACCGGCAACTCGATGTATGCCTGGGCAGCGGCGCCCACACGCATTACTTTGACGTGGACCAGCGCCACATGGCGCAGTGGATCGACGCCATCATCGGCGCGGCACGTTAAATTTTTCTTCGCGTTCATCACCACCAGCCAGCAAAGGAAACACCTTGACCAACTTACTGAAACGCTACCTGGCCCCCACCCTGCTGACGCTGCTGCTTACGGGCTGCGCCAACCTCGGCGCGATCAGGGATTTCGGCGCACTGTCGGCCGACAGCGCCAGCTACACGGCGTTGACCGAGGATTATCTCGGCAGTCCCGAACGTTCCAAACGCTACACGCTGCGCAAGGACGACGCCCAGCGCACCAGGCTGACCGAGCAGGCCAGGGAGCGCGAGCAGTTGCGTGTGCCGCTACAGCTCTACCATCAAGCGGTATCGGACTACATGGCGGCGCTGGCAACGCTGGCCGCCGACGAAGTCACCAATTATGACGGGCAGATCAATCCCCTTGTCGATGCCGCCAGCAGCAACGGCCTGATACCGGCACAGCAGGCAGACCTGGTCAAGGCGATCGGCACCTTGCTGACGGACGCCGCCACCAATGCCTACCGCCAGCGCGAACTGAAGCAGTTGATTACCCGCGCCAACGCGCCCCTGCAAGGCATACTCGCCGACACGGTGCGCCTCATGGCGGCCTTTGACAGCGCCATCGCCGATGAAAAAGCCCTGTACCACGCTTACTACGACGAGCTGATGCACCTTGCCGGCCAGCGCGAACCGGTGGCCGCCGAACTGCTGTGGTCGCAACACGGCGCCATCGTGCAGGGCTTTGCCCGGCGCCAGCAAGCGCTTGCTCCCTACATCGACACACTGAAGACCATCGCCGCAGCGCACCAGTCGCTATACGATAATCGCGACAAGATCGCCGACCAGGAAGTGCTGGACCAGCTCAAGCAATACACGCGGAAAATCCGCAGCACCTACCAGCTGGCGCGCACAGCCGAGGCCGGCAACATCGAAGGGACAACCCAATGAACACACCCGCCAAGCTGACCGATAACGACGCGCTGGAGCTGGCCGAGCAGTACCGGCAAGCCTCGAGCGCACTGAGAAAATACCGCCTGGGCAACAGCAACAAGCTGTCCCAGCCCAGGCAGGACGAACTGAAGCAACTCGAAGCATCGCTGCGCGACGCCGCCCGCGATATGACCACCACGGCGGCGATCATCGTCATCAACGAAAGCCAGACCAACCTGGCCGAACTGCGTGCCATCCACCAGGAAGCCATCGAGGTACTCGACACCATCAACGGCATCAAGAAGGTAATCGACATAGTGACAGCCTTGCTGGGGCTGGCGTCGGCCATTTCGACCGGCAAGCCGAAAGAGGTGTGGGGGAATGTTCAGGCTTTGCGGGGGTTGTTGGCTTGAGGTCGTTGAACCAGCAATCGACCACATATCACGCCAAATTTAAAGATGGAAACTTTTGATACAGATCAAAAATGCCACAAAAAGTCTTCTCCAACTTGCTATCAAAGGCGTAGCAAGAGCGAGAGATTCTTCAGGGAAAATTGGAATTCCGGCGAAATATTGCTGGTGTGAGCGCGGACCCGGGCATCAAAAGCTGATCGAGGGGAACATGGGGCAATGTGCCTGATGGTGCCGGTAGCAGTGCGACAGTGTCTCAGCTGAAAACACTAACTGTTTGAATTGACTGGGAATTATGGTGCGGCTGGCGGGGATCGAACCCACGACCCTTGGCTTCGGAGGCCAATACTCTATCCACTGAGCTACAGCCGCGCGAGGGGAAAAACTGAGGTGTGCCGTAGGATACCGGTTTTATCGTCGCACGTCCATCGGCAAGTGTCGTTTCTGACATGTTTGACGTTTCCCTGCGCCGTTTTTTGAGCCTATAATCGGCCGTTTGATAAAGGTTTTGCAAGGCAGCCCGATCTGATTTTGGCACGCAACCCGGCATAGACTTTCAAGGACATCATGAGCGACGCACACAACGAATCCATCATTAAAACGCCTAAACAACTGATCATCGCCGTGGTGGGCTTTTTTGCCATTACCGTGATCGGCATCATTCTGCTGGTCCAGTACGTTACGGCGGACAAGCTGACCGGCGCCGGTTCGAATAGCCAGGCGCCGGAAGAAATTGCCACCCGTCTTGCCCCTGTCGCAGACACCGGCTTTACCTTCAAGGATGTCAACGCGCCCAAGGTGCTGCAGGCCGGCGACGCCATCTATAACTCGACCTGCGCGGCCTGTCATGGCGCTGGCGTGGCCGGTGCGCCCAAGGTTGGCGATGCGGCGGGCTGGTCGGCGCGTATTGCGCAAGGCTACGACACCATCGTCAAGCACGCCGTGGAAGGCTTGCGTGCCATGCCGGCCAAGGGCGGCAATCCCGACCTCGACGATGTCGAAGTGGCGCGCGCTGTCGTGTTTATGGCTAACCAGTCTGGCGCCAAGTTCAAGGAACCGGAAGCGCCGGCAGCACCCGCAGCACCATCTGCCGACGCTGCTGCCGAGCCCGCCAAATAACGTCGCCTCGCAGTACGTCAGCGCCCCGTTTAGCGGGGCCGGCTACCTTGCAGACTTGCTGGTCTAGCGTCTTCGGTCAGCGGCACAGACCGAAGGCTTTGCGCTCGGGGAAGTAGCGGTAGGTGAAGGTACGCATCGGGTATTCGGTCAGGCCGATCTCGAAGGCCGGCGGCGTGACGTCGAAGCGCTCGGGCAGTTTTTCCTTCACGCGCAGGCGCACGCGCCAGATGGTTTCGTCGCTGGTGGCGCCGGCTACCAGCATGTCGGGCACCTTGGGAATGACTTCGACGATTTCCGCGCGGGCATTGGTGGCGC
>JBEVNE010000251.1:0-12809 GCA_040508275.1 Duganella sp.
CTGTACAACGCCTCGGGTTCGTTCGACATCCTCGAATGGCACAAGTTGCCGCTGACGATGAAAGAGCAGATCCTGATCTTCTGCGCCTTCTTCATGGCCTTCGCCGTCAAGGTGCCGATGTGGCCGGTGCACACCTGGCTGCCGGATGCCCACGTCGAAGCGCCGACCGGCGGTTCGGTCGTGCTGGCCGCGATCATGCTGAAGCTGGGCGCGTATGGTTTCCTGCGTTTTTCGCTGCCGATCACCCCGGACGCATCGCACTACCTGTCCGGTTTCGTGATCACCCTGTCGCTGATCGCCGTGATCTACGTCGGCCTGGTGGCACTGGTACAAAAAGACATGAAAAAACTGGTCGCCTATTCGTCGATCGCGCACATGGGCTTTGTCACCCTGGGCTTCTTCATCTTTAACGCCATTGGCGTGCAGGGCGCCATCGTGCAAATGATTTCGCACGGCTTCATTTCGGGCGCCATGTTCCTGTGTATCGGCGTGCTGTACGACCAGGCCCACTCGCGCCAGATCGCCGACTACGGTGGTGTGGTCAACAAGATGCCGAAATTCGCTGCACTGTTCATCTTCTTCTCGATGGCCAACTGCGGCCTGCCAGCGACCTCCGGCTTCGTCGGTGAATTCATGGTGATCCTGGGCGCCACCCAGTACAACTTCTGGATCGGCCTGCTGGCTGCCACCGCCCTGATCTTCGGCGCAGCGTACTCGCTGTGGATGGCCAAGCGCGTGATCTTCGGCAAAGTGACCAACCATCACGTGGCCGCACTGGTCGATGTGAACGGTCGCGAGTTCTTCATGCTGGGCATCCTGGCGGTCGCCGTTCTGTACATGGGTCTGTATCCAGCACCGTTCACCGACACCATGCAAACCTCGGTTGCCGACCTGCTCACGCACGTCGCCAAGAGCAAGCTGCCTTAAGAAAATCGGAAAATCGGAAAAGCATAAATGATTACACCTATTCCACAAGAGGCGTTCAACATCGCCCCGGCTTACGCCGAGGTCTCGATGATCGTCGGCGCCTCGCTGCTCCTTCTGGTCGACCTGTACCTGAAGGAGTCCAAGCGCTCGATTACCTATTACCTGTCGCTGGCACTGCTGGCCGCCTGCGCGGCCATCAGCTGGGGTGACTTCAGCGCCGGCACCACCACGTACACCTTCCATGGCATGTATGTGTCGGACCCGATGTCGAACCTGCTCAAGCTGTTCACCTACCTGGCGCTGGCGCTCACGCTGATCTACTCGCGCCAGTACAGCAGCGACCGCGGCATGATGAGCGGTAACCTGGGCGGCGAGTTCTACGTGCTGGCCCTGTTTGCCGGCCTGGGCCAGATGATCATGATCTCGGGTTCGCACTTCCTCACCATTTACCTCGGTGTGGAACTGATGTCGCTGTCGCTGTACGCACTCGTTGCTCTGCGCCGTGACAACCACAAGGCCACCGAAGCGGCGATGAAATACTTCGTGCTGGGCGCGCTGGCTTCCGGTTTCCTGTTGTACGGCATGTCGATGCTGTACGGCGCCACCGGCACGCTGGAACTGTCCAAGGTTGCCGCCGCCGTTGCTGCCGGCACCATCAAGCCGACCATCCTGGTCTTCGGAATCGTGGTCCTGGTTGCCGGCCTGGCCTTCAAACTGGGCGCCGTGCCATTCCATATGTGGGTACCGGACGTGTACGAAGGTTCGCCAACGGCAGTGACCCTGCTGCTGGGCGGCGCACCGAAAATCGCCACCTTCGCCGTCTGCATCCGCCTGCTGGTGGAAGGCTTGCTGCCGCTGGCTATCGATTGGCAGCAGATGCTGCTGGTACTGGCCGTGATGTCGCTGGTGATCGGTAACCTGACTGCGATTGCTCAGACCAACCTGAAACGCATGCTGGCCTATTCGACCATCGCGCAAATCGGTTTCGTGCTGCTGGGCCTGCTGTCGGGCGTCGGCACCACCATTGATGGCAATGGCATGGTCAATGCCTACAGCGCGTCGATGTTCTATATCGTCACCTACGTGCTGACCACGGTCGGCACCTTCGGTCTGCTGATGCTGCTGTCGCGCGCCGGTTTCGACGCCGACAACCTGGCCGACTTCAAGGGCCTGGGCAAACGCAGCGGCTGGTTTGCGCTGATGATGACCATCATGATGTTCTCGATGGCAGGCGTGCCGCCGCTGGTCGGCTTTGCCGCCAAGTTCTCGGTGCTGAATGCCGTGCTGGGCACCGGCCAGGTCTGGCTGACCATCGTGGCCGTGATGTTCTCGCTGATCGGCGCGTTCTACTACCTGCGCGTGGTGAAAACCATGTGGTTTGACGAGCCAGCCGACAGCGCCAAGCTGGAAGCCCCGGCCGACATGAAAGTGGTACTGAGCCTGAACGGCCTGGCCATCCTGGCGCTGGGCGTGCTGCCTGGTCCGCTGCTGGCCCTGTGCGTGCAGGCCATGAAAGTGACGCTGGCTACCTGATGGATGCCGGTATCGCCAGCTGGTTGGTGATCGCGATAGCCATCGCGGCCGCCAACCTGCCATTCTTCAACGAGAAAGTGTTTGCGCTGGCGCCGGTGCGCTGGCGCAACGCCGCCAAGCCGCTGATTGCGCGGCTGGCCGAAATGGCGGTGCTGTACTTTGTCGTCGGCGCCATCGGCCTGGCGCTGGAAACCCAGATCGGCAGCCGCTTCCCGCAGACCTGGGAGTTTTACGCCATCTCGGCCTGTTTGTTCCTCGTGCTCGGATTCCCGGGCTTTATCGTGCGCTACCTCCATAAGAGGCATGCCTGATACACTATTGCTCTTCAATTAATGTGGAGCAGCAATAGTGAATCTTACAGAAACCCGCATCGATGGTGAAACGGTCTACGATGGCCATTTCCTCAAAATCCAGCGCGACACCATCAAGCTGCCTGATGATAGTCAGAGCGTGCGCGAGTATATCCTGCACCCGGGTGCGGTGGTGATCCTGCCGCTGCTCGACGATGGTCGGGTGCTACTGGAGCGCCAGTTCCGCTACCCGCTGGGCCGTGCCTTCATCGAATTCCCCGCTGGTAAACTTGATCCGCGCGAAGACCCGCTCGACTGCGCCAAGCGCGAACTGCTCGAGGAAACCGGCTACACGGGCAGCGAGTGGCACTTTGTCTGCAAGATCCACAACGCCATCGCCTACTCGGACGAACACCTCGACATCTTCCTCGCGCGCGGTCTGAAGGAAGGCAAGCAGCAGCTCGACGAAGGCGAGTTCCTCGAACTGTTCACCGCCACCATCGATGAACTGCTGCAGTGGATCCGCGAAGGCAAGGTCACCGACGTCAAAACCATCATCGGCGCCTTCTGGCTCGACAAGCTGCGCGCCGGCGACTGGAAACTGGACTAAGATCATGCATACGGTGGCGCTGTGGTTCTGTGTTGCCGCCGGCATGCTTGCCGCTTCTTCAGCCGCTGCCGCCGCGCCAGCGCGCACGCCATTCCAGATCCGCTGCGAAGACACCATCAGCAAGACCATCTCGGTGCTGTCGGCCAAAGCCAATGGCTACACCATCAACAACCAGCTGCCGTATCGCGCGCTGACGCTGAAGACCGGCAGTATCGACGGCAGGAGCGAGACGCTGGGGCTGACCGTCACGCGCGCCCAGTATGCGGCCACGCTCGGTGGGCCGATACTGCAAGACCCGGTCAGCGGCTATGAATGCGTGGCGCCGCGCGTCGAGATCAAGCTCAATTATTCGCCGGTGCTGATCTATGTCGGCAACGAGTTCGCGCCCGGCACCTGCGCCTACAACGGCATACTCGAACATGAGCTGCGCCACCTGAAAGCCTATATGGACAACCTGGTGCGGGTGGAAAACGTGGTGCGCGCAGCGCTCAACAAGCGTTTTGACGCACGGCCGCTGTATGCGCCGTCCGGCACGGCGCAATCGGCGCTGCAGCACGAGATTAACAGCGTGTGGTTCCCGTTTATTCAGGCGGAATTCGACAAAGGCAAGTCAGAGCAGGCTAAAATCGATACGCCGCAAGAATATGCGCGCCTGGCCGACAGTTGCAATGGCGAGATCCGGCAGATCGTCGAGCGGCGCCGCCGCAAATAACCAATCACGTTTTTATATGACCGCTACACCGACCACCGCCCGCCATTTTGCCCTGCTGCCCACCGCCGGCGTGGGCGCA
The DNA here is from genome assembly GCA_040508275.1 of Duganella sp. Taxonomy (GTDB): domain Bacteria; phylum Pseudomonadota; class Gammaproteobacteria; order Burkholderiales; family Burkholderiaceae_D; genus Rugamonas. The sequence goes on from JBEVNE010000251.1 coordinate 4,152, forward strand.
CGCATGGGCGCCAGCGGCCCCAAACAATACCTGGAACTCGACGGCAAGCCGCTGCTGCGCCATGCCGTCGATGCCTTTCGCGCCAGCGCCATCATCGCCCATACCTACGTGGTGGTGAGCGCTGCCGACACGCAGATCGACGCCGTGCTGCCGCCCGGTCTTGAAGGCGTAACAGTGCTGCGCTGCGGCGGCGCCACCCGCATGGACACGGTGCTCAACGGCCTGCGCGCACTGCAGGACTTGGTGCGCGACAGCGACCATATTCTCGTGCACGATGCCGCCCGTCCGGGCCTGACACCGGCGCTGATCGACAAGCTGGTGCAGGGCGTGGGCAACCATCCGGCCGGCGGCCTGCTGGCCTTGCCAGTGGTCGATACGGTCAAGCGCCGGGACGGCGACAGCGTTGCCACGGTGCCGCGCGACGGCCTGTGGCTGGCGCAAACGCCGCAAATGTTCAGCTATGCGCTGCTGCTGCGCGCATTGTCCAGCGCACCGGACCCCGGTGCCATCACCGACGATGCCAGCGCCGTCGAAATGCTGGGCCTCGCGCCAAAACTGGTTGAAGGGCATCCGCGCAATCTCAAAGTCACCCTGCCGGCCGACCTGCGCATTGCGCAGATGTATCTGGCGGCAGGCGAATAACAAGGAATCATCATGAACAAACTTCCATTCCGTATCGGCCAGGGTTACGACTGCCACGCGCTGGTTGAAGGCCGCAAGCTGATCATTGGCGGCGTCGATATCCCGCATCATCTGGGTCTGCTGGGCCACTCGGACGCCGACGTGCTGCTGCACGCGATCACCGATGCGATTTTGGGCGCTGCGGCGCTGGGCGACATCGGCAAGCATTTCCCTGATACCGATGCCCAGTTCAAGGGCGCCGATTCGCGCACGCTGCTGAAAGAAGCGGCGCGCCGCGTGGCCGCTACCGGCTACAGCATCGGCAATATCGACGCCACCATCATCGCCCAGAAGCCCAAGATGGCGCCGCACATCGCCGCCATGTGCGCCAACGTGGCCGAGGATCTCGGTGTGACGGCAGGGCAGGTCAACATCAAGGCCAAGACCAACGAAAAGCTCGGCTATCTGGGCCGCGAAGAAGGCATCGCCGCCGAAGCGGTAGCGCTGCTGCTGGCTTTACCAGGCCAGGCGTGATGGCACGCGATATCTACGCCTACCGCCAGGTGGCGGTGCACTCGGTGCAGCGCGCCGGTGCGGTGGCTATCCACCCGGTGCCGGGCCAGGCGTTTTCACCGGAACTGGCCGTGCAATGCTCGCAGCGCCTGCGCGACCTGTCCCTGTACCCGCTGGGCACCTGCTTCCTGCTCGACGCCAAACTGACCGACCGCCAGGGCGGCACGCCTTATCTGTACGCCTGGCATGGCGATGCGGTGATGGTGTTGTCGCCGCAGGAAACCAAGTCGTTCCTGGCGGAGTTTCGGCGTGGGCGGATATGACATGAAAGGCTCACCATGGACCAACCCGATATCATCCACGCCGGCCTGCTGCTGCGACGCTACTCCAACGCCGACGCGGAACAACTCACCGCTGCCGTGCTCGAATCTGTCGCATCGGTAGGCCCATGGCTGCCATGGTGTACGGCGGATTTCAGCATTGATCACTCCCTGAGCTGGTTCGAACTGTGTGCCAGCCAGCTTGCCGCAGGCACGGCTTTTGAGTACGGCATTTTTTGCCACCAGTCCGGCAAACTGCTGGGCGGTGCGGGGCTCAACGATATTCGTCAGCGGCACAAACTCTGCAACCTCGGCTACTGGGTGCGCCAGTCGGCGCAGGGGCAGGGCGTGGCGTCGCGTGCGGTACAGGCGCTTGCTGCGCGGGCGTTTCGCGAGCTGGGGCTGCAGCGTGTTGAAATCGTCGTGGCCGTTGGTAATACGGCCAGCGAAGCCGTGGCGCTGAAATCCGGCGCGGTGCGCGAAGGCATCGCCCGCAACCGCGTGCAGATCGGCGAACGCTCGATGGCGGCGCATATGTTTTCGCTGGTGCCCGATCAGGCGTAGATGCCGCCGCCCTGGTTAATGGACCGCATGTAACCGCACCGCCGGCCCGCCGTCTTCCGCGCCCAGCCGCCACATGACCAGCGCCATCGCCACGGCAAATGCGCCGCCGGTCACCATCACGCTGGCCACGCCGAGATGATCGACGACGATGCCGCCGATCAGCGCGCCGCTGGCCAGCGCCACCTGGGCGGTGGAGACGAACACCGCGCCGCCGCTTTCCATGGCGTCCGGTGCCGCCTTGAACATCCAGCTTTGCACCGAGATCGGCATCATGCCGAAGCCCAGGCCCCAGGTGATGATCAACAATACCACGCCCGCAAGTGATGTGCCCAGCAGCGGCATGGCCAGCGTCGACAGGCCGATCACCAGGCCTACCGTGATCAGGGAGCGGCGCACGCTGCGCGCCACCAGCCAGCCGCCCACCAGGTTGCCGATAAAGCCGGCCACGCCGTAGGCCAGCAGCAGCGCGCTGACGGCGCCTGCCGTCAGCTGGCTGACCTGTACCAGGAATGGCGTGACGTAGGTGTAGGCGGAAAACTGGCCGATGAAGACCAGCAGCGTGACCGCCATGCCGAGCCGCGCTTTTTTAATACGCAGCAGTTGCGGCACCTGGCTGAAGGTCATCGAACTGTCGGTCGGCAAGCGCGGCATCAGGGCCAGCTGCATCAGCAACACCAGCACGCCCACCGCACCGGCGGCGACAAAGGCCGCGCGCCAGCCCAGGGCTTCACCGAGCAGCGCACCGGCCGGCACGCCCGCCACGGTACCCACCGACACGCCGGCAAACACCACCGACATGGCCCGCGCCGCGTAAGGCGCCGCCACCAGCCTTGTGGCAATGGCGCCGCCGATGGCCCAGAAGCCGCCCACGCCGACGCCCAGCAAGGCGCGTGCACACAGGATCACGGCAAACGAGTCGGACCACGCCACCAGCAGGTTGGACACCACCAGCGTGGCGGTCAGGCCGGCAATCACGTAGCGGCGGTCGGTTTTGCCGATGGCAATCGTCACCAAGATGGCGGCAAAGGCGGCAACGATGCCGGGCAGCGTGACCATCATCCCGGCCGTGCCCTTCGATACGCCGAGCTCGGCGGCAATCGAGGGCAGCAGGCCGACCGGCAAAAATTCCGTCGTCACCAGCGCAAACGCGCCGACGCCGATGGACAGTACGGCCAGCCATGCTGCACGGCTGGGCGGTATTAAAGCGGGATCGACTGCGGGAGTAGTCGGGGCTGCTGTCGCAGTGGATGTTGCATGAAGATTGCTGGTCTGTTGCATAATGTGTTGATTCCTTGGGAGTCGAGCCGACTGGCGAGCAAATGCTGGCGGAGTACTTGAATTTTTTACCGATCAGTTCATAATGAACTGAGTGATCGCTGCTGTCAATTAATTTTTAACCGAATGGTATGAAAGAAAACTCCCGCAAAGCTGGCCGGCCACGCACCTTCGATGCCGACCACGCGCTCGACAAGGCCATGAAGGTGTTTTGGGAAAAGGGCTACGAAGGCAGTTCGCTGCCCGAGCTGACCGAAGCGATGGGGATGAACCGCCCGAGCATGTATGCCGTATTCGGCAACAAGGAAAACCTGTTCCGCCTGGCGCTCGAGCGTTACAGCGCCACCCACGATCCCTTGTTCAACGCGGCCTTGAAGCTGCCCACGGCGCGCGCCGTGGTCGAGCATTTCTTGCGCGGCAATGCCGACGCCCAGACCGAAGCCGACGCCCCGCACGGTTGCCTGGTGATCAATGGCGCACTGGCCTGCAGCGACGACGCGCTGCCGATCCGCGCGTCGCTGATCGAACTGCGCGCCGTCAGCGAAGCGCGCCTCAAGGAGCGCTTCGACCAGGCCCGCATCGACGGCGATCTGCCGGCCGACTGCTGCCCGAGCCAGATGGCGCGCTACGTCATGACGGTGTCCAACGGCATGGCCGTGCAGTCAGCAGCCGGCGCCTCGCGCCAGCAGTTGCAGGAGGTGGTCGATCATGTGTTGCGGGGATGGCCGGGGTAGGATGCTGTTTGCTCAGCATGAGGAAGACCTGAAAAATACTGCCAGTCTGGCTTACGGTGCTGATTCATGGCGTTACTTTGATTCAGCGCTAGAGTCATGCTGATTGTTGAGCGCAAAATGTGATCCATTCTGTATCACTGAATGGAAATCGGGGGACAGCATGGACATGGGTACCATAGACCGGGTGTTAGCCTTTGCTGGTTTCGCCTTGACGCTGTGGCAGCTTCATCGTACCCGAACTGCAGCCCACGCCGCACGCGACTCCGCGATGCAGGCAACCGTTGCGATCCGAAAACTGTCCGCTGCGACAAAAATGCACGATATTGCAGGTCGATCAAGGGAACTTTTTCGTGTTTTTTGGCTCAGAAACTATGACGCTGCCGCATATGCCGTCTTCGAGTTACGCGACACGATTGCGCGCTATCGCCATGATGAACAAAGCCGTAGTATTGTTAGTGCCAAAGCATGGGCAAAAGCTGCGGACGATGTCGAGCGTGTTCACGAAACTATTATTTATCTGGCACAGATTCCGCGAGCAAACGAAACAGAGTGGCATGTTCTTCTGAAAGAAGTTATCAGACTTCACATTCTTTTCACGTCTTTAGCTGCGGCAGCTGCAGCGTCGGGAGCACCCAATGCAAACGCATGAAATCCGCAAAGAAATCATTGATTCTCTCAGTAACGAAACTGCTGCTGGCAAAGTTAATTGGCGATTTCATCACCGCGAGATTGTCGCCACTGTCGATGGTGCCATGTATGTCATGTGGTCGGAGCAGGACGGACAATGGTCGGCCAGATGTATTGTGCTTGGCGTGACCGATGGCGCCTGGTCCGTGACCGACGCATGGATGCTGGAAGCAGGTGATCTCGACTTCCCCTCACTCAACGCGCTTTATCAGGCCGCCCACCATGACGCACTGAGCCGTGTTAATGCGGCAGTGCCTGCATAGTCCTCTGTACTTGTCAGCATCGCCTGCGGCTGGCGTATCAGGCAGGATCACTGCCGCAGCAAGCGGCGCAGCTCGGCAACCAGCTGGTCCGGGCCCTGATACAGCGCGCCATCGTTCAGCGGCAGTATCGCGTCATCAACGCGTACCAGCAGTTGCGGCACGCCGCGAATGCCGAGCTGGTGCATCAGTGACTGGTTTTCTTCGAGGCGCTGGCGCGTCTGCTGCGCCAGGGCGGCATCGCTCTGCAACTGCAAGGCCAGATCATCGGCGTTGGCCGCATGGCCATTTTCCTGTAGATAAGCGGCGGCGATGTGCGCCACCACGCTGGCGGCGCCGGTATCCAGACCATCTACATAACGGGCGGCCTGCAGCCGGTGCAGCAGGCCAGGCTCCAGCGCCGGTGCAATGGCTTGCACGACCGTCAGGGCGCGGTTCATCGGCCCCGAATCGAAACGCGCCGTGCCGCCCAGCAGAATCTGCTGGCGATAGGCTTGGCTGAATACCTGGCCGGTCATGGCGGCAATGCGCTGGTCGTTGGCCCAGGCATAGTCGCCCCATTCCGGCGTGAGTTCGCGCGCACCGGGGCCGGCAAACAGGCCGCTGGGACGCATCTCCAGCCACTGCGGAAACTCCCGCGCCAGGGCGTTCAGTGCAGGGGCGCTGGCGTAGCACCAGCCGCATAAGGGATCGAACAGGTATTGCAGGCGTATGGCGGGCATGGTGGGCTTTCGGCTAAATAAAACACTGTAATCGATTGTTCAGGGGCGAAAAACGGTGCTTTAGTTGATGCTTTGTTGCATGGATCGGCGCAATGCCTGGCGCTTACTGTGCCGCCAGCGCAGCCACCGGCTGCACCTGCCAACCTCCACCCAGCGCCTTGAATGCCGCCACTGCCGCGCGCGCCGCTTCGGTTTGCGCCTGTGCGCGCGTGTCGGACGCGCGCAGCAGGTTGTCGTCGGCTTGCAGCACCTCCGTCAGCGCCACCACGCCGCGCTGGTATGCCGCCAGCGACGCCTGTCTGGCGCGGCTCAGCGAGGCCACGCCCTGCGCCAGCAGCACGGTCTGCTGCTCGCGCTTGACCAGGTTCGACAGCGCATCCTCAACCTCGGCGGTGGCCCTGAGCGCGGCCAGCCGGTAGGCGGCCAGTGCTTCGGCTTCGCGGCCTTTTGCCAGCGCAATCTGCGCATCGATGCGGCCGACGTCGAACAGCCGCCAGCGCAAGCCCAGCAGGCCGGCGCCCTGGCTGGCGCCGCTGGAAAACAGATTGCCGCTGGACAGGACAGTAGCGCTGCCGATCATGCCGCTGAGCGTGAAGGCCGGGTAGTACTCGGCTACGGCCGCGCCGATGCGGGCGTTCGAGGCTGCCAGGCGGCGCTCGGCGGCCAGCAGGTCCGGCCGGCGCTGCAACAGCTTGCCCGGCGATCCCAGCGCGCCAAGCTGCGGCGCCGATGGAATGGCCTGTGGCGCCGACAGTTCCTGCCGATAGGCGCCCGGCGCGGCGCCCAGCATCACGTCGAGCGCATTCATGGCCGACTCCAGCCCGGATTCCAGCACCGGTACGGTCGCACTGGCCTGGGCCAGCGCACCTTCCACCTGCCGTACCTGCAGCTCGGCGGCCAGGCCATTGCCATATAGCAGATTCAACATGGCCAGCAGTTCCTGCTGGGTTTTGACCTGGCCGTGGGCGACTTCCAGGCGCGTTTGCAGGCCGCGTATGCTCAGGTAAATATCGGCAGTTTGCGCCGCTACCGCCAGGCGGGTGGCGGCCACGCCGGCTGCGGAGGCCTGATACTCGGCCAGCGCGGCTTCGCGTTCGCGACGCAAACCGCCAAACAGGTCCAGCTCCCAGCCCACGGCGAGGTTGACTTCGTGGCTGTTGCCGTAGCGATCAAAATTGGGCTGGCTGTTCAACACCTGGCCCAGCGGTGTTTCCACCGACTGGTAGGCGCGTGCCGTCTGGGCGCTGATGTTCCCCGATGGCAGCAGCGCTGCATTGGCCGCACCGAGACCGGCGCGCGATTGCGCCACCCGCGCCGTCGCCTGGGCCAGGTCGAGATTCTGCGCCAGCGCCAGCGTGACCAGGCGCGTGAGCTGGGCATCGCCAAAGCCGGCCCACCATTCGCTGAGCTCGGCGCTGGCGACAGCTTGGCGTGCATCAATGGCGGCTTGGCCCATATAACGGTCCGGCAGTTGCGTATCGGGGCGAACGTAGTCGGGTCCGACAGCGCAACCGCTGACGATGGCGGCAATGGCGAGCGACATGAAGGTGCGGGGGAGTGGCATGGCAGTGGCAGAAAGTGGTTAGCGTGGAGTGACTATATCACGATTTGGTCACTTATTGTGCGAATTGGCGGCAGCGGTTAAGCTGTCATCCATGAACAAAACCATCTCTACTCCCAACTCCGTGCGTGGCCCTGCCGATCACGACGTTCGCGACCAGATCGTCAGCGCAGCAACCGAACATTTCCGGTTATACGGCTACGAAAAGACCACGGTATCCGACCTGGCCAAAGCCGTCGGCTTTTCCAAGGCGTACATCTACAAGTTCTTCGAATCGAAACAGGCGATCGGCGAAATGATCTGCGCCAACTGCCTGCGCGAAATCGAAACCGATATCCGCACGGCGGTGGACGGCGCCGAGCGGGCGCCGGAAAAGCTGCGCCGCATGTTCAAAACCGCTGTGGAATCAGGCTTGCGCCTGTTTTTTGATGAGCGCAAACTGTACGACATTGCGGCGGCTGCCGCGACCGGGCAGTGGGACTCGGTCAAGCACTACGAACTGCGCATCCAGCAGCTGGTGCAGGACATATTGCGCCAGGGGCGGGAAGCCGAAGACTTTGAGCGCAAGACGCCGCTGGACGAAGCCTCCAATGCAATCTGCCTGGTGATGCGGCCCTATCTGAACCCGCTGTTGTTGCAGTACAGCCTCGATTCCGTCAACGACGCGCCGGCGCAGTTATCCAGCCTGGTGCTGCGAAGCTTGTCAAGATGATCAGTCTATCTGAGTGGTGACCATTGACTTAATTGGTCACTGGTCGCAAAATGAAATCCTGTTATATTTCCATACGGGATTTCTATGTCTTGTCGTCGTCTTGTTTTATCCGCTGTCGCGTGCGCGCTGCCGCTGGCCCTGGTCGCCTGCGGCGAAAAAACGGCTGCGGACCCGCGCACTCAGGCGCCATTGGTGCGCGCCGCCGTGGTTCAGCAGGCTGCGCATGCTGCGCGCTCGTTTACCGGCACCGTCGCCGCCCGCGTGCAAAGCGATCTGGGCTTTCGGGTCTCCGGCAAAGTGCTGGAACGCCTGGTCGATAGCGGCCAGCCGGTCAAGCGTGGCCAGCCGCTCATGCGCATTGATCCGGTCGATCTGAAGCTTGCCGCGCTGGCCCAGCAGGAAGCGGTGGCTGCGGCCCGCGCCCGCGCACTGCAAACGGCGCAAGACGAAGCGCGCTACCGCGACCTGAAGGGCACCGGCGCCATTTCGTCGTCGGCCTATGACCAGGTGCTGGCGGCTGCCGACGCCGCCAAAGCACAGCTGAGTGCCGCCGAAGCCCAGGCCGAGGTGGCGCGCAACGCCAGCCGCTACACCGAGCTGCTGGCCGATGCCGACGGCATCGTCATGGAAACCCTGGCCGAGCCTGGCCAGGTGGTCAGCGCGGGCCAGCCCGTGGTGCGGCTGGCCCG
>JBEVNE010000266.1:0-15014 GCA_040508275.1 Duganella sp.
GCCTCGATGCCAGCTGGGAGATCGACCTGTTCGGTGCCCGCGCCAAGGCGGCGGAAGCGGCCGGTGCGCGCTGGCAGGCGCGCGAGGCCGACTGGCATGTGACGCGCGTGTCGCTGGCGGCGGAAGTGGCCGCCACCCTGGTCGATTACCGCGCCTGCCGCGTCAGCGCCGACATCCTGGTGCAGGACCTGCAATCGCGCGAAGCGGTGGCGCGCCTGACGGCGGAAGCGCTGAAAACCGGCTACATGCCGCGCGCCGAGGGGTTTTTGAGCGATGCCTCGGCGGCGTCCGCGCGCGAACGGTTGATTGCCCAGCGCGCCGAATGCGATCTCGACGTCAAGGCGCTGGTGGCGCTGACCGGCCTGTCCGAAGCCGATCTGCGCACCCGCCTGGACGCGCCGCCGGTAGCGGCGACTGCGGCCACGGCCAATGCCACGCCTGGCTTGCCGCGGCCAGCCGCCCTGGTGGTCGAGAGCGTACCGGCGCAGGTGCTGGCGCAGCGTCCTGATATTGCCGCAGCCGAACGTGAGCTGGCGGCGGCGGCGGCCGAGATCAACGTGGCCGAGGCGCAGCGCTATCCGAGCCTGTCGCTGCGCGGCAGCATCGGCGTCGGCCGGCTCAGTAGCGGCGGCGTGTCCGGCTCGGCCGATACCTGGTCGTTCGGGCCGGCGTCGCTCAGCCTGCCCTTGTTCGATGGCGGCCGGCGCCGCGCTGCGGTGGCGGAGGCGCAGGGCCGCTATGACGAACAGGCCGGCGTATACCGCCAGCGCGTGCGGGATGCGGTGCGCGAAATCGAGGAAGCGCTGGTGCGCCTCGACGCCGCCGCCCGCCGCGAAACCGACGCCGACATCGCCGCGCGCGAGTATCAACGCTATTTCCAGGCCGGTGACGAGAAATTCCGCGCCGGCGCCAGCAATATGCTCGACCTGGAGGAGGCACGCCGTAACAGCCTGTCCGCGCGCCTGACCCAGGTCGGCGTGCAGCGCGAGCGCGTGCAGGCCTGGATTGCGCTGTACAAGGCGCTGGGTGGCGGCTGGCAGCCGGCCACCCTGCCTGCCACGGCCAGCGCCGCCACCACCACCAATGCCGGCACCGCCACCGCCACCACTGTCAACGCCGGCGCTGCAGCGCCGCGCCTCTAACCTCCAGGGAAGACAACGATGAAAAAAATTGCAATCACCAAGAAAAATGCCGCCCTTGCCGCTGCCGCCGTGGTTGGCGGCGCCGCGCTGGCCTGGGTCAGTGCGGCAACGCCGCCGCAGGCCGCCGAACCGGCAGCCGAGGCCAGACAGAAGGCCATGCTGACCGTTACCGCCAGCCGGCCGCAGTCCGGCCAGTGGCCGGTGGCGCTGTCGGCCAATGGCGGCATTTTCGCCTGGCAGGAGGCGGTCATCGGCAGTGAGCTGAGCGGCTTGCGCCTGGCCGAAGTCGGCGTCAACGTCGGCGACCATGTCAAGGCCGGGCAAATCCTGGCGCGCTTCGATCCCGCCACCGTGGCGGCCGACGTCGAGCAGAAAGAGGCGGCGCTGGAAGAAGCCCGCTCGGCACTGGCCGAAGCGCAGTCCAACGTGGCGCGTACCGAGCCGCTTGCCGCCAGTGGCCTGGTCAGCGCGCAGCAGATGACCCAGTACACGACGGCGGCGCGCAGCGGCAAGGCGCGGGTGGCCTCGGCCCAGGCGGCGCTGCGCAGCGCCCAGGTGCGGCTGCGCCAGACCGAGGTACGCGCGCCTGACGATGGCGTGATTTCGGTGCGCAGCGCCACGCTCGGCAGTGTTGCGCCGCAGGGCCAGGAGCTGTTTCGGCTGATACGCCAGAACCGCCTCGAATGGCGCGCCGAAGTGCCGGGCAGCGATCTGCGCCGCATCAAGCCGGGCCAGGCGGTGACCCTGATCGTCGCCGGCGGCGCCAGCCTGGCGGGCAAGGTGCGCATGGTCGGCCCGACGCTCGATCCGAATACCCGCAACGGCCTGGTCTACATCGACCTGCCGGTGTCGCCGGAGGTGCAGGCCGGCCTGTTCGCGCGCGGACAGTTCGAAATCGGCCAGGCGCCGGCGCTGACCGTGCAGCAAAGTGCGGTGGTGATGCGCGACGGCTATGGCTATGTGTTCAAGGTCGACAAGGATGAAAAAGTCAGCCAGACCCGGGTCAGCCTTGGCCGCCGTGTTGGCGAACGGGTGGAATTGCTGGCCGGCGTGGGCGCTGACGCCCTGCTGGTGGACCAGGGCGCCGGTTTCCTGGCCGATGGCGACGTGGTCAAGGTAGCCGCCGGTTCGGCCGCACCGGGCCGCGCCAGACCGGGTTCGCCGGAGCCGGTCGAGAGCGAACCCAAGCTGGCCCGCGCCAGCACGATATCGCGGTAATGGAGCCTGCAATGAATCTTTCCGCCATGTCGATCCGCAAGCCGATTCCGGCCATTCTGCTGTTCATCCTGCTGACCGTGGCAGGCCTGATCAGCTTCAAGCGCATGATCATCCAGGAACAGCCCGACATCGATTTTCCGATCGTCTTCGTCACCACCAGCCTGCCCGGCGCCTCGCCGCCGCAGCTCGAATCGGAGGTGGCGCGCAAGATCGAAAGTTCGCTGCTGTCGGTGTCGCAAGTGCGCCACGTGTTCACCACCATTAGCGACGGCGTGGTCGAAACCACGGTCCAGTTCCGCCTCGAAAAAGACCCGGCCGAAGCAATCAACGATGTGCGCGATGCGGTCGGGCGCGTGCGCACCGACCTGCCGGCCGATATCCGCGACCCGGTGATTTCCCGGCTCGACCTGGCCGGCCTGCCGATTCTCACCTATACCGTCGCCTCCGGGCAGATGGACGAAGAGGCGCTGTCGTGGTTTGTCGATAACCAGGTCTCGAAAGCGCTGCTGAGCGTTGCCGGCGTGGGCAAGCTGGCGCGCGTGGGCGGCGTCGAGCGGGAAGTGCTGATCGAGCTCGATCCGCTGCGCATGGCCGCGCTGAATGTCTCGGCGGTCGATGTGTCCAGCCAGCTGCGCCGGGTACAGCGCGAAAGCTCGGGCGGCAAGGTCAATATCAGCGGCGCCAGCCAGTCGGTGCGCACCATCGCCACGGTCGGCAATACCGCTGCCATCGCCGCCATGGACATGGCGCTGCCGGACGGGCGCAGCATCCGCCTCGACCAGGTGGCGCGGGTGACCGACGGCGCCGCCGAACGTACCGCCATCACCCTGCTCGACGGCAAACCGGTGGTCGGCTTCGACATCACGCGCAGCAAGGGCGCCAGCGAAATCACGGTGGCGCGCGCGGTGCGTGCAGCGGTGGCGCAACTGGCCGAAAAAGAGTCGCACGTCACCTTCAAGGAAGCCTTCAACGCGGTGGACCCGGTGCAGGAAAACTACGACGGCTCGATGACGCTGCTGTACGAAGGCATGTTCCTGACCGTGCTGGTGGTGTGGTTCTTCCTGCGCGACGGCCGCGCCACGCTGGTGTCGGCGGCAGCGCTGCCGCTGTCGATCCTGCCGACCTTCCTGGTGATGGGCATGCTGGGCTTTTCGCTCAACCTGATCACCCTGCTGTCGCTGGCGCTGGTGGTTGGCATCCTGGTCGATGACGCGATTGTCGAAATCGAAAACATCATGCGCCACCTGCGCCAGGGAAAAACCCCGTTCCAGGCGGCGCTGCAGGCGGCCGACGAGATCGGCCTGGCCGTGGTGGCGACCACCTGCACGCTGATCGCCGTGTTCCTGCCGACCGCCTTCATGGGCGGCGTGGTCGGCCAGTATTTCAAGCAGTTCGGCTGGACTGCCTCGGTGGCGGTGGCGGCGTCGCTGCTGGTGGCGCGGCTGCTCACGCCGATGATGGCGGCCTATCTGCTCAAGCCGCTCAAGCACGAACCGGCGCCCTCGCGCATGCTGCCGCACTACCTGGGCGCCGTGCAGTGGTGCCTGCGCCACCGGCGCAGCACGCTGGCGCTGTCGGCGCTGTTCTTCGTCGCGTCGCTGGCCATGATAGGCCTGCTGCCGAGCGGCTTCATTCCGCCGGCCGATGGCAACCAGACCCGCGTGATGCTCGAGCTGGCGCCGGGCGCCACCCTCGAGCGTACCCGCGCCGCCGCCGAACAGGCACGCCTGCTGATCGGCCGCGACAAGGCGATCGCCGGCGACGTGCTGCAGGTGTACAGCGCGATTGGCGGCGAGGAGCTGCGCAAGGCCACGCTGACCGTCAACCTCAAGCCACGCAAGGAACGGTCCCACACGCAAAGCGAGATCAACATCCTGCTGCGTGAGCGGATGCGCGATGTGCCGGGCGTGCGCGCCACCGTCGGCAGCAGCGGCGAGGCTGGCGAGGAGCTCGAACTGCTGCTGACCGGCGACGATCCCGAAGCCCTGAAAACGGCGGCGCTGGCGATCCAGCGCGAGATGCGCACGATTCCCGGACTGGGGGCGATTTATTCCAACATCAGCCTGCTGCGCCCGGAACTGATCGTCACGCCCGACTTTGCCCGCGCCGCCGACCTTGGCGTGACCGCCACCGCCATCGGCGAAACCCTGCGCGTGGCCACCACCGGCGATTACGACCAGGCGCTGTCCAAGCTCAACCTGCCCGAACGCCAGGTACCGATCCGCGTACGCCTGCCGGAAGCGGCGCGCCACGACCTGGCGCTACTCGAACGCCTGCCGGTGCCGGGCAAGAATGGCAATGTGCCGCTGTCATCGGTGGCCTCGCTGCATATCGACAGCGGCCCGGCGCGCATCGAACGGCGCGACCGCAGCCGCCGCGTGGTGATCCACGCCGAGCTCAATGGCCGCCCGATCAGCGAGGTGCAGGACCTGGTGGACAAGCTGCCGAGCGTGAAACAGCTGCCGGCCAATGTACAGCGTGGCAAATCGGGCGACGTCGAAATGATGAAGGAACTGTTCACCAGCTTTGGCCTGTCGATGTTGATCGGCATCCTGTGCGTCTACCTGGTGCTGGTGTTGCTGTTCAAGGGCTTCATGCAGCCGTTGACCGTGATGGCGGCGCTGCCGCTGTCGATCGGCGGTGCTTTCCTCGGGCTGCTGCTGACCGGGCAGGCGCTGTCGCTGCCTTCGCTACTGGGCCTGCTAACGCTGATGGGGATCGCCGTGAAAAACTCGATTCTGCTGGTCGAGTATGCCATCCGCGCGCGCCGCGAGTATGGCCTGGACCGCAGCAATGCTCTGCTTGAAGCCTGCCGCAAGCGCGCCCAGCCGATCATCATGACCAGCGTGGCCATGTCCGCCGGCATGCTGCCGCTGGCCCTGGGCTGGAGCGCCGACCCGAGTTTCCGGGCGCCGATGGCGATTGCCGTGATTGGCGGCCTGATCACCTCGACCCTGCTCAGCCTGCTCGTGATTCCCGTGGTGTTTACCTGCGTGGACGACCTGATCGAATGGAGCGCACGCAAGTGGCGGCGCCAGCCGAAGGTAGCGCCAGCCATCGCGGTCAACCTGGCGCCGCTGGCGCCGACCGCTTCTTCTTCCTCTTCCTCGTTGCCGTGAGACCGCCATGCTGCATTCATCTTTGGAAAACCGCCACCTGTGCCCCAGTCTCACGCTCGAGGCGGTGACTTATCGTTATGGAAATGGCCAGCGCGCCGTGTCCGACCTCAACCTGCGCATCGAGCCGGGCATCCTCGGCTTGCTGGGGCCTAACGGCGCTGGCAAATCGACGCTGATGCGCATGCTGGCCACCTTGCAACGGCCGAGTTCCGGGCGCATCCTGTGGGGCGATGTCGATATCGCCCGCCAGCCCGACGCGCTGCGCGTGGCGCTGGGCTACCTGCCGCAGGAGTTCGGCGCCTACCCGGCGCTCAGTGCGCGCGAATTCCTGCGCTTCCTGGCCGCCGTCAAGGGCTTGCCGCACGCGCAGACCGGGCAGCGGGTAGAGGAGTGCCTGCAGGCGGTCGGCCTGGCCGAGGTGGCCGACCGACGTATCGGCTCGTATTCGGGCGGCATGCGCCAGCGCGTCGGCATTGCCCAGGCCTTGCTCAACGATCCGCTGCTGCTGATCGTCGATGAACCCACGGTTGGCCTGGACCCGGAAGAACGGCTGCGTTTCCGCAACCTGCTGACCGATCTCGCTGGCAGCCGCCTGGTGATTTTATCGACCCACATCGTCTCCGACATCGAAGCCAGCGCCACCGCGCTGGCGGTGTTGCACAAGGGTGTGCTGCGCTACCAGGGGGCGCCGGAAACGCTGATTGCCGGCGCCGAAGGCAAGGTGTGGGACTGGACCGTGCCGTCGGACCAGCTGCAGGCGCTGCGCAGCCGCCACCATGTCAGCGCTTCGCTGCGCGTGGCGGACGGCGTACGGGTGCGCATCGTCGCCGCCGAATCGCCGGGCGCCGGCGCCGAGCCGGTCACGCCCGGCCTGGAAGACGCCTATGTATGGCTGCTGTCGCAAGCGGGAGAGCACTGACATGGAAGCATTGCGCCGTTTTCTGTCGATTGTCCATGCCGACCTGCTGGCGCGCGTGCGCACGCCGCGCTTCTGGCTGGCCATCGGCGCCGTCGCCATGGCGGCCTGGTGGTGTTTTCCGTCCAAGGGTTCGTCCTACATGATACTCGGCCTGAACGGCCAGTACCGCGGCCAGTATTCGAGCGCCTGGATCGGCATGGTGCTGGCCATGACCTCGATCTGGCTGTCGCTGATCGGCTTTTACCTGGTGCGCGGCACGCTCGCGCGCGACATCGATACCCGCGTCTGGCAACTGCTGGTGGCCACCCCCATGCGGCGCCACACCTACCTGCTGGCCAAGTGGTGCAGCCACCTGGCAGTGCTGGCGCTGGTGGCCGGCGCCGGCCTGGCGGTGGGCGCCGCCAGCCAGTGGTGGCGTGGCGAAGACACGCGCATCGACCTGATCGAACTGCTCAAGCCGGTGCTCCTGTTGCAATTGCCGGGGCTGGCGCTGACAGCGATGTTTGCACTGTGGTTCGACCTGGCGCCCTGGCTGCGCCGCACCGCCGGCAGCGTGCTGTATTTTTTGCTGTGGCTGGCCATGCTGGCGGCCACCGCGCAAAACCTGCGCAGCGCCGACGCTGCGCCGCAGCCAGGACTGCTTGGCGATCCGTTTGGCGTGGCCGTCTTCCATCAAGCGGTGCGCGCTGGCGCCGCGCCGCAGATCGAAGAAGCCTTGCGGCCCGGTTTTTGCCTGGGCTGCGGCACCAGCAATACCGCAGTGCGCACCTTCGACTGGTCGCACTGGGAGGTGGCGCCGCAGGCCTTGCCGGGCCGCTTGTTCTGGCTGCTGCTGGCGGCGCTGGGCGTGGCCGCGTGTGCACCGTTGCTCGACCGTGCAGCGGCCCGCAGCAGCAGCGCCAGCGGTAAGCAAGACGATGGCGGCAGCGGGCTGGTATGGCTGAGCGTGCTTCTCAGGCCGTTGCAGCGCTCCGTGTTCGGCACGCTGCTTGCGTCGGAACTGCAACTGACGCTACGCCAGCGCAAGCTGTGGTGGTGGCTGGCGGTGCTCGGCGCGGCAGTGATGCAACTGGCGGGAACGGTGGAAGCGGCCTGCTTTGCCGCACTGGCGGCCTGGCTGCTGTGCCTGGACATTCATGCCCACGCGGCCCTGCGCGAAAGCGCTTCCGGCACCGCGCCGGTGGTGTTCAGCGCAGCCAGGGCCGGGGGGCGCATCCTGGGCGCGCGCGCCGCCATGCTGGTGCTGCTGGGCGTGGTATTGACGCTGCCCGCGCTGCTGCGCTTTGCGCTGACAGCGCCACTGATGGCGGCGGCCCTGCTGGCAATCGCCATCTCGCTTGCGGCCTGGGCGCTGGCGCTGGGTACGGCGACCCGCAGCGCGCTGCCGTTCGAAGTGCTGGCCTGCGTGCTGGCCTATCTGAGCATCAATGGGGCGCCGTTGTTGCATGCCGGTGCCGACTCCCGCTTTACCTTAACCCTGCACTGCGCGGCGCTGCCCGTGGCTGTCATTGTCCTGTGGACGATGTGGCCGCGGCTGGTGCGGGCGCGAGCCACCTAACACATCGAGGAAGGTGCATTCATGTCTACATCCAATTCCCTGCGCTTGCCGGCTGCCGAAGCCGCTGGCGCAGCTGCGGCCGAGCCGGATTCCGCTTCCAATACCACCAGCGCGGCCAGCGCCACCAGTACAAGCAGCAGCATCGCCAGCACTGGCAAGGCCAACTGGGGCCTCGGCATCGGCGCCATCATTGCCCTGTTGCTGCTGCTGGCGCTGAGCGTGGGCAGCGTGCCGCTGCCGGCGCCGCAACCGGCCAGCGTGGCGCCCGGCGTATTTTCGGCTGGCCGCGCCATGGCGCATCTGCAGCATATCGCCCATGAGCCGCATGCCGTCGGCACCCCGGCCAACGCCAGGGTGCGCGCCTACCTGGTGGCCCAGCTCGAAGCGCTGGGCCTGCAGCCGCAAATCCAGTCGGGCCTGGGCAAGATGAGCAACCGCCCGTGGGGCGCGGTGGGCATGGTGCACAACGTCATGGTGCGCATTCCAGGAACCGGCAACGGCGCCAGCACTGGCCATGGCGCCGATGCCGGCAAGGGTGGCAAGGCGCTGCTGCTGGCGGCGCACTACGATTCGGTGCCGACCGGTCCCGGTGCCGCCGACGACGGCGCCTCGGTGGCCGCCATCATGGAGGTGCTGCGCGCGGTCAAGGCTGGAGCGCCGCTGCAGAACGACCTGATTGCGCTGTTTACCGACGGCGAGGAAGCCGGGCTGCTCGGTTCGGAGCTGTTCGTCTCGCGCCATCCGTGGGCCAAAGAAACCGGCCTGGTGCTCAACTTCGAGTATCGCGGCAACAGCGGGCCGATGCTGATGTTCGAGACCAGCCCCGGTAACGGCAAGCTCATCGCCGGCCTGGCGCAGGCCGTGCCGCAGCAGGTGGCCAGTTCGATGCTCTACGAGCTGTATAAAAACATGCCCAACGATACCGACATGAGCACCTTCAAGCGTGCCGGTGTGGCCGGGCTGAACTTTGCAGCGATTGAAAATCCGGCCGCCTATCACCTGCACACCGACAGCATCGCCAACCTCGATCAGCGTACGCTGCAGCAGCAGGGCGATTCCATGCTGGCGATGGTGCGCCATTTCGGCAATACCGGCCTGCAGGACCTGAAGGCGGTCGACAGCGTGTACTTCGACCTGCCCGGCATCGGCCTGCTGCATTACTCCTCGACTGTGGTCATGCCGCTCACGCTGCTGGTGGCGGGGCTGTTGTGCGCGGTGGCGGTGATGGGCATCCGTGGCGGCGTGCTGCGCCCGGGGCGCATCCTGCTGGCGGCGCCGGTGTTCCTGCTGATGGCCATCCTGCTGGGCATCGCCTGCCAGCTGGTGTGGCTGGGCGTGTCGCTGCTCCATCCCGAATACGGCACGCTCGGCGATCCGTATAACAGCCACTGGTATCTGCTGGCCTTTGTCGGCCTGGTCATCGCCGGCTATATAGCCATGACCGCCGGCGTCAAACGCTGGTTCCAGCCGCTCGAGCTGGGCTTTGGCGCGCTGGTACTGTGGCAGGGGCTGCTGGTGCTGAGCAGCTTTGCCATGCCCGGCATCACCTTCATGCTGGTCTGGCCGCTGCTGGCGCTGCTGGGTGTGCTGGCGCTGTTGTTCTCGCGCCGTGGCGCCGCCATCACCCCCGGCGCGCGTGCCGCCCTGCTGGTGCTGGGCCTGGCGCCGGCCGTGCTGCTGTGCGGCCCGGTGGTGCGCAACCTGTACGTGGGCCTGAGCCCGAATGCCTCGGTGGTGAGCGGCCTGATGCTGGCGCTGGTGGCCGGCCTGATGACCCCCCTGCTGAGTGTGCTGACGCGCCGCCTGCTGCTGCCGGCAGTGCCGCTGGCCGCCTGCGCCGCCTTCCTGGTGGCCGGTTCGCTGACCGCCCGCACCGACGCCGATCATCCGACCACGGCCAACCTGTTCTATGCCTGGGACAGCGAGTCGGGCAAGGCGTACTGGATTTCGCGCGACGACCAGCTCGATGCCTGGAGCAAGAGCTACTTCCCCAACGTGAAGGAAAAGCAGCAGGTGCCGGAACTGTTCGGCAGCGCTTCCCGCAAGTACTGGGCCAGCCCGGCGCCGCAAGTCCCCGGGCTGGCGGCGCCGCAGATTGACGTTCTCAGCGACACCGTCAAGGGCGCCGTGCGTGAGGTGCGCTTCAGCGCCCGCACGCTGCGCCAGGCGCCGATTTTCTCGGTGCGCATCGAAGGCACCGAGGTGCTGTCGGCAAAGGTGGATGGCCAGCAGTTCGTCCAGAAAGCCAATCCGAAGTGGCTGCTGGAAGCCTACGCCATGGACGACCGTCCGGTGGAAATCACGGTACAGGTCAAGGCCGGCACGCCGTTCGATATCCGCGTCAACGACGAAACCTTCGGCTTGCCGCCGCACGCCGGCCCGGCCCGGCCTGCCGATCTGATTCAGAGCATCCACGGCACCAACAGCGACACCGTGCGCGCCGTGCGCGTCAAACGCTTCACCTGAGAGTAGTTCACACCGTCCATCACAAGGAGACCGCAATGTCGAAACAGATTTATCCGGTCGGCGAGCGCCCGCCGCTGGGAGAAGTGCCGCCGCTGATGCATGCCTTTACCATCCGCCGCGAGCGGTTCGCCGAACCGAAGAACAGCCTGCGGCCCGAGGTGGTGCCGGTGCCCGAGATCGGCGACGACGAGGTGCTGGTCTACGTGATGGCGGCGGGCGTCAACTACAACAATGTCTGGGCTGCGCAGGGCGTGCCGGTCGATGTGATCGGCGGCCATCAAAAAGCCGGCTCCACGCTCGACTACCATATCGGCGGCAGCGACGCCGCCGGCATCGTCTACCGGGTCGGCCGCAACGTCAGCTGGCCGCGCGTGGGCGACGAGGTAGTGCTCCATTGCGGCACCTGGGACGCCGCCTGCCCGCGCGTGCAGGACGGCATCGATCCGATGTATTCACCAACGTTCAGGATCTGGGGCTATGAGCTGAACTGGGGCAGCTTTGCCCAGTTCACCCGGGTGCAGGCGCAGCAGTGCCTGCCGCGTCCGCAACACCTGTCGTGGGAGGAATCGGCCGCCTATATGCTCGTTGGCGCCACCGCTTACCGCATGCTGCACGGCTTTACCCCCAACACCATCCGGCACGGCGAGGTGGCGCTGATCTGGGGCGGCGCCGGCGGCGTTGGCTCAATGGCGATCCAGATCTGCCGCGAGGCCGGGGCGTTGCCGGTGGCGGTGGTCTCGAGCGAGGAAAAATTTGACTACTGCATGAAACTGGGCGCCATCGGCTGCATCAACCGCAACGATTTTTCGCACTGGGGCATGATGCCGCACTGGACCGACAAGGACGCCTACAAGCGCTGGCTGAGCGGCGCGCGCGCTTTCGGCCAGGCCGTATGGGATGTGGTGGGCGAGAAAAAATCACCGTCGCTGGTGGTCGAGCATCCCGGCGAATCGACCATTCCGACCTCGCTGTTCGTCTGCGATACCGGCGGCATGGTGACCATTTGCGCCGGCACCACCGGCTACAACGCCACGGTCGATCTGCGCTACCTGTGGATGCGTCAAAAGCGTTTCCAGGGCGCCCATTTCGCCAATCACCTGCAGGCGGCCGGCTTTAACAACCTGGTCCTGGCCGGCAAGATCGACCCTTGCCTGGGACGCACCTTCGATTTCGACGAAACCCACCTGGCGCACCAGCTGATGTTCGAAAACAAGCATCCCCATGGAAATATGGCGGTGCTGGTGGGCACCCGCGAGCGCAACAGCGGTCGCCACCTGTCGCACGAGGCCGTGACCCGCGCGGTCCAGGCCGACCTGGATGAGGTGGCCCAGGCTGCCTGAGGCGGGCCCAGCCCGCTACTGCCGCGCACCACCTGCGGCGCTTGCTTCCGCCGCCCTGTGCGACAAGGTCTTAGTAGCGCACGAACTTCGATTCGTCCGGTCCGGCGCCGGCAAAGTCGGTCTGGCGCGGTGCCGGCGCTGCTTGCCGGGCAGCGCTGGCAAAGCGCGGCTGCACACGGTTGTTCCTCGCGGCGCTGTGGTTGCCGCCGCTATTGCCGCTGGCGTTGGTGCCGCTGTTGGCTACGCGGAAGAAGCTCATGGCCTGTTGCAGTTCCTCGGCCTGGCTGCTCATCTGTTCGGCAGTGGAGGCCAGTTGTTCGGAACCGGCAGCGTTTTGCTGGGTGGTCTGGCTCAGCTGGGCAATCGCCGAATTGATTTGCGCCAGGCCGGCCGATTGTTCTTCCGAGGCCGAGGTGATTTCCTGCACCAGGTCCGAGGTCTTGCGGATATTCGGCACCATATTGCCCAGCATCTGGCCGGCCTGTTCCGCCAGGCTGACGCTGCTGGTCGCCACTTCGCCGATTTCCTGGGCGGCGATCTGGCTGCGTTCGGCCAGCTTGCGCACTTCGGCCGCCACCACGGCAAAGCCCTTGCCGTGTTCGCCGGCGCGGGCCGCTTCGATGGCGGCGTTCAGCGCCAGCAGGTTGGTCTGGTAGGCGATATCGTCGATGATCAGCACCTTGGCGGCGATCTGTTTCATGGCCGACACCGTCGAGCGCACGGCTTCGCCGCCTTCGGTGGCTTCGCTGGCGGCGCGGCTGGCCATGGCGTCTGTGACCTTGGCGTTGTCGGTGTTTTGCGCGACCGAGGCGGTCATCTGCTCGACCGAGGCCGAAGTTTCTTCCACGCCGGCGGCCTGCTCGCTGGCGGCTTGCGCCAGCGAATTGGCGGTGGCGCTGACCTGCTCGGAGGCGGCGGCCAGGCCTTCGGCGTTGGCGTTGACTTCCGCCACCACCTGGGCCAGCTTGGCCACGGTGTTGTTGGCGTATTTTTTCAGCTCGCTGAACGCGCCTTCGTAGTGCTTGTCGATGGTTTGCGTCAGGTCGCCTTCGGACATGGCGCCCATCACCCGCACCACGTCGTCGATGCTGGCGCCGGTGGTGGTGGCCAGCTGGTTCAGGCCTTCGCCCATTTCACGCTGGAAGCCCTGCAGGCCGTTGAGTTCGACCCTGGCGGCGAAATTACCGCGGTTGGCCGCTTCCACTACGGTGCGCTGACCATCGATGACCTGCTTGAGCTTGGCCACCATTTCCTTCACCGTCAGCAGCAGGCTGCCCTTGTCGCCGGGCTTGGTCAGCACTTCGGCATTCAGGTCGCCATCGGAAATACGGCGCATGACCTCGGCTGCATAGCCAGGCTCGCCACCGAGTGCGCGCACCAGGCTGGCGGTAATCACCCAGGCCAGCACGATGGCGATCAGTATCGCGCCGACGGCCAGCGAGATCACCAGGGTGCGCGTGCTGTCATAGTTGTCGCTGGCATTCTTGCGGCCTTGTTCCATCAGCAATGACTGGAATTTGACCAGGTTGTCGAGCGCGGTCAGATAATTGGTATTGGCGACCAGGAACTGCTCTTTCAGGTACTCGAGCGCCTGCTTGGGATCGTCCTTGATCAGCGCATACAGCTCGGCATACGCAGGATTGAGGACATTGCTCTTGTCGATAATGTCGCGGTGCAGTTCGCGGCCCTTGTCGGAGCTGATCAGCTTGTCAAGGCGCGACAGGATTTCCGTCATGCGTACGCGGTTGGCTTCGACGACGGCCCGGTACTTTTCGCGTTCCTCGGCACTGGTGGCGAGCAGCATGCTGCGCACCTGACGGCCATTATCGAGAACCAGCGCGCTGGCTTCCTTGGCCAGCACCACCTTGGGGTAGCGGTCTTCCATGATCAGGTCCATGTCGCTGTCCATGGCCGCCATGCGGGTCAGCGTGACCGTCGACAACGCCAACAGCAATGCCACCACTGCGCCAAAGCCGAGTGCCAGCCTCGTCGCCACCTTCATGTTTGAAAACATAATCGCTCCTGAGACAGATGTGCGCGTGCCTGCACGCGCGTACATGATGAAATCGTTACAAGGGAGCAGCCGCCCTCGTTGCTAGCGGAATGCAAGGAAGGATGGAAAGCGCCGTGAGGCGCTGCGCTTGGGCGCGCTACATGATGTTTCTTGCAAAAGCAGAAAACACAGGCCATTCCAAACCCATTCTTGAACACAGGTAAAACAAAGTTTGACATTCATCATGTCACGCTGGAGTTACCTGTGGCAAGTTTTTTCAATGCAACTGTTGCGCAGAGTTACACATATGCCTGTTCAGTTTTACCACCGGCGCAAAACCGGTGGACTGGCCAATACCGCGCCAGATCAGCAGCGCAAGGCCCAGCACCAGCATCAGCCAGGTGGACGGCTCTGGCACAGCAGAGACGGCATCGCCAGCGGCGAGCAGGTAGCTGAAGCCGTAAATCCCCTGGCTGAGCGAGAACGTCAACAACAGGTCGAGGGAATTGCTGGTGATGACGCCGAGATCGAGTACCTTGTCGTTGAAAAAGCTGTTGTACTGGGCCGGGTCGCTGAAACTGCCCGTGTAGAGCGTTGTGCCGCCCTGCTGGACTGAAAATTCAAACGTTGCGCCGGGAAAGTCGGTAGTGAACGGTTGTACAAAACCCAGCAGCAAATGGCGGCCACTGGTGAATGGCACTTCAAAGCTGGCGCTGGCGGTGAACGGGAAGAACAAGGCGCCCACCGTACCGGCGCCCAGTACCTCGGCGCCGGCCATTGCAGCCTCGACCGTTGGCGATGATGCCAGCAGCGGCGCCAGCGATGCTGTATCGGGCAGGGCGCTGGCGTAGGCGGTCACGCGCGGTGCGCCGCCTTCTGGCGTCCAGGGAGCGTAGGCGGCGCCGCCGACATTGGCTGCGCTGCTGGCCTCAGGCGAATACAGCTGCGACGGCTGGCCGCTGGCGGTGGCGATGACGGCCGCGCCGCGTATGCTGTCGCGGTAAGTGCTGCGCGCCAGGGCTTGGCCGCCGAAAGCGCCAGCAACGGCAAACGCGCGCGCCTCGGCCGGCAGTGTTGGCGCCGGTGGCAGCAGCGTGCCGCTGACACGGTTGACCACGGCTTCCGCCGTGGCCGATGGCGCATCGCGGCCGCCAGCGCGGCCGGTACCCGATTCGGCGCTGGCGGTCGCTTGCGCATGGTAGGCCGAACTGGCGCGGGCCAGCGCGGTGCCGCCGGCGCCGGAGGTAAAGCGGGCGCCG
>JBEVNE010000288.1:0-3652 GCA_040508275.1 Duganella sp.
CGTGGTGCGGCTGGCCCGCGCCGGCGAGCGCGAGGCGGTAATCCAGCTTCCCGAAACTTTGCGGCCAGCCATCGGCTCTGTCGCGCAGGCCACGCTGTTCGGCGCGGACAGTGCCGGCAGTGACCACAGCGCCGCCGTACCGGTCAAGCTGCGGCAACTGTCCGACAGCGCCGACCGCCTGACCCGCACCTTTGAAGCACGCTACGTGCTGAGCGGTGCGCTGGCCCATGCGCCGCTGGGCGCCACGGTCACCATTGCGATGGCGGCGCCACGCTCCGCTGCAGCTGCAGCAGAAGAAGGCTGGTCGGTGCCGATCGGCGCCCTGTTTGACGCCGGTAAAGGGCCGGGCGTATGGGTGATCCAGGGCCAGCCCAGCAGCGTCAGCTGGCGGCCGGTGACGGTGCAGCGCCTCAGCGACGATAGCGCGCATGTCGCCGCCAGGCTCAGGCAGGGCGAGCGGATTGTTGCACTGGGTGCCCATCTGCTGCGCGAAGGCGAAACGGTGCGCATTGCCGGCGAGGCAGCCGCCGCAGCGGTAGCAAAACCGGCAGCCAAAGCAGGAGCAAAACCATGAGCGCAGGCCGTTTCAACCTGTCGGCACTGGCCGTGCGTGAGCGTGCAGTCACGCTATTCTTGATTTTCCTGATTTCCGTTGCCGGTATTGTCTCCTTCTTTAAACTGGGCCGGGCGGAAGATCCCGCTTTTACCGTCAAGGTGATGACGGTGGTGACCGCCTGGCCGGGCGCCACGGCGCAAGAGATGCAAGACCAGGTGGCGGAGAAAATCGAAAAGCGCCTGCAGGAATTGCGCTGGTACGAACGCAGCGAAACCTACACCCGTCCCGGCCTGGCTTTTACCACGCTGACGCTGCTCGACAGCACGCCACCGGCCGAAGTGCAGCAGGAGTTTTACCAGGCCCGTAAAAAAATCGGCGATGAAGCGCTGAATCTGCCGGCCGGCGTGATCGGCCCGATGGTCAATGACGAGTATGCCGATGTGACGTTTGCCTTGTTTGCGCTGAAGGCCAGGGGCGAGGCGCAGCGCTTGCTGGTACGCGACGCCGAAACCCTGCGCCAGCGCCTGCTACATGTGCCGGGCGTTAAAAAGGTCAATATCGTCGGCGAGCAGTCCGAGCGTATTTTTGTCGAGTTTTCGCACGAACGGCTGGCCACGCTGGGCGTCAGTCCGCAGGAAGTGTTTGCTGCGCTGAACAACCAGAATATCCTCACGCCGGCCGGCTCGGTCGATACCCAGGGGCCGCAGGTCTTCATACGCCTGGACGGCGCTTTCGACGAACTGCAAAAAATCCGCGACACGCCCGTCAACGCCCAGGGCCGCACGCTGAAACTGTCGGACCTTGCCACCGTTAAACGCGGCTACGAAGATCCGGCCAGCTTCATCCTGCGCAACGGCGGCGAACCGGCGCTGTTGCTCGGCATCGTCATGCGCGATGGCTGGAACGGCCTGGACCTCGGCAAGGCGCTCGACCAGGAAGTGGGCGCCATCAATGCCGAACTGCCGCTGGGCATGGGTTTGAGCAAGGTCACCGACCAGGCCGTCAACATCAGCTCGTCGGTCGACGAATTCATGGTCAAATTCTTTGTCGCGCTGCTGGTGGTGATGGTGGTGTGCTTTGTCAGCATGGGCTGGCGCGTGGGCATCGTGGTGGCGGCGGCCGTGCCGCTGACCCTGGCGGTGGTGTTCATCGTCATGGCGGCCACCGGCAAGAACTTCGACCGCATCACGCTCGGTTCGCTGATACTCGGGCTCGGTCTGCTGGTGGATGACGCCATCATCGCCATCGAAATGATGGTGGTGAAAATGGAGGAGGGCTATAGCCGCATTGCCGCCTCGGCCTATGCCTGGAGCCATACCGCCGCGCCGATGTTGTCGGGGACGCTGGTGACGGCGGTGGGCTTCATGCCCAATGGCTTTGCCCGCTCCACGGCCGGCGAGTACACCAGCAATATGTTCTGGATCGTTGGCATTGCGCTCATCGCCTCGTGGGTGGTGGCGGTGGTGTTTACGCCTTACCTCGGCGTGAAGATGCTGCCGGAGCTCAAAAAGGTCGAGGGCGGCCACGATGCGCTGTACGACACGCCGCGCTACAACCGTTTTCGCGGCCTGCTGCGCGGCGTGATCGCGCGCAAATGGCTGGTGGCCGGCGCCGTCGTCGTGCTGTTCACGGTGTCGATACTGGGCATGGCCGTGGTCAAGAAACAATTCTTCCCGGTCTCGGACCGGCCCGAAGTGCTGGTCGAGGTGCAACTGCCATATGGCAGCTCGATCGCGCAAACCAGTGCCGCCGCCACCAAGGTGGAAACATGGTTGTCCAAACAGGCTGAAGCGAAGATTGTCACCGCCTACATCGGCCAAGGCGCGCCGCGTTTTTACCTGGCCATGGGGCCGGAATTGCCCGATCCCTCGTTTGCAAAAATCGTGATCCGCACCGATGACCAGAACGAGCGCGACGTGCTCAAGCAGCGCCTGCGCGAGGCGATTGCCGCCGGATTGGCGCCTGAAGCGCGCGTACGCGTGACGCAGCTGGTGTTCGGCCCGTATTCACCTTACCCGGTGGCTTACCGCGTGACCGGGCCGGACAAGGACAAGCTGCGCAGCATCGCCGCCGAGGTCCAGCAGCTGATGGAAGCCAGCCCGATGCTGCGTACGGTCAACAACGACTGGGGCACGCGCACGCCGTCACTGCGTTTCACCTTGCAGCAAGACCGTTTGCAGGCGCTGGGACTGAGCTCCACCGCAGTGGCCCAGCAACTGCAATTTTTGTTGAGCGGCGTGCCGCTGACCGCTGTGCGCGAAGATATCCGCACCGTGCAGGTGGTCGCGCGCTCGGCTGGCACCAGCCGCCTGGACCCGGCCCGCATCGCTGACTTTACCCTGACTGGCGCCAGCGGCCAGCGCATTCCGCTGTCGCAGGTGGGCACGGTGGAAGTGCAAAGCGAAGAACCGATCATGCGCCGGCGCGACCGCGTGCCGACGATTACCGTGCGCGCCGATATTGCCGATGGCCTGCAGCCGCCCGATGTGTCCACCGCGATCACCAGCCAGTTGCGTCCCATCGTGGACAAACTGCCGGCCGGCTATCGTATCGTGGAAGCGGGCTCGATCGAGGAATCCGGTAAAGCCACGGTGGCCATGTTGCCGCTGTTCCCGATCATGCTGGCGATTACCTTGTTGATCATCATGTTCCAGGTGCGCTCGATGGCGGCGATGATCATGGTGTTCCTCACCAGTCCGCTGGGCTTGATCGGCGTGGTGCCGACGCTGCTGTTATTCCAGCAACCGTTTGGCATCAATGCCCTGGTCGGGCTGATTGCGCTGTCGGGCATTTTGATGCGCAATACTCTGATCCTGATCGGCCAGATCCACCACAACGAACAAAGCGGCCTCGACCCGTTCCGCGCCGTGGTGGAAGCCACGGTCCAGCGCTCGCGGCCGGTGATCCTGACGGCGCTGGCGGCCATCCTGGCGTTTATCCCGCTCACGCATTCGGTATTCTGGGGAACGCTGGCCTACACGCTGATCGGCGGCACCCTGGCGGGCACGGTGCTGACGCTGGTGTTCTTGCCGGCCATGTATGCGATCTGGTTCAAGATTGGTGCGCCGCGTGGAGGTGCTGTGGCGGGGTGAGGTG
>JBEVNE010000312.1:0-7042 GCA_040508275.1 Duganella sp.
CGCGCACTGCTGGGCGTGGCGCTGTTATTGATCCTGCTGCTCGCTGGCGGCTGGCTCTATCTTCGCGCCAGTCTGGCGCAGCTCGATGGCACGCGTGCCGCGCCGCAGCTGGCGGCCAACGTCAGCGTGGCGCGCGATGCCCAGGGCGTGCCCCTGATCAGCGGCGCCAGCCGGCTCGACGTGGCCTACGCCACCGGTTTTGTTCATGCGCAGGAGCGCTGGTTCCAGATGGATTTGCTGCGGCGGGTAGCGTCCGGCGAGTTGTCCGAGCTGTTCGGCGTGCGCGCTGTCGCCACCGACAAAGCCCATCGCCTGCACCGGCTGCGCGCCCGCGCCGCGCTGGCGCTGCAAACCATGCCAGCGCCCGACCGCGCGCTGCTGGAGCGCTATGTGGATGGCGTCAACGCCGGCCTCGGTGCGCTCAAGGCGCGGCCATTCGAATATGTGCTGACGGGCAGCACGCCGCGCCCCTGGCAGGCGGCCGATACGCTGCTGGTGATCTGGGCCATGTATTTTGATTTGCAGGACCGCTCGCAACCACGCGAACTGGCGCGCGGCTGGCTGCGCGAGCATGCGTCCGAGCCGCAGCGCGCCTTGCTCACACCGGAATTCACGCAATGGGATGCTCCGCTCGACGCCGCGGCGATCAGCGGTGACCAGATAGCGATTCCGGCAGCGGCGCCGGCCTGGTGGGGCAAGGCCAGGCAGACCGGCGACGGCGCGCCGCCGGGGCCACCACCACGGCTGGCGGCGCAGCACCTGAATACCGTCGGCAGCAACAACTGGGCGGTGGCCGGCAGCCGCAATGGCAATGGTGGCGGCGCCATCGTCGCCGACGATATGCACCTGGGGATAGGCCTGCCCGTGATCTGGTACCGGGCGGCCTTGCAGTTCCCCGATGGTCATGGCGGCCAGCGCCGCATCGTTGGCGTCACGCTGCCCGGTGCGCCCATCGTGGTGGTGGGCAGCAATGGCCACGTGGCGTGGGGCTTTACCAACAGCTATGGCGATTATCTCGACCTGATCAAGCTCGATACCGACCCGGCGCGTCCGGGCCAGGTGCGCACGCAGGCCGGCTGGGAGCAGCCGGTCGAGCACCTGGAAACCATTCTGGTCAAGGGCGCGCCGGCCGAACAGCTGCTGGTGCACGAAACCTCGCTGGGGCCGATCCGCGAAGTGCAGGGGCGCCGCTACGCCGTGCACTGGGCCGCCCACCAGCCTGGCGCCGTCAATGTGAAGGCGCATGAACTGGAGTGGGTGGACAGCGTGGAGCAGACGCTGGCGCTGGCGCCCACGCTCGGCATCCCGGCGCAGAATATCGTCGCCGGCGACGTCCAGGGCAATATCGGCTGGACCGTGGCCGGGCGCCTGCCGCAGCGTGCGCAGCACGGCGTGGCCAGCACCTACCCGCTCACTGTCGACGATGCGGTCGGCGTATGGCAGGGCTGGCTGCCAGCGGCCGATTATCCGCGTGTGCTCAATCCGGCCGATGGCCAGATTTTTACCGCCAACAGCCGCCAGTTGGCCGGCGCCGGTGCGGCGCTGCTCGGTGACGGTGGCTTTGACCTTGGCGCGCGCACGCGCCAGGTGCGTGATGGCCTGAGCGCGCTTGGCGCCAGCACTGGTGTGCGCCAGGTATATGACGTGGCGCTCGACGACCGGGCGATTTTCCTGGCGCCGTGGCGCCAGCGCGCCATCGATGCATTGGCGGCGCAGGATGCAAAAACGCTGGCCGCGCATCCGCAGCGCGCCGAGGCGCTGGCGCTGCTGCGCAGCAGCTGGGACGGCCGCGCCAGCGTCGATTCGGTCGGCTACCGCATCACGCGCGCCTACCTGTACGCACTCTACGACACGGTGTTTGAATACGCCGACCAGCAGCTGTATGCACTCGATCCCAAGGCCAGCATGGCGCTGGTGAGCGGGCGCTGGCCGGCCGTGCTGGCGCGCCTGCTCGATGAGCAGCCGCCGGGCTGGCTGCCGCCGCAATACGCCAGCTGGCAAGCGCTGCACCTGGCGGCGCTGGACCGCGTGATCGCCGACCTCGGTAGCGACGGCAAGCGCCTGGCCGACGCTACCTGGGGCCAGCGCAATACCGCCGCCAGCGCGCACCCGATGGCGGCGTCGATTCCGCTGCTGGGCCGCTGGCTCAGGGTGGCGCCCGACATGCTGGCGGGCGACCAGCACATGCCGCGCGTGGCCGGTCCCGGCTTTGGCCAGTCCGAGCGCCTGACCGTGTCGCCGGGACGCGAAGAAGAGGGCGTCTTCAATATGCCCGGTGGCCAGAGCGGCCATCCGCTGTCGCCGTATTTCATGGCTGGCCGCGAGGACTGGCTGGCAGGCCGTCCGGCGCCGCTGTTGCCGGGAGCGGCCGTGCATACGCTGACGCTGGCGCCCGCCCCAGGCCAAACAGCGGGCGCAGCACGGCCACCCGCCGTACCAGCGCAAACACCGCAAAACTGATCACCACGGTCATGATCACCAGCAGCGCGCCTTCCAGCGCTGGGGCCAGCCCCACCGGCTGCAGCCAGTGGGCCATGACGATGATCAGCGTCTGGTGCAGGATGTAGACGGGGAACACCGCCTCGGCCAAATAGCGGCGCCGTGCGCTGTCAACGTTCAGGTGGCGGCGGGCAAAGCCGCAGGCGGCCAGGATCGGCGCCCATTGTCCGAAGCAGTAGACCACGCGCATGATCGGTCTCACCATCGGGCGCCATTGTTCGACAGACGGCGTTTCGGGCAAGGCGTAATAGACCAGCATCAGCGCCCAGCAAACCAGCCACAGGCCGAGGCTGAACCAGCGCAGCCGCTCGGCCTCGGCCCAGAAACGCGTCTGCAGCGCCAGCAGCACGCCCAGCGCAAACAGAAAGCCATACTGCGCATGGTTGTACCAGTCGCCCTGCAGGGCGTGGCTGCTCGGGTAGTGGTCGGCCAGGGCAAAGCGCGCCACCGCCAGCACGGCGGCTGGCGCCACCACCATTTTCCAGCCGCGCAGGCCGCCGGCGCTGTCGGCCAGGCGCGCACACAAGCGATGCAAGGGCTGGCCCGGCAGCCGCATGGCCAGCCAGACCAGCGCGCCCAGCAGCATGGTATACACCCACAGGTAGGCGACAAACCACAGGTGGTTCCAGGTCGGCATGATCAGGCAATCTTCGCGGCAAAAGCCCTTGTAGCTGCTCAGGTAGAGCCGCAGAAAATCGGCGTAACTGCCCTGGTAGGCGACTTTTTCCACCACCTCGTAATACGACTGCGGCGGCACGATCACCAGCATGCCGAACACCAGCGGCACCAGCAGGCGCCAGCTGCGCTGGCCCAGCAAGGCGCCCGGCGCCATCTTGCGCAGCATGAAGGCGGTGGCAATGCCGGAAATCATGAACAGCAATCCCATGCGCCACGGCGCCGTCAGCAGCATCAGCGGTTCGATGGTGCTGCTGGCTTGCGGACTTTTTACATGAAAATCCCAGCTCACGTAGTACATTCCCGTGTGGTACAGGATCAGCACGAAAAAGGCGAGTATGCGCAGCCAGTCGAAAAAATACAGGCGCTGCAGGGGGTGGGCAGGTTGGTTGGCGTGCATGGTGGCTTCCTTGAGCGAGAAGCCATCAGCTTAGCGGCGCCCGCGATGCGCAGTCCATGCCGATGGGGCGAAACGGGAGGCTAAGGGGGCGAACCGGACACCGGTTGTGACTGCTGCGTCAGTTGGGCGAGTTGGGCCAGCCTGGCCAGCACCTCGTCGCGGTACTGGCGCGAGCAGGGCACGCGCGCGCCGCCGCGCAGCAGCAGTTCGCCATCGCCCTTGCCCTGGGCCTGGTAGCTGGCGATCCAGTCCAGCTGCACGGCGGCGCGGCGGTGGCAGCGCACGAAGCGCGGGCCCAAATGATCGAGCAGCGCGGCCAGGGTCTGGCGCAGCAGCGGCTGGCCGTCGGCCGTGTGCAGCTCGACGTAGTTGTCGGCCGTGGCGATCCACTGGATCTGCTCGACCGCCACCACGCGCACGCCGCCGCGCTCGGGCACCAGCAGCTGCGTGATGGCGGGCATGGGGACGACCATGGGTTGCAGCGGGTACGCCGGCGGCTGCACCGCCAGCCGCTGGCGCGCCCGCTGCAGCGCGCGTTGCAGGCGCGCCTGGTCGTAGGGCTTGAGCAGGTAGTCGATGGCGTTGGCGTCGAAAGCGCGAATCGCGTAGTCGTCGTAGGCGGTGACGAATACCACCAGCGGAGCAGGAGAGGGCAGCGAGACCGCCAGCTCCAGGCCGTTAATTTCCGGCATCTGGATATCGAGCAGCAGCAGATCGGGCTTGAACAGCGGCAGGCGTTCAAGCGCCGCCACGCCGTCTGCCGCTTCATCGATGGCGCTGACGTCCGCCTCCAGCGCCAGCAGGCGGCGCAGCTTGTCGCGCGCCGGGCGCTCGTCGTCGACGATCAGGATGCGCATGGCAGTGTTATCTGCGCCCGCACACCGGCAGGCTTCAGCTGGGTCAGTGTAAAACCGGCGGCCGCGCCATAAGCGCTGTCCAGCCGCGTGCGCAGGTTGCGTATGCCGATGCCTGTACCGGCTGGACCTGTGCCATCTGCACGCGCGGCCAGTACGCCGCCATCGTCCTCAACCCACAGCAGCAATTGGCCCTGCACGCGGCGCGCGCCGATGCGAATGGCGGTGGCCTGGCGGCGTTTTTCCACCGTATGCTTGAAGACGTTTTCCAGCAGCGGCTGCAGGCACATGACAGGTACCGGATGATCGAGCAGGCTGTCGTCAATCTCCCAGGCCACGCTGACGCGGTCGGCAAAGCGTTCGCTCATCAGCGCTGCATAGGCGCGCAGCAGCAGCAGTTCGGTGGCCAACGGCGCCTGGTGGCGCTCGCCGATGTCGAGCGTGGCGCGCAGCAGGTCGGCCAGCTGCATCAGCATGGCGTCGGCGCGCGCCACGTCGCTGTACATCAGCGCAGAAATGGTGTTGAGGGCGTTGAACAGAAAATGCGGCTGCAACTGCTGACTGAGGCGCAGCAGCTGCATTTCCTGCAGCGATGCCTGCACCCGTTGCAGCCGCAGTTTTTCGTTCTGCATGGCGGCATACGACAGCATGCCGAAGGTGATGGTGGCGGCGGCAAAAAAGAATACCGTCATCTTGACGTTTTCATACACCAGCGTATCGAGCCAGCCTTCGTGGGTGTAGACCTCGCCGGCCAGCGCGTACACCAGGTAGCGCATGCCGAAGGCCAGCGGGGTAAAAGCGATCCAGTACACGGGCAGCCAGACCAACTGGCGCCTGAACCAGCGCAGCGGCGAACCGATCAAGCCATCGTGGCGGCGCGTATGGCGCCGTTGCAGATACAGCAGCAGGGTCACGGTCAGCGCCGAGGTCA
Source organism: Duganella sp. (assembly GCA_040508275.1). GTDB lineage: Bacteria > Pseudomonadota > Gammaproteobacteria > Burkholderiales > Burkholderiaceae_D > Rugamonas. Next base: position 5,360 of record JBEVNE010000312.1, read on the forward strand.
ATGTCCACACCACCGGTTTCCAGGGACTTGCGCCCAGGTCGCGCAGGTATTCCTGCACGGCGGTGGCCGTCATCAGGGCCCAGAACAGCACCCAGGCCAGCCATAGCGCAATGGTGCTGGAGGGCAGGGGCGGGCGCGGGCGAAAACTGAAACGGTGGCTGGACATGGCCTGCATGATTGGCGATTCCAGCGCCGATGTCAATTTGGGCATTGCCTGTGAAATCGTTTTCAGCTACGCTGGCGTCACATATAATTTTACAAAATGGAGACCGGCCCAGATGACCAACGACGCCCGCCGTAACGCTTTCAAGACCCTGCTGGCCGGTACCGCCGCGCTGTCGGCCGGCGCCGCACCGGCTCTGGCCAGCGCCGCCAGGGCCTGCCCGCCGCAACGCCCCGCGCCCAGGTGGGGCAGCGGCGTGGAAGGCCAGCGCAAGGCCGATCTGGGCAACGGCATGTACCTGAACCCGATCATCGCGGGCGACCATCCCGATCCGACCGTGCTCAAGGATGGCGCCGACTACTACCTCACGTATTCGTCGTTCTATTCGTATCCGGGGCTGGTGATCTGGCATTCCACCGACCTGGTCAACTGGCGCCCGCTGGCGCCGGCGCTGAGCAAGCCGCTGGGCACCATCTGGGCGGTGGACCTGTGCAAGCACAACGGCCGCTACTTCATCTACATTCCTGCCGCACCCGATGGCGCAGCCTGGTCGATTTACGCGATCTGGGCCGACAACATCGAAGGCCCGTGGAGCGAGCCGGTCGATCTGAAGATCGCCGGCTGCATCGATCCCGGCCACATGGTCGGCGAGGACGGCAAGCGCTACCTGTTCGTCAACGGCATCCGCAAGATTGGCTTGACCGACGACGGTCTGGCCACTGACGGCCAGCTGGAAAAAGCCTATGAACCGTGGCGCTATCCGGCCGACTGGGTGGTGGAAAACTTTGCGCCGGAAGGCCCCAAGCTGCTCAAGCGCGGCAAATGGTTTTACCTGGTGACGGCGGTCGGCGGCACCGCCGGCCCGGTCACCGGCCACATGGTGATCGCTGCGCGCTCGACCTCGATCCACGGCCCGTGGGAGCACTGCCCGCAAAACCCGCTGGTGCGCACGCTCAGCACCGACGAACCATGGTGGTCGCGCGGCCACGCCACGCTGATCGAAGGGCCGGCCGGCGACTGGTGGATGATTTACCACGGCTATGAAAACGGCTTCCGCACGCTGGGCCGTCAGACCTTGCTCGAACCGATCGAATGGACCGCCGACGGCTGGTTCCGCGCGCGTGGCGGCGATTTGTCGCGGCCCATGCCCAAACCGACAGGCGGCAAGGCCGGGCCGGCAGGCCATGCCTTGTCCGATGATTTCAGCCGTAGCCGATTGGGCGTGCAATGGGCGTTTCATGATCCCGCTGCCGATGAACAGCAGCGCGCCCGCTACCTGCCGCAAGGCGCAGGGCTGGAACTGGCCGCGCGCGGCGCCTCGCCGGCCGACAGCCGGCCGCTGACCTGCGGCGTGGGTGAACGCTCCTACGAGGCGGAAATCACGCTGACGCTGAGCGGCCAGGCCGAAGCGGGCTTGCTGCTGTTTTATAACAACAAGGCGTATGTCGGACTCGGGTTCACGCCGGACACCATCAAGACCTTCCAGTACGCGGAAGAACATGGCTGGGCGCGCGTGGCAC
>JBEVNE010000317.1:0-6642 GCA_040508275.1 Duganella sp.
CCGCACAACCACTTCACCGGCGAGATCTACGTTCTGTCGAAAGATGAAGGCGGCCGTCACACCCCGTTCTTCAACAACTATCGTCCACAGTTCTACTTCCGTACGACTGACGTGACCGGTTCGATCGAACTGCCAGCAGACAAAGAAATGGTTATGCCAGGCGACAACGTGTCGATCACCGTCAAGCTGATCAACCCGATCGCGATGGAAGAAGGTCTGCGTTTCGCTATCCGTGAAGGCGGCCGTACCGTTGGCGCCGGCGTGGTAGCAAAAATCATCGCCTAATTTTTAAGCGCTGATGTCAAAGGGGAGGCAAGGTGTGATACCATGCCTCCCCTTGTTGTACACCTCGTTCTTTTTAAAAATGCTGGCGCTACAGAGTAGCCAGTTCGCTCTTTTCAAGGAAACATCATGTCCGTTACCAATCAAAAAATCCGTATCCGCCTGAAAGCTTTCGACTACAAGCTGATCGACCAGTCGGCCCTGGAAATCGTTGACACCGCCAAGCGCACCGGCGCCGTGGTCAAAGGCCCAGTCCCACTGCCAACCCGCATCCAGCGTTTTGACGTGCTGCGTTCCCCGCACGTGAACAAAACCTCGCGCGACCAGTTCGAAATCCGTACCCACCAGCGCCTGATGGACATCGTCGACCCAACCGACAAAACCGTTGACGCCCTGATGAAGCTGGACCTGCCAGCTGGCGTAGACGTCGAAATCAAACTGCAATAATCGGTTTTGGTCAGGCGGATCATTGATTCGCCGACCCGAAAGACCGGGCCTGCTCGTTATCGCGAGCACGCCCGGTTTTTTTGTGCCTGTGGTATGGGGCGCGCTACACCGTTGCGATCGCACAACAGTGCATACGATATAACATAAATGATTTAGCTTAATTATTATTATTTCTTCACATGCGGCCCCGGCTATGGGAAATTTGAAGTGGGCCTGTTTCTCGAACGAGGAATCAGGATCACCATAAAAAAAATCACCAGGGGTAGCAATGAATAACAGACTGAACACACCCAAACGCATTCTGGCAGTTGCGATTGTGCTGGCTTATGCACCGGCGCTACAGGCACAACAGCTTGGTAATGCACCGATCGAAACAGTTTACATTACCGGTTCCAACCTGAAGCGGGTCGGCAAGGAAGGGACGTCGCCGGTCCAGGTCATCACTGCCGAGGACATCAAGAACACCGGCGCTGCCACTGTGGCCGAACTGATGTTTACGGTGCCCGCCATGGGCAGCGACAACAATATCGACACGCTCGATGGCGGCTTCTCGCGTGGCGCCGCCACCGCTTCGCTGCGCGGACTGTCGTCGACCTCGACGCTGATCCTGTTGAATGGCCGTCGCATGACGCCGTCCGCCTATGCCGATCCCAACGACGGCAACTCGACGCTGTACGATTTGAACAGCATTCCGCTGTCGGCAATCGAACGGGTGGAAATTCTCAAGGATGGCGCCTCTGCCGTCTACGGTTCCGATGCGATCGGCGGGGTGATCAACTTCATTACCAAGACCAATTACCAAGGCTTGCAGATCGGCGCACGCGCAGGCGCGAACGATGACAACAACTTCGGCAAACGTGGTTTGAACGTGTTCTGGGGCAAGGGCGACATTGACGACGATGGCTACAACGTGTTTGTCGCCGCCGACGTCTCCAAGCGCGACCGCGTGTTACGGCGCGATGCCACGGATATCCAGTTTGACCAATATGCGCTGCTCAACGGCCGCTATGCCACCTCCTACGGCAGCACGATCTCGCGCCACGCGTCGTTCTACCGCGAGAGTGCGCCAGGCTCGCGCAACTTTGGCGTTTCGCAGGCCAACGCCGCCACGCGGCTGGTCACCCGCACCGATTGCGACCCTTCCGAGCAACTGGTCGGCACTACGGCGATGGGGCTGGCGCGCACCAGCGTTTTCATTGGCCGCACTTTCTGTAACTACGATTCGCCGCGCAACCTGGAAGCGCAGAGCGCCGGCAAGGATGCCAATCTACTCAGCCGCGGCACCATCAAGCTGGGCGCCGACACTCGCGCTTTTGTCGAGCTGGCATATAGCCGCACGCGGCGCGACTACACCTCCAGCCCGATCACCATAGGCCAGAGTGCCGTAACCAACTTCACTTCATCCAGCGTTGGCGATCCGTTCCAGGCGATTCTGGAAATCGGCCATCCGGACAACCCGTTCCCGAACGCGCGGGCCTCGGTCGGCTACCGTTTTGAAAATGCCGACAGCGGCACCCAGACCATCAATACCGGCTACCGCGCGCTCGCCGGACTGGAAGGCCAGTGGCGCAGCTGGAACTGGAACACCGGTTTGTTGTGGAACGAATCGCGCAAGGAAGACACCTACTTCGGTCGCCTGTATCTGCCGACGCTGCGCAAGCTCAATACCGGCACCTCGCTGGCGCAGCTGTCTGCCGACCCGACGCTCACGCGCACCACCACCAGCGACGACCGCGCCTCCATCCTGCAATGGGATGCGCGCGCCAATACCGAGTTTGGCAGCTTGCCTGGCGGCGCTGCCGGCTTGGCGCTGGGCGTGGAATTGCGCCGTGAAAAAATCGATCTCAGACCCGATGCGGCGCTGGCTGCCGGTCAGATCTACGGCCTGGCCAACACCATCATTAATGGCGAGCGTGACGTCAAGTCGGCATTTGTCGAGTTGCGTACGCCGTGGCTGAAAAACTTTGAAATGGACTTTGCCGGCCGGGCTGACAAATACCCGGGCATCAAGACCAACTTCGTGCCCAAGGTCGGCGCCAAATGGACCGTGGCCGAAACGGTGGCGGTTCGCGGCACCTATTCCAAGGGCTTCCGCGCACCGGGCCTGACCCAGGTGACGCCGGGCGGCGCGCAATTCTTCCTCAACAACCTGTGGGATCCCAAGCGCTGCGGCAACGACCAGGAAACGCCGAGGCCGGGCGCCACTGAAGTCGACTGCAACAAATCGGTGGCCGGCACTGGCGGCGCCAACCCCGACCTGGTGCCGGAAAAGTCGACCAGCCGTTCCTACGGCCTGGTGTTCTCGCCGACCAGCGATTTTGAAGCGGTCATCGATATCTGGCGCGTCCGCAAAACCGGCGAGGTGGTACTCGGTACCGCGGATGACGCACTGAGGAACGAAGACAGCAACCCCGGCAACGTCGTGCGCGACACCAACCCAATCAACTTCGTCACCAATGCCGCTGGCGTTGCCATTCCCGGCACCGGTCCGCTGCTGATGGTGCGCACGCCGTGGATCAACCGTGGCGCGACGGAAGTGCGCGGCGTCGATCTGGAACTGCGTCATCGCCTGCGGCTGGGCCAGTGGGGCGCCGTGACCAACAAGCTGAGCACCAGCTATACCTCGTATTATTCGATTGCTCTCAATAGCAGCGATGAGCAGCGTAACTTTGCTGGCAGCGTGCCCGGCTATTCCGATTGGTCGCAGGGTAGTGCCATCGATGTACCAAAGTGGAAAACCACGCTGACCAGTTCGTGGACTTCCGGTGATCACGGCGTTAGCGCTTCGGTACGTTATGTCGGGCCGGTCTCGCTGCTGCGTCGCTTCGACGGCGAGCAAACTTATGCACAGCCGTTCTGCCATTGGGGTACGGCCAAACCGACCGATGCGGCGCCTGATCGCAACACCACGATTCCTTTGTATGAAGACTACTATCCGAAATGTGGTGTGTCGAGCTGGACTACGGTGGGTCTTGGCTATACCTATACCGGCGTCAAGAACTTGACGTTGAGCCTGAATATCCAGAATCTGTTCGACAAGAAGGCGCCTTATGACCCACGCTATGGCGTGAGCACGGCGGCGGTGCCACTGGAAGGTTACAACCCTGGTTTGCATAACAACCAGGGTCGTTACTTCACGCTCAGCGCCAACTACGCGTTCTACTGATCTCGGGTTTACAGTATTGCAGGCGGGCGTTAGCATTGTCGCATCATCAATGCCCTTGACGCCCACCTGCTCAACGGATCGGGCATGGTGTGGAGCAAGCTGGAAACCTGGGATGAGCTAAAGGCTGTTTGCCTATTTCACGTGGTCGGCTTTGCGTTGGAAGTGTTCAAGGTATCGAGCGCCATTGCTTCGTGGAGCTATCCCGATTTTGCCTACACCAAGGTATGGGGTGTGCCGCTGTTTTCAGGCCTTATGTATGCTGCCGTCGGCAGTTACATCTTGCAGGCCTGGCGCCTGTTCGACCTGCGTATCCGTCATCATCCGCCGTACTGGATGGGCGCGCTGATTGCGCTGCTCATCTACGCCAACTTCTTTACCCACCACTACATCGGCGATTACCGTTGGTACCTGGCGGCCTGCGCGCCGGGATTGTACGCGCGCACCATGGTGGTGTTCCGATCGCTGGATCGCGATCGCCACATGCCATTGCTGCTGTCGTTCGTGCTGATCGGCTTTTTTTTTCTGGCTGGGAGAAAACATCAGCACGTTCTGGGGCGTATGGCGTTATCCCAACCAGCTTGGTGCCTGGTCAGTGGTGCATGTCAGCGAATGGAGCTCATGGTCGCTGCTGATTGTGATGACATTTACCATTGTCGCTCACCTCAAACATATCAAGGCGCGTATTCACGTCGCCCGCGCTTGAAGGCTGCAGCACCGGTCAGCAGCAAGCCGCCCAGCAGCATCAGGTAAGTAGACGGTTCCGGTACGGCTGTGACGGCAATGTCGGCATAAGCCAGAAAATTCAGCCCGACCTGCATGCTGGCGGCGCCAGGGTTGGCGTAAGCCAGCATGAAGTACTCGCTGTTGCGGGCGAGGGTGGTCGCCTCGCCCCAGATCAGCGGGCTTTCGCGCGTCAGCGTGGTGCTGGTGATGACGTCACGGTCGGTGATATCGACCGATGCCCAGGTAAACACCCGGTAGCCTTCGCCCGCACCCAGCGTGCGCTGCGCTTCGGTCAGCACATTGCCCGAGATGGTCAGCAGCGTGTGCGGCGCCAGCGTCAGCCAGAGCCGCTGTTCGCTGTCGGCGCTGACCAGGTTGCCCTGACCCAGGCCGGCGCCGGTGGTGACGTAGGCGCTGACGTCGCCGATGGCGCCCGAGGTGGCGGCATCGGCCGTGGCTGACGCAGTTGCCGTGTGCGCCGTGCCGGCGCTTAGTGGCAACGGCGTGATGGTGACGCTTTCCATGCTGCCGCCGCTGTTGCGGGCATCGGTGTAGGCGATCAGCCGGCTGCTGAAGGTATCGAAGGTAAAGCCGGCGCTGGCGCCATCCTGCGGCGTCAGGTCGATCACGCCGAGCGTGACGCCGCTGATGCGGGTGGTGGCGCCGGCGCCGGCCTGGGCGCAGGGGGCGGTGGCGGCGAGCAGGGTGGCCAGCAGCAGCGGCGCGGCGACAATTGTGGGGCGCATGGGATCTCCTTGGTGGCGATGGGCAGGCGGGCGCCTGCGACATTTCATGCTAGCGGCCACACCGGCGCCATGTTTGATGTCGCGCAGCGGTGCGCCACAACCCGCATGGCGCCTGGCTTTGCAGCGAGCTGCGAAGATTGCCGCCACAGTGCCATAAAAACCTGACATACCTCGTACTAAGTTGTTGCGTCAAGGGTCTTTTCACGCTACACTAGCCGGCTTCGGTATGGATTCATCTTTTTATTGATCTGTACTTATTTTGTAGTTCAACATATCCCCGCCCAATCGTAGGTGGGAATTGGAGAAAAAATGAGCCTTGGCCTCCTCGGTCGCAAGGTTGGTATGATGCGCATCTTCACCGATGACGGGGATTCGATCCCAGTCACCGTGGTTGACGTATCGAACAACCGTGTTGCACAAATCAAAACTCCTGAAACTGATGGTTACACTGCAGTTCAGGTCGCATTCGGTCAACGTCGCGCTTCCCGCGTAACGAAAGCTGTTGCTGGTCACCACGCCAAAGCTGGTGTTGAAGCTGGTACTCTGCTGAAAGAGTTCCGCATCGACGCAGCCAAAGCTGCAGAACTGAAAGCTGGCGAAGTTATCGCTGCTTCCCTGTTCGAAGTCGGTCAAAAAATCGACGTTCAAGGTGTTTCGATCGGTAAAGGCTACGCCGGTACCATCAAGCGTCACAACTTTGCTTCGGGTCGTCAAACCCACGGTAACTCGCGTTCGCACAACGTACCAGGCTCGATCGGTATGGCGCAAGATCCAGGCCGCGTATTCCCTGGTAAACGCATGACCGGTCACATGGGTGACGTCACCACCACCGTGCAGAACCTCGAAATCGCCCGTATCGACGCCGACCGCCAGCTGCTGCTGGTCAAAGGTGCGATCCCTGGCGCCAAAAACGGCCAGGTTGTGGTTTCGCCTGCTGTCAAAGTTAAAGCAAAGAAGGGAGCTTAAACGATGGAACTCAAGCTCTTGAATGCTCAAGGTCAAGCCGCCTCTAACGTTGCTGCTGCCGATGCTGTTTTCGGCCGTGACTACAACGAAGCCCTGATCCACCAGATCGTCGTTGCTTACCAAGCCAATGCTCGCAGCGGCAACCGTAAACAAAAAGACCGTGAAGAAGTCCACCACACGACCAAGAAGCCATGGCGCCAAAAAGGTACCGGCCGTGCACGTGCTGGTATGTCGTCGTCGCCACTGTGGCGCGGCGGTGGTCGCATCTTCCCGAACTCGCCTGACGAGAACTTCACCCACAAAGTGAACAAA
>JBEVNE010000354.1:0-7172 GCA_040508275.1 Duganella sp.
CGCCATTGCCGCTGTTGCGGCAATGGCGGTTTTTCAGGCAGGCTGCTTGCGCTTAGGCCAGGCGGCCGTGGCACGCCTTGAACTTTTTACCGCTGCCACATGGGCAAGGGTCGTTGCGGCCCACCTTGAGGCCCAGCTCCATCAACTGCTCGGCGCTGAGGTTCTGCAGCTCCGGTGGCAGGCCGGCAAAGTTTTTGGCCGGTGCTGGCGCCAGCAAGTCTTCCGGCGCCGCGTTCGGATCGAAATCAGCGTGCTGGAAGTTCAGGTTTTCCACGTGCGAACGCTGCATTTCTGCCTCGGCGGCGTCGATCTCTTCGCGCGACTGGATGCGTACCGTCATGATCAGTTTGACCACTTCGTTCTTGATCATGTCGAGCATCTGGCCAAACAGTGCGAAGGCTTCGCGCTTGTATTCCTGCTTCGGATTCTTTTGCGCATAGCCGCGCAAGTGAATACCCTGGCGCAGGTGATCGAGCGCAGCCAGGTGTTCACGCCAGTGGCTGTCCACGCTTTGCAGCATGACGTTGCGCTCGAAACCGGCAAACGATTCGCGGCCGACGATGTCGATCTTGGCCTGATAGTGCGCATCGGCAGCAGCCAGCACGCGTTCCAGGATGTCTTCGTCGGTGATGTTTTGCTCGGACGCCAGCAAGGCGGTCAGCGGCACATCGATTTGCCATTCCGCCGCCAGTGCGGCTTCCAGGCCCTTGACGTTCCACTGCTCTTCCACCGATTCGGCAGGCACGTATTCGCGCACCAGGTCGGTAAAGGCGCCGTGGCGCAGCGAGTCGATCATTTCGGCGATGTCGGTGGCTTCGAGCAGCTCGTTACGCTGCTGGTAAATCACCTTGCGCTGGTCATTGGCAACGTCATCGTATTCCAGCAATTGCTTGCGGATGTCGAAGTTGCGTGCTTCCACCTTGCGCTGCGCCGTTTCGATCGAGCGCGACACGATGCCCGCTTCGATCGGTTCGCCTTCCGGCATTTTCAGGCGTTCCATCACGGCACGCATGCGGTCGCCCGCAAAAATGCGCAGCAACGGGTCGTCGAGCGAGAGGAAGAAGCGCGACATGCCGGGGTCGCCCTGGCGTGCGGCGCGACCGCGCAGTTGATTGTCAACCCGGCGCGATTCGTGACGCTCGGTGCCGACGATATGCAAGCCGCCTGCTGCCACGACTTCCTCATGCAGCGCTTTCCAGCCGTCGCGCAGTTTTTGCGCTTGTGCGGTCTTGTCGGCGTCGGACAGGTCGGGATTGGCTTCGATGAACTGGATCTGCTTTTCAACGTTACCGCCCAACACGATGTCGGTACCGCGACCGGCCATGTTGGTAGCGATGGTGATGGCTTTCGGGCTACCGGCCTGGGCGATGATTTCTGCCTCGCGGGCGTGCTGCTTGGCGTTGAGCACCTGGTGCGGCAGCTTGGCGTCGTTCAGCAGGTTGGAGATCAGCTCCGAGTTTTCAATCGAGGTGGTACCCACCAGCACCGGTTGGCCGCGGTCATAGCACTCGCGGATTTCCAGCATCATGGCGTTGTATTTTTCCTGGGCCGACTTGTACACCTGGTCCTGGCGGTCCTTGCGCTGCGATGGGCGGTTCGGCGGCACGACCACGGTTTCCAGGCCGTAAATTTCCTGGAACTCGTAGGCTTCGGTATCAGCGGTACCGGTCATGCCGGCCAGCTTGCTGTACATGCGGAAGTAGTTCTGGAACGTGATCGAGGCCAGCGTCTGGTTCTCGTTCTGGATCTTCACGCCTTCCTTGGCTTCCACGGCCTGGTGCAGGCCATCGGACCAGCGGCGGCCGGTCATCAGGCGGCCGGTGAATTCGTCAACGATCACGACTTCGTTGTTCTGCACCACGTAGTGCTGATCCTTGAAGTACAGCGCATGCGCACGCAGCGCGGCGTACAGGTGGTGCACCAGCGTGATGTTGGCGGAATCGTAGAGCGAAGCGCCTTCGGCCAGCAAGCCCATCTGGGTCAAGATGGCTTCGGCTTTTTCGTGGCCGGCTTCGGTCAGCAATACCTGGTGGCCTTTTTCATCCTTGGTGTAGTCGCCGGGCACTTCGATCTTGCCCTTGCCGTCCGAGGTTTCTTCGCCAACCTGCAAGGTCAGCTGCGGCGGGATCTGGTTGATCTTGTGATACAGATCGGTATGATTTTCGGCCTGGCCCGAGATGATCAGCGGCGTACGCGCTTCATCGATCAGGATCGAGTCGACTTCATCGACGATACCAAAATTGAGTTCGCGCTGCACGCGGTCCTTGACGTCGAACACCATATTGTCGCGCAGGTAGTCGAAGCCGAATTCATTGTTGGTGCCGTAGGTGATATCGGACGCGTAAGCCTGCTGCTTGGTGCCATGGTCCATCTGCGACAGGTTGATGCCGGTGCTCAGACCGAGCCAGCCGTACAGCTTGGACATGGTGTCGGCGTCGCGCTGGGCCAGGTAATCATTGACGGTAACGATGTGCACGCCCTTGCCGGACAGCGCATTGAGGTAGGCTGGCAGCGTACCGGTCAGGGTTTTACCCTCGCCGGTGCCCATTTCGGCGATTTTACCGTGGTGCAGCACCATGCCGCCCAGCATCTGCACGTCGAAGTGGCGCATCTTGAACACGCGCTTGCTGGCCTCGCGGCAGACGGCAAAGGCTTCCGGCAGGATGTCATCGAGCGTTTCACCTTTGGCAAGGCGATCCTTGAAGGCTGGCGTCATGGCTTGCAGCTCGGCGTCCGACAGTTTTTCCATCGCCGGCTCGAGGGCATTGATCTCGCGTACCGTTTTTTGGTATTGCTTGAGCAGCCGCTGGTTGCGGCTACCGAAAATCTTGGTCAGTAATGACATGCTTGAATTCTTGAAAAAACGCCGTTAAAAAAGCTCTGTAGGTGGAAAACGCCTTACCACACGGAGTTCGACCAGGGCAAAAGACCATGATTTTATCACGCGTCCGGGGCTACATTGGGGCTTTGGTCTGGATAACAATAGTCTGAAGGTGAACAATGTCACTAAATCAATCTATTTTACCTGCAATAACAAGAGCATTCGAGGACTGTTCGATGACAGCGAAAGCTGCACTGTGCTATGTTGCGCGCTATGCGATTTAATTCTTCCAACCTGTCGATCAAGCGCCGCACGGCCGTGGTGGCCACCGATTTCCTGCGCCGCGATGACAAGATGGCCACCTTGCTGCCCGCTATCGAGCGCATGGCCTCGCTGCAAAAAGATTGTGCCGCCGCCCTGCCCGCCATGTTCCGCTATTGCGAAATCCTGGCGTTTGAAGACGGCCAGCTGGTGCTGTCGGTCCCCAACGCGGCGCTGGCCGCCAAGCTCAAGCAGCAATTACCTAAATTACAGGAAGTACTGGCAAAGCGCGGCTGGCAGGTGACAGGCACGCGGCTCAAGGTGCAGATGACCAAGGCAGCCGAGATCAAGGAACAGATGCGGGCGCTGTCGCTGCCCGCTGCGGCGGTGACGGCCTTTGACGACCTTGGCAATACGCTGGAACAGTCGCCGCAGAACGCCACGCTGATTGCCGCCCTGAAAGCGATGGTGGCGCGGCGGCGTAATGCTGCCGACGTCGAGCCGGACTAGCGCGCGTCGAACAGGCTCAGGTCAACGCCCACTCATTGGCCAGCTGCCGCGCATACGATTGCGGCGCCGCCTCGACCTTGTCGAAGGTGACGATTTCATAAGCATCGGGATGCTTGAGCAACTCCAGCAGCAGCTGGTTGTTGAGCGCATGGCCCGACTTGTGCGCCTCGTAGCTGGCGATCAGCGGATGACCGACCAGGTACAGGTCGCCAATGGCGTCGAGAATCTTGTGGCGAACAAACTCGTCGTCGTAGCGCAGGCCGTCCGAGTTCAGAATACGGTACTCATCCATGACGATGGCGTTTTCCAGCGAGCCGCCGCGCGCCAGGCCGATGCCGCGCAACATTTCCACGTCCTGCATGAACCCGAAGGTGCGCGCACGCGCCACGTCGTGCACATACGACACGTCGCCAAAATCGACCATGGCGCGCTGCTGGGTGCCATCGACGGCCGGGTGATTGAATTCGATGAAAAAATCGAGCTTGTAGCCATCGTGCGGCACCAGGCGCGCCCATTTTTCCTTGTCGCCCGTGCCTTCGCGAATTTCCACGGGTTTTAGCACGCGGATGAATTTTTTCGCCGCTGGCTGCTCCTGCACGCCAGCCTGTTGCAAAAGAAATACGAACGACGACGCCGAACCATCCATGATGGGGATTTCTTCGGCGCTCACCTCGATGTAAAGGTTGTCGATACCGAGACCGGCGCATGCCGACATCAGGTGTTCGACCGTGGACACGCGGGCGCCGTCCTTGACCAGTACCGAGGCCATACGGGTGTCGCCGACCGCCATCGCGCTCGAGGGAAACTCCACCATGGGCGACAGATCGACGCGGCGGAACACGATGCCGGTATCCGCCGCAGCCGGGCGCAGCGTCAGTTCGACCTTGCGGCCGGAATGCAAACCGACACCGGTGGTGCGGACCAGTTCTTTGATGGTACGTTGTTTTAACATGGGATGATTATATCCAAGTTGCCCGAGCTTGGTTGCCTGCCGCTCAGGGATGTTCGGACTCCTTGTGCACGGCCTCGCGCCGCACCAGGTAAATGCCGCTGGCAATGATAATCCCCGCGCCCAGCAAGGTGTAGCCGTCCGGCAGCGCCTGCCACAACAGCCAGTCGATCGCCACGCCCCAGGCCAGCGCCGTGTACTCGAACGGCGCCACGATCGATGCCTTGCCCGTACTAAACGCCTTGGTAATGGCAAGCTGGCCGAAAAATCCCGACAGCGCCAGCGCCAGCAACACCCAGCCATCGGCTGCGCGCACCGGCACCCACACGGGCCAGGCCAGCGCCACGCCGCCGATGGACATCAGCGTCAGCAGCCAGAACATCATCGATTCGGTACTGTCGGTGCGCGCCAGCAGCCGCGCCGTGATCGCCGACACCGCGTAGCAGGCAGCGGCGGCCAGAACGGCAAGTCCGCCCAGGGTGAGAAAGCCGCTGCCTTCGGGCCGCAACACCACCAGCACACCCAGCAGTCCGACCACGATGGCTACCCACTGCCCGGCCACCACGCGCTCCCTGAGCACGAACACCGACAACATGGTGATCAGCGCCGGCGCAATGAAGAAAATCGAATACGCTTCCGCCAGCGACAAGGACTTCAGGCCGTAAGCAAAGGTGGTGAGCATGGCAATGCCGAGCACGGCGCGGAAAATATGCATGGACCAGCGCACCCGCAACATGCCGCGAAACGCACCGCGATACCAGATGTAGGCGCACAGCAGCGGCAGCGAACTGAGCGCCCGCAAGGCAGTCACCTGGGTGGCCGGATAAGTGGCGGAAAGCACCTTCATGGTGGTATCCATGAACGAAAACATCATCACGGCAAGCAGCATGGCGTAGATGCTGTGCAGATTTTCCTGGCGCGAGATGGCGGGAGAGAGAACGGAAGACAGAGGATGCTCCTTGCTGCGCTGGCCCTGCTGAAAGGGCCACTGGAAACGTCCTCATGGCGACGTCCGGAGCCAGGACCGCGCGGGGCGTGGTCGGTCCTGATTATAGCAAGTTGATAAGGGGTTTGCGGAGGATAAACACAGTACTGCTGCCAGTATCAGGGATAACGGCGGCGGGCATGCACCACGTTGAGCGCCGTGATGTCCATTGCAGTTTCTATAAAGATGATAATGTAGTTTTTATGGACCACCAGTTCAGAAGTACCTCCCACGCGTCCTGGTCGGCGAGGAAAGTTCGTATCAGTCAATTGAGTAAATTGTTTATCGATATGATCCACGAGCTTGGCAGCTGCCAAAGGTGCCCGGCGCGCAATATAGCTTTCGATGTCGTCCAGATCCTGGCGATAGGTCGCGCTGCGGACGAGGCGCTTCATCACACACCAAGCTTAGCTTTTCTTGCCCGTTGAATGTCAGCCCATTCCTCCTCCGAATAGACCGCGTTGCGGCCACTGCGCAAACCATCAAGGGATGCCTGAACCTTGCGACGCACCCAATTATCATGCTCCTGAAACGACGGCTGGCTGGCATCTTGCAAACCTTGTTCAAGGAGGTAAGCAGCAGCATGCTCGGAGGTGGCAAACTCAATGCTGCCTTCATAGCACCCATCGCGCAAAGTGCCGCTGCCCTGTGCGGTTGTGATGTGTATCTGGTATTTTTCGCCAACCTCTGCCACGCTCAGCGCCCTGACGCCACCGCTACGGTACAACTGCAGCAAATCAGGCAGGTCAAAATATTGCATATATCCTCCCGCAAATCGTAGAACAATCATAGAACATCTGCCATGATACGCCGTCTGCCAAGTTGGACCGCCTTCCGTAATTTAAGTTCCCTGCAACTGGCGGTCACAGCCTGTATCCCCCTACGGCAACAACATCACCAGCTTGAGATCATGCCGTTTGGCCAGGTGGGTGGTGACTTGCGTAAAGCCCAGTTCGCCCATGGCAGGATGCTGGAAGCGGCGCAGGCCGCCGTCGCGGCCGACCACATCCTGCAACGTCCACAGCGCCTGGAATTCAGGGCTGCCCTGCGACAGCTCGGCGATCAGGCTGGCGATGGCGGGATCGAGCGCGTGCTTGCCGATGTCGGCGCGGAACTCCGCCACCAGGCGGCCGGCGCGCTCGCTCCAGTCGACGATCAGACCGCGCGCGGCAGCGCTGCGGAACATGAAGCGCAGCAGGTTGGGCCGCACCGGCGCCTGCGCTGCAACATCTAGCCAGCCGCCGAACAGCGCCAGCGCATGCGCGTTCCAGGCCAACGCATCCCACTGCCGGTCCAGCACATAGGCCGGTGCATCGATGGCGCCCACCATCGCCTGCAACGGCTGCGCTTCCTGACCCGACTCCGCGGCCTGCGGATCGAGCCGTTCCGCCAGGCTTAACAGATAGCTGCGCTCGGCCGCACTCAGGTGCAGCACGTCGGCGCGGCGTGTTCGTCGTGATCGACATCACGGCGCCCGAATCGTCCTTGCACGACACCACTTTGCAGTCAGTGGAACTGCTGCGCGACGGCTCGCACGTGCGCGACTACCGGCCGTCCGAGTGGTTGCAGATGCTCGATGCCGCAGGCTTCGAGGGCGAACGGCTCGATGACTGGAAACTGCAAATGCGATTCGACGACTGGACCGC
>JBEVNE010000380.1:0-7203 GCA_040508275.1 Duganella sp.
AAGCAGGTCGGCGGCGAAGTCTACGAAGGCGAATGGCATAACCTCGGCACCGTACAGCAGCTCGAACTGCTCAACGCGCCGCGCGCCGCCATGGCGCCGGCCGGCAAGGGCGTGCAGTGAGTCGTGCAGTGGATTCTGCAGTGCAGCCATTTGCTGCACGCCGCGCACGGCTGCTGGCGCAACTGCCGCCAGGCACGGTGGCAGTGCTGACCACGGCGCCCGAGGTGATGCGCAACAGCGACAGCCCCTACCCGTACCGGCACGACAGCTATTTTTACTACCTGAGCGGCTTTGCCGAGCCGGAGAGCACACTGGTGCTGCTGGCCGCCCACGGCGATGCGCTAGCGCGCAGCATCCTGTTCTGCCGCAATAAAGATCCTGAGCACGAAATATGGGACGGCTTTCGCTATGGTCCCGAAGCCGCCTGCGCGGCGTTCGGCTTCGACGAGGCGTACGCCATCGACGACTTCGACAAAAAAATGGCCACCCTGCTGGGGAGCGGCAGCAAGCGGCGCCGCAAGCAGATCAAAAAGGCCGAGCTGCTGCCGCTGCTCGACGCCATGCGCCTGCTCAAGGACGACAGCGAACAGGCCACCATGGGCCGCGCCGCCGGCATTTCGGCATTGGCGCACGTACGCGCCATGCGCGCCATGGCGCGCAGCGGCGCCGGCTTGCCCGAATACGCGCTGGAAGCGGAACTGCTGTACGAATTCCGCCTGCACGGCGCCCAGGCGCCAGCCTACCCGTCCATCGTCGCCAGCGGCGCCAACGCCTGCGTGCTGCACTACAGCGCCAACAACGCCGTTACCCGCGATGGCGACCTGGTGCTGATCGACGCCGGCTGCGAGCTCGATGGCTATGCTTCCGACATTACCCGCACCTTCCCCGTCAACGGCCGCTTCACGACGCCGCAGCGGCAGCTGTATGAACTGGTGCTGGCCGCGCAAGCGGCGGCGCTGGCGGCGGTTGCGCCAGGCCAGCCGTATTCGGCGATCCACGAGGCCGCCGTGCGCGTGCTCACCGAAGGCATGCTGGAGCTGGGACTGCTCGACAAAAATACTTGTGGCAGCGTGGCCGACGCCATTGCCGAGCAGCGCCACCGGCAGTTCTACATGCACGGCACCGGCCACTGGCTGGGCATGGACGTGCACGACGTCGGCCAGTACCGTGATATCCACGCCGAGGGCAAACCCTCGCGCGCGCTGCAAGCCGGCATGGTGCTGACGGTGGAACCGGGCATCTACGTGCGCCCCGCCGCCGGCGTACCGGACATCTACTGGAATACCGGCATCCGCATCGAAGACGATGTACTGGTTACCCCGCATGGCCACACCATCCTGAGCGCCGCCGCGCCGAAGAGCGTGGCCGAGATAGAAAAACTGATGCAATGACCCATTCCGACTTCGACTCCGACTCCCTTTCTTATGATGTGGCGATCTGCGGCGCCGGCCCGGCCGGCATGGCGCTGGCCGCCCTGCTGGTCAAACGTGGCATGGACGCCAGCCGCATTGCGCTGATCGACGCCAAAACGCTGGAGCAGGCCAGCCATGATCCACGTTCGCTGGCGCTGTCCTGGGGCAGCCGGCAAATCCTGGAAGACCTTGGCGCCTGGCCCATCGAGGGCACGGCGATCCACGAGATTCATGTATCACGGCGCGGCCAGTTTGGCCGCAGCCTGATCACCAGCGATGAACAGCAGGTGCCGGCGCTCGGCTACGTCACGCGCTATGGCGACATCGTCCGGGTGCTCGGTCGCGTGTGCGCAGCCGCCGGCATTGCCATGCAGCGCCCGGCGCGCGTGGCGGCACTCGACGAACACGATGGCGAGGTGGTGTTGACCATTACAGCGGAGTCCAACGGCGCCGCCACCGGCGACGCCCGTTCGCTGCGCGCCGCCATCGTGGTGCAGGCCGAAGGCGGCTTGTTCAACGAACAGCAAAACCGCAGCCTGCGCCGCGACTACCAGCAGACCGCCATCATTGCCCAGGTGCGCAGCAGTCGCCCGCTGCCCCACCGCGCCTTCGAGCGCTTTACCGACGAAGGTCCGCTGGCCCTGCTGCCGCAGGGCGACGAATATTCGATGGTATGGTGCGTGCGCCCCGAACGCGCCAAGGCCCTGCTGGCGCTTGATGAGCAGGCATTCCTGGCGCAGCTGGGCGCCGCGTTCGGTGAGCGCGTGGGGCGCTTTGTGCAGGCATCGCCACGGCTCGGTTTTCCGCTGGGCCTGAATGCCGACCCGGCCGGCCTCACCGGCACCACGCGCACGGTCGCCATCGGCAATGCCGCGCAAACCCTGCACCCGGTGGCCGGCCAGGGCCTGAACCTGGGCCTGCGCGACGTCACGGTACTGGCGCGGCTGCTGGCCCAGGGCGCCACGTCCACCATGCTGGCGCAGTTTGCCGCCGCCCGCGAACAGGACCGCAGCACCACCGTGCGCCTGACCGACACCATGGCGCGCATCTTCGCCAGCAGCTCGCCCGCGCAAGCGCTGCTGGGCCTGTCGTTGGCCGCCATCGACGTGGTCACGCCGGCGCGCAGCGTGCTGGCGGAGTTGATGATGTATGGGCGCCGATGACAGCTGATTACTCCACCGCCTTCACCATCGCCTCAATCACTTTTTTCGCATCGCCAAACACCATCATGGTATTGGCCTGATAAAACAACTCGTTATCGAGCCCGGCATAACCCGAGGCCATCGAACGCTTGTTGACGATGATGCTCTTGGCTTTATACGCCTCGAGAATCGGCATGCCGGCAATCGGTGAGCCCGGTGTTTTGGCAGCCGGGTTGACGACATCGTTGGCGCCCAGGATCAGGGCCACGTCGGCCTGGCCGAATTCGCCGTTGATGTCTTCCATCTCGAACACCTGGTCATACGGTACCTCGGCTTCGGCCAGCAGCACGTTCATATGCCCGGGCATGCGCCCCGCTACCGGGTGGATGGCGTATTTCACAGTCACGCCCTTGTGGGTGAGCTTTTCCACCAGTTCTTTCAGCGCATGCTGGGCGCGCGCCACGGCCAGGCCGTAGCCGGGCACGATGATCACGCTTTCGGCGTTGGCCATGATGAAGGCGGCATCATCGGCCGAGCCGGATTTGACCGGGCGCTGCACCTGGGCGCCGCCTGCACCACCGGCGCCAGCCTCCGCTGCACCACCAAAACCGCCCAGAATCACGTTGAAGAACGAGCGGTTCATGGCCTTGCACATGATGTAGGACAGGATGGCGCCCGAGGAACCGACCAGCGAACCGGCGATGATCAGCATGGCGTTGTTGAGCGAAAAGCCGATGCCGGCCGCCGCCCAGCCCGAATACGAGTTGAGCATCGACACCACCACCGGCATGTCGGCGCCGCCGATGGGGATGATGATCAGCACACCGAGCACAAAGGCGATGGCCGTCATGACCAGGAACGGCGCCCACGCCGGCGCTGTCCCTTCGGCCAGGCAGAACGCCAGCCCCAGCCCCAGCATGATCAGCGCCAGCACCAGGTTGAGCACATGCTGGCCGGCGAAAATCACGGGTGCGCCCTGGAACAGGCGAAATTTGTATTTGCCCGACAGCTTGCCAAACGCGATCACCGAGCCGGAAAACGTGATCGCGCCGACAAAGGTGCCGATGAACAGTTCGATGCGATTCCCCAGCGGCAGCGGCTCACCGGCAGCGGCAATGCCGAACGCGTGCGGCTCGGACACCGCCGCCACCGCGATGCACACGGCGGCCAGGCCGATCAGCGAGTGCATGGCGGCCACCAGTTCGGGCATCTTGGTCATCTCGACCTTTTTGGCCAGCAGCGCGCCGATGGCGCCGCCGGCCACCACGCCCAGCAGCACCAGCGGCAAGCCCATGCCGGCGCCCGTGCCGGCAGCAGTTGCCTCGGCGCGCAGCTTCAGAATCAGCGCCACCGTGGTGACAAACGCAATGGCCATGCCGCTCATGCCGAAAGCGTTGCCGGCGCGCGCCGTGGCCGGCGACGACAGGCCCTTGAGCGCCTGGATAAAGCACACCGAGGCGACCAGGTAGAGCATGGTGACCAGGTTCATGGTGATGAAGTTCATGCTGCATCTCCCGGCTTTTTGGCCTTGGGTTCCTTCTTGCGGAACATCTCGAGCATGCGCTGCGTGACCAGAAAGCCGCCTACCACGTTGACCGCCGCCAGCGTGACGGCGACGGTGCCGGCAATCTGTCCGACCAGCCCATCGGTGAGCGCGGCGGCCAGCATGGCGCCGACGATGACGATGGCTGACACCGCATTGGTAACCGCCATCAGCGGCGTATGCAGCGCCGGCGTCACGGTCCAGACCACGTGGTAGCCGACATAAATGGCCAGCACGAAGATAATCAGGTTGATGATGGTGTGGCTCACTTCCATGGCGCTCCCCCTCAGGTTCTCAGCAACTGGCCGTCTGCGCACAGCAGCGTAGCCTTGATGATTTCGTCCTCGCGGTCGATGTTCAGTTGCTCATCCTTGTCGATGATCAGCCTGAGAAAATCGAGCACATTGCGCGCATACAGCGCCGAAGCGTCGGCCGCCACCAGCGTGGCCAGGTCGGGTTCGCCGACGATGTGCACGCCGTGTTTGACCACCGTTTTGTTCGGCTCCGACAGCGGGCAGTTGCCGCCCTGCGCCACCGCCAGGTCGACGATGACGGAGCCGGGCTTCATGGCCTTGACGGTTTCTTCACTGATCAGCACCGGCGCCGGCCGCCCGGGAATCAGCGCGGTGGTAATGACGATGTCGGCCAGTTTGGCGCGTTCGTGCACCAGCGCCGCCTGGCGCGCCATCCAGTCGGGCGGCATCGGCCGTGCATAGCCGCCGGCGCCCTTGGCGATGTCGCGCTCTTCGTCGGTGAGATACGGCACGTCGATGAATTTGGCGCCCAGCGACTCGACCTGCTCCTTGACCGGTGGACGCACGTCGGACGCCTCGATCACCGCCCCCAGGCGCTTGGCAGTGGCAATCGCCTGCAGACCGGCCACGCCCACGCCCATGATCAGCACGCGCGCCGCCTTGACCGTACCGGCCGCCGTCATCAGCATCGGCATGAAGCGCTGGTAGGTGTTGGCGGCGATCATGACAGCCTTGTAGCCGGCGATATTGGCCTGCGACGACAGCACGTCCATCGACTGCGCCCGCGTGATGCGCGGCACCGCTTCCAGTGCAAACGCACGCACACCGGCGCTGGCCATGGCGGCGTTGTTGGCGGCGTCAAACGGGTTGAGCATGCCGATCAGCACCGCGCCCGGAGCGAGCTGCGCCAGTTCGGCGTGGTCCGGCGCACGCACCTTGAGCACGACTTCGGCGCCGAAAGCCTGGGCCGCGTCGACGATCTGCGCGCCAGCAGCCACATAGGCCTCATCGGTGACCGAGGCGGCCAGGCCGGCCCCGGCCTGCACCAGAACATGATGCTTTGCAGACAACTTTTTGACGGTTTCAGGCGTTGCCGCCACCCGTGTCTCCCCCGGCCGCATTTCGGCCGGTACGCCTATTCTCATGGTGTTTCCCCCAATGATTAATAAACTGACCAGACAATCTAACACGGTTTTTTGCGCAAAAGTCGTGGCGTGCTGTGGTTTATCCGTGCAAACGTTGCGTTTGTTCAAAGCAAACCGATGTTTTAGCGCTGGCGCTTTCGGCTTGAAACGGCGGAACAGGCTAAAATGTCGGCTCTTTTCAAGGATGACTCATGCCGCGTATCTGGAAACCCTCTGTGACTGTTGCCGCCATCGTCGAAAAAGATGGCAAGTTCCTGCTGATCGAAGAAGAGACCAGCGACGGCATCCGCATCAACCAGCCTGCCGGCCATCTGGACCCGTACGAATCGCTGCAGGACGCCGTGGTCCGGGAAACGCTGGAGGAAACCGCCTACGATTTCACGCCGACCGCGCTGGTGGGCATGTATATGTCGCGCTACACCTCCAACCGCACCGGCGAGGAAGTCACCTACCTGCGCTTTACCTTTTGCGGGGTGCCGGGCAAGCAGCACGACCGTCCGCTCGACGAAGGCATTCTGCGCACCATGTGGCTCACGCGCGACGAACTGGCCGCCTGCGCCGAGCGTCACCGCAGCCCCACCGTGCTGCAATGCGTGGACGAATACCTGGCCGGCGTGCGCGCCCCGCTTGAACTGATACAGACCCATGCCTCCGTGTTCCGCGAGGCGGTCAGCACTGCGAATGGATAGGAAGTAAAGCAATGAGCAAGAAAAAAGTCGTCATCGGAATGTCGGGCGGGGTCGATTCCTCGGTCGCGGCGTGGATGCTCAAGGAGCAGGGCTACGACGTGGTCGGCCTGTTCATGAAAAACTGGGAAGACGACGACGATTCCGAATACTGCTCCACGCGCCAGGACTGGATTGACGCGGCCAGCGTGGCCGACGTGATCGGCGTGGACATCGAGGCAGTCAATTTCGCCGCCGAATACAAGGACCGCGTGTTCGCCGACTTCCTGCGCGAATATCAGGCCGGCCGCACGCCCAATCCCGATGTGCTGTGCAATGCCGAAATCAAGTTCAAGGCTTTTCTCGACCACGCCATGCACCTGGGCGCGGACCTGATCGCCACCGGCCACTATGCGCGCGTGCGCCAGAACGGCGCGCAGTTCGAACTGCTCAAGGCGGTCGATCACACCAAGGACCAGAGCTATTTCCTGCACCGCCTGAACCAGGCGCAGTTGTCGCGCACCCTGTTCCCGCTCGGCGAAATCCCCAAGACCGAAGTGCGCCAGATCGCCGAAAAACTGGGCCTGCCCAACGCCGCAAAAAAGGATTCGACCGGCATCTGCTTCATCGGCGAGCGGCCATTCCGCGAGTTCCTCAACCGCTACCTGTCGTACAAGCCGGGCCCCATGAAAACCGACGACGGCAAGGTGGTCGGCGAGCACGTGGGGCTGTCGTTCTACACGCTGGGCCAGCGCAAGGGCATCGGCGTCGGTGGCTTGAAAGCTTACAAGAATCCCGATGGCAGCAGCGACGCCTGGTACGTGGCGCGCAAGGATGTGGCGGAGAATACGCTGTACATCGTGCAGGGCCACGACCATCCGTGGCTGCTGTCATCCACGCTGCGCGCCGACCAGGCCAGCTGGGTGGCCGGCCACGCGCCGGCGCCGCGCGCGCTGTCGGCCAAAACCCGCTATCGCCAGGCCGATGTGGCCTGCGCAGTGGCGCCCGAAGGCGAATCCGATTTTGCGCTGCGTTTCATGGA
>JBEVNE010000352.1:0-3877 GCA_040508275.1 Duganella sp.
CCAGATGCGCATCGATGAAATCGAACACGGCGCCGCCGCCCAGGCGCTGGGCGCCGCCGAGGTGCCTGCGCCGGTAAGGGCGGCGATGGCGGCGATGGGGAAGGTGATGACCTCGACGGCGTATTACGTCTGAGGCGGCCGCGTATGTAGCTGTCTTGGGCTGGTTATGCTTCGACGATCTCAAACGAATGGGTAATGTCGGCGGTTTTGCCGAGCATGATCGAGGCCGAGCAGTATTTGTCGTGCGACAGCTTGATTGCCCGCTCGACCACTTCCGGCTTCAGATCCTTGCCAGTGACAACGAAGTGGAAATTGATCTTGGTGAATACTTTCGGCCCGGTCTCGGCGCGTTCGGCCTGTAGCGTGCATTCGCAGCCGCGGATGTCAGCGCGGCCTTTTTTCAGGATCAGCACGACATCATAGGCAGTGCAGCCGCCGGTGCCCAGCAACACCATTTCCATCGGGCGCGGCGCCAGGTTGTGGCCGCCGCCTTCAGGCGCGCCGTCCATCGTGACCAGGTGGCCGGAACCGGTCTGGGCCAAAAAACTCATGCCCGACGGGCCGTTCCAGCTGACTTTGCATTCCATTGCGTTCTCCGTGTAGTGAGCGTGTACAAAACTTTGTCCATATTCTAATGGAGCGCGCCAGTGCCGTGTTTCCGGCGCTTGCAGGCCACAAGCCGCTTGACGCGGTCTGTGCTTGCCGCTTATACTTGTCGGCTTTCCGTTCGCTCAGGAAAGACAATAAGAAGGCCGAGTCCGCTGAAACCATGGCGGAACCACCATTTGAGCGTGTTTTAATTTTTAGGAAGTCAACATGAAAACTTTTTCCGCTAAGGGCCACGAAGTCCAGCGCGATTGGTTCGTGATTGACGCGACGGACAAAGTCCTCGGACGTGTTGCCAGCGAAGTGGCACTCCGACTGCGCGGCAAACACAAGCCAGAATTTACTCCTCACGTCGATACCGGCGATTTCATCGTCATCATCAACGCAGGCAAACTGCGCGTGACCGGCACCAAAGCCACCGAGAAGACCTACTACCGTCACTCGGGCTACCCAGGCGGCATCTACGAGACCAACTTCCTGAAAATGCAACAGCGTTTCCCAGGCCGTGCTCTGGAAAAAGCTGTCAAGGGCATGCTGCCAAAAGGCCCACTGGGCTACGCCATGATCAAGAAGCTGAAAGTGTACGCCGAAGGTTCGCACCCGCACGCTGCCCAGCAACCTAAAGCACTCGAAATCTAAGGAACTGACATGATCGGTAACTACAATTACGGCACCGGCCGTCGCAAGAGTGCAGTAGCTCGTGTGTTCATCAAAGTTGGCACTGGCCAAATCATCGTTAACGGCAAGCCAGCTGCTGAGTACTTCTCGCGCGAAACCGGCCTGATGGTTATTCGTCAACCACTGGAACTGACCGGCAACGTCGAACGTTTTGACATCAAAGTCAACGTTCACGGCGGCGGCGAGTCCGGCCAGGCAGGTGCTGTGCGTCACGGCATCACCCGCGCATTGATCGACTACGATGCAGGCCTGAAGGGCGATCTGGCACGCGCCGGCTTCGTTACCCGCGATGCACGTGAAGTTGAGCGTAAAAAAGTTGGTCTGCGCAAAGCACGTCGCGCAAAACAATTCTCGAAGCGTTAATTTTCACGCTTTCCAGCGTGCGGGCTTGCCTGCATGCTGTACAAAAAGCCGCCGACCCTGGGTCGGGCGGCTTTTTTGCTTTTTGCGTTATCGGGCACAGGTCATACGCCTGTTGCGCATGCCTGATAAAATGGCGCCCATTTCTCCTATTTCCCACTCACCACTTCTCAAGGAAAGAACATGATCAAAGTTGGCATCGTCGGCGGCACCGGATACACCGGCGTGGAATTGCTGCGACTGTTGGCAGTCCACCCCGATGTGCAGCTGACGGCAATTACGTCGCGCAAGGAAGATGGCTTGCCGGTTGCCGATATGTTCCCTTCGCTGCGCGGCAGCGTCGATATCGCGTTTTCGTCGCCCGACAAGGCTGACCTGAGCCAGTGCGACGTGGTGTTCTTCGCCACCCCGCACGGTGTGGCCATGGCGCAGGCGCCCGAGCTGCTCAAGGCTGGCGTCAAGGTGATCGACCTGGCGGCCGACTTCCGCATCCAGGACAAGGCCGTGTTCGAGAAGTGGTACAAGATCGACCACACCTGTCCGGAACTGCTGGAAGAAGCCGCCTACGGCCTGGCCGAGCTGAACCGCGAAGCGATTGCTGCGGCACGCCTGGTGGCCAACCCCGGTTGCTACCCGACCACCATGCAGCTGGGCTACTACCCGCTGCTGAAAGCCGGCCTGGTCGATGCGGGTTCACTGATCGCCGACTGCAAGTCGGGTGTGTCGGGCGCCGGCCGCAAGGCCGAAATCGGCACGCTGTTCTCGGAGTCGAGCGACAACTTCAAGGCCTACGGCGTGGCTGGTCACCGCCATACGCCGGAAACGGCGGCCCAACTGCAAAAGTTCACCAGCGACAAGGTTAGCCTGATCTTCACGCCGCACCTGGTGCCGATGATCCGTGGCATGCACTCGACGCTGTATGCGCGCCTGAAGCAGGACGTCAGCAATGAAGCCTTGCAAGAGTTGTTTGAGCAGCAATACAAAGACAGCGCCTTCGTCGACGTGATGCCATTTGGCTCGCATCCTGAAACCCGTTCCACGCGCGGCTCCAACATGCTGCGCCTGGCGCTGCATCGCCATGGCGATACCGTGATTGTGCTGGTGGTGCAGGACAACCTGGTCAAGGGCGCCTCGGGCCAGGCCGTGCAGTGCATGAATCTGATGTTTGGCCTGGAAGAAACCACGGGCCTGAAACAAATCGCCCTGCTGCCTTGATTGTGCACATCCACCTGCAAATGTCAGGCAGGTGGAGCAGGAAAACCGGTGTGGGTCTATAATGACCAATAAATGTTTACTGTAGGAGTCTCAAATGAATGCTGTCGCTGAAAGCCTGGATGTGATTCCAATGCCTATCGTGTTTACCGATAGTGCTGCCGAAAAAGTCGCCCAACTGATCGAAGAAGAAGGCAATCCCGACCTGAAACTGCGCGTGTTCGTGCAGGGCGGCGGCTGCTCCGGTTTCCAGTACGGTTTCACCTTCGATGAAATCACGAACGAAGACGACACCACCATGACCAAAAATGGTGTCTCCCTGCTGATCGACGCGATGAGCTACCAGTACCTGGTGGGCGCGGAAATCGACTACAAGGACGACCTTGAAGGCGCCCAGTTCGTCATCAAGAACCCGAACGCCACCAGCACCTGCGGGTGCGGCTCGAGCTTCTCGGCCTGAACCTTTTGCGCCGATTCGCGCTGTTCAAGAAAGCCGCCTCCGGGCGGCTTTTTGCTGCCTGTCGCTGCCATGCCATCGGTTGAGATCACCACCCGCAAGAGCCTGCTCTGGCTGGTCGCGGTCGGCTTCTTCATGCAGACGCTGGACGCGACCATCATCAACACGGCGCTGCCGGCGATGGCTGCCAGCCTGGGCGAGAGCCCGCTGCGCATGCAATCGGTGATCGTGGCCTATGCGTTGACGATGGCGATGCTGATCCCGGCCTCGGGCTGGATCGCCGATCGCTTCGGCACGCGGCGCGTGTTCTTCACGGCCATCGTGCTCTTCACGCTCGGTTCGCTGGCCTGCGCGCTCTCGCGATCGCTGAACGAGCTGGTGACGGCGCGCGTGCTGCAAGGCGTCGGCGGCTCGATGCTGCTGCCGGTCGGGCGGCTGGCGGTCTTGCGTGTCGTCCCGCGCCAGGAGTTCCTGGCGGCGATGAGCTTCGTGACGCTACCCGGCTTGATCGGCCCGCTGGTGGGCCCGACGCTGGGCGGCTGGCTGGTGCAGTCGGCCTCGTGG
>JBEVNE010000410.1:0-7283 GCA_040508275.1 Duganella sp.
TCAGGGGTGACTTCGGGGGTGACCTCAGAAAACGCTTCGGGCGAAATTTTACGCTTGCGTATTCAGCAAGGCAAACTGCGTTGGTACCGTCACCACCACAACGATGCCCTGCGCGGTCTGGACATTTTCAGTCAGGGGGTGAATCGGTGGGCGAACATGCTGGCTTGCAGCGTTGCTGAGCAACTGGTTCAGACGGCGGACAGCACATCCGTCCAGTCCCACGATACGGCCATCGTCGGCCACGCCGATGAACACGTGTCCACCACCGCTGTTAGCAAATGCCGAGAGCTCAGCCGCAACGCCGTCAGCATTGGTGGCATCGCGCTTGAACTGGTGCCGGCCGTCCTCGCCACGCAATAACACCTGCTGAAGCATGGTTTCGGTCATGGCGCTCACGCCAGCCTGCCTTTCCTATCGTGCGCGGCTTCTGAAAAATAAGACATAGAATATATCCACAGGGAAATTATTGTGATTTCTTTTGAAACTATGCGCGAACGATCATTGCCCATGTTTGATCGTGCATCCGCTTCAAAGTTCCACCCAAAACTTTTACTTTTTTTCTCTCCGAGGAGATACCCATGCGCTTATCCAATCTCAAAATCGGCGTTCGTCTGTACCTGGCGTTCGGGGTCATTGTTGCCATGCTGGTGGCGCTGGTGGTACTGGCCGAGGTCAATTTCAGCCGGCTCGGCCAGGCCAACGATGTCAACGTGCACACCTACCAGGTGCTCGGCGAGGCCGCCAGCCTGCAGGAAAGCCTGATCAATATGGAAACCGGCCAGCGCGGCTATTCGCTGACCGGTAACGATGCTTCGCTGGAACCCTACCACGCCGGTAAAACCGCCTTCGCCGCCCATATGACCAGGCTGCGCGAGCTCACCAGCGACAATCCGGTACAACAGCAGCGCCTGCAAAGCCTGGCGACGGCTCAGCAAAAATGGCTGGCTGATGCTGTCGAGCCGGCCATTGCGCTGCGCCGCAGCGGCGCCGGGCAAGCGGAGGCGATGGCTGAGGTAGTGGCAATGGAGCAGTCGGGCAAAGGCAAGTCGGCGATGGACAGCATGCGCGTCACGCTGGGGCAGATCAACAAGATGGAGCAGGACTTGCTGCAGCAGCGCTCGCTCGGTGTGGCCGAGCAGCGCACCCGTACCGACATCATCATGATCGGCGGCGGTGTGGCGGCGGCGGTCATTGCCGCCATCCTGGCGCTGCTGCTGACCAAAAACATCACCGCGCCGCTGCAACGGGCGGTGGCGCTGGCCCAGCGCGTGGCGCAGGGCGACCTCAGCAGCAAGGTCGAGGTCACCAGCAAGGATGAAACCGGTGAGCTGATGCAGGCCTTGAGTGACATGAATGCCTCGCTGGTACGCATCGTGCAGGAAGTACGCAGCGGCACCGATACCATTGCGACGGCCTCGGCCGAGATTTCTGCCGGCAATATGGACCTGTCGTCGCGCACCGAGCAGCAAGCCAGCTCGCTCGAAGAAACCGCCTCGTCGATGGAAGAACTGACGGCAACGGTCAAGCAAAATGCCGACAGCGCCCAGCAGGCCCGTGAACTGGCCAGTTCTGCCTCGAGCGTGGCAGTGCGCGGTGGCGCCATGGTCTCGGAAGTGGTGACGACCATGGGTTCGATCAACGCCTCGGCCCATAAAATTGTCGACATCATCGGCGTGATCGACGGCATCGCCTTCCAGACCAACATCCTGGCGCTCAACGCGGCAGTAGAAGCGGCGCGCGCCGGTGAACAGGGGCGCGGCTTTGCCGTGGTCGCCACCGAGGTGCGCAATCTGGCCCAGCGTTCGGCCAGCGCCGCCAAGGAAATCAAGGCGCTGATCGACGACTCCGTCAACCAGGTGGAACTGGGCAGCAAACTGGTGGACCGTGCCGGCGCCACCATGCAGGAAGTGGTGGACAGCGTGCAGCGCGTCAATCACATCATCAGCGACATTGCCGCCGCCAGCAGCGAGCAGCGCGCCGGCATCGAGCAGGTCAACGATGCCATCACGCAGATGGACCAGGTTACGCAGCAAAATGCGGCGCTGGTCGAACAGGCTGCCGCCGCCGCTGGGGCCATGCAGGACCAGGCCACCACGCTGGCGCAGGCGGTCAGCGTGTTCCAGTTGGTGGCCGCGCCGGCTGCCACTGTCGAGCATGGCCAGCGGACCGGCGTTGTCCCCAAGGCCAGGCCGTCCCCGCTCAGCCGGCGCCCCCGCCCAGCGCTGCCAGCCGTGCAGTTTGCCAGCTAAGGCGCCAGCGCCTGATTGAGCTTGTCCCGCACCAGGTCGATGAACGCCGACACCACCGGCGGCAAGTGCTGCCGCGTGGGATACAGCGCATGCAAGCCAAAGCCGGTGCTACGATACAGCGGCAACACCCGCACCAGCCGGCCGGCGTGCAGATCGCGCGCCACCACCGCTGCCGGCAGCAAGGCCACGCCCAGTCCAGCCAGAGTCGCCTGGCGCTGGGCCTGCGCCGTGTTGGCGCTGAACCGGCACGGCACCTGCACCTGCTGCTCCTGCACCTGCTGCTCCTGCATCAGCGCGCCCTCTGGCCCGACCAGGCGCCAGTTGGCCATGCCGCTCGGGTGCGCCACGCTGATGGCGCGATGGCCCGGCAAGTCGTGCAAGGTGTGCGGCGTGCCATGGGCGGCAAGGTAGTCAGGACTGGCGACCAGGCTGTTGCTGCTGGCGGCCAGAATTTCACGGCTGACGTAACCGAGTTCCTGCGGTTGGCCGCCACGCAAGGCCACGTCGATCTGCTCGGCGATCAGGTCGGCCTTGGCGTCGCTAAGAACAAAGTCGAGCCGCATCCTGGGATAGCGCTCCATGAACTCGGCCACCCAGGCAGCAGGGAAAAAATCGAAAAAATCGGCCGGCACCGCCACGCGCATCAGGCCACTCGGCTCATCGCTACCGATCATGCTGGCCTGACCCGCCTCGGCCAGCTCATCGACTGCAGCGGCGCAGCGCTGATGAAACGCCTGGCCGGCGCTGGTCAGCGTGAGCTTGCGGGTGGAGCGCAGCAGCAGCCTGGCCCCGAGTTGCTGCTCGAGTTGCTGAATGCGGCGGCTGACGGTGTTGGGCGGTATGGCGAGCCGGCGCGCGGCCCCGGCAAAACTGCCGCAGCGCACCACCTGGATGAACAGGGCGATATCGTTCAGATCGAGCATGGCGGCATTCACACCAATTTTGGATGAGTCAAATCCAATTATACCGTCTAGTAAAGCAATCACCGGACCCTTATTGTGTTCACTGATCCCGCCTCTCCGCACAGCGGGCACAGACAAAGGAAGCACACCATGAATACATTACCGTCGGCAGTCCCCGGCGCCGGCGGCCGCGCCATCGTGCATCGCACGCGCGGCAGCCGCCACGGCCCGATCACCCGGCTCGCCAGCCCCGGCGACCTCGGCCATCAGTTGAAACCGTTTGTGTTTCTCGACCTGTTCAGCACCAAACAGATGACCAGCCGGCCGAATTTCGGCATGCATCCGCATTCCGGCATTGCCACGCTGACCTACCTGATCGAAGGCGCGCTGGCCTACGAAGACTCGACCGGCGAGGCTGGCGAACTGCCGGCCGGCAGTGTCGAATGGATGCAAGCCGGTAACGGCGTGTGGCATACGGGCGCGCCTGTGGGCGATGCGCCGATGCTCGGCTTCCAGCTGTGGGTGGCGCTGCCGGCAGCGCTGGAAAATGCCGCCCCGCACAGCATGTATATCGAGCCTGCACAAATTCCGCAGCAGGGCCCGGTGCGCGTGCTGCTGGGCCGCTATGGCGCACTGCAGAGCCCGATTCCGGCGCCGTCCGATATGACCTATGTGGCTGTCCACCTGGGCGACGGCGAACGCTGGCGTTATGAACCGCCCACCGGCCACAACGTCGCCTGGCTGGCGCTCAGTGCCGGACAACTGGACGGCGGCGTACGGGCCCAGGCCGGCGAGCTGGTAGTGTTTGAGGAATCGGCGCAAGCCATCGACATGGTGGCCAGGGGTAACACCTCGTTCGTGCTCGGGTCAGCCGTCAAGCATCCGCACGATCTGATCATGGGCAGCTACTCGGTGCACACCAGCCAGGCGGCACTGGTACAGGGCGAAACAGAAATCGCCCGCATCGGCGCCACGTTGCAGCGCGCCGGGCGCTTGCGCTGATGGCGCTGATGGCGATGGCATTCAGCCAGCGGGCATGATGCAAACGGCGCAGGCGATACTCTACGCCGTTGTGCATCAACCGCGCCACATCAGGCCAGCAGCGCCCGGACCTGTTGGCTTGCTGCTGGCGGGCGCGCTGCGCTGCGGGCAGGCTGCGCGCCGTCGCCATCGAGCTGGAAAGTGCTGACCAGGGCGGCCAGTGCGCGCGCCTGGTCCTGCATCGATTCGGCAGCGGCGGCGGCCTGTTCGACCAGTGCGGCGTTCTGCTGGGTCACGGTGTCCATCTCGGTGACGGCCTGGTTGATCTGCTCGATGCCCTGGCCCTGCTCGGCGCTGGCGGCGGCAATGTCGGCCATGATGGTGGTCACGCTGCGGATGCTGCCGACCACGTCGGCCATGGTCTGGCCGGCCTGCTCCACCAGTTGGCTGCCATTGCCCACCTGTTGCACCGAAGCGTTGATCAAGCCGGTGATTTCCTTGGCCGCTGCGGCCGAGCGCTGCGCCAGGTTGCGCACTTCGGTCGCTACCACGGCAAAGCCGCGCCCTTGTTCACCGGCGCGCGCCGCTTCCACTGCCGCATTGAGCGCCAGGATGTTGGTCTGGAAGGCGATGCCGTCGATCACGCTGATAATGTCCGTCACCTTGCCCGACGAGACCTGAATGGCGCGCATGGTTTCCACCACGCTGGCCACCACTTCGCCGCCCCTGGCCGCCACGGTCGATGCTTCCTGCGCTTTCTGGCGCGCCTGCTGGGCGTTGTCGGCATTGTGGCGCACGGTCGAGGTCAGCTCCTCCATCGACGAGGCGGTTTCTTCCAGCACGCTGGCTTGCTGTTCGGTGCGGGCCGACAAATCCTGGTTGCCCAGCGCAATTTCGGTCGAGGCCGAAGCGATCGTGTTGGTGCCGTTGCGCACCTGGCTGACAATCTGCTGCAGGCTGTCGTTCATGCCGTGCAGCGCCTGCAGCAATTGTCCGGTTTCATCGCGCGTCGGCTCATAGCTGCGGCTGCGCAAATCGCCTGCCGCTACTGCTTCGGCCAGGTCTACCGCGTGGCCAATCGGCACGGTGACGGAACGGGTAATCCACCAGGCGCCGGCCGAGCCGAATACCAGCGCGACCAGGCACAACAGGATGGTGCTCAGGCGCGTTGAACTGATGCGCTCGGCAATGTCTTCCATGGCGCTGCGGCTGAGGTCTTTTTGCAGCTTGGACAGGCCGGTAATGGTGGCTTGCAGCGCGTCCAGCGCCGGCAGCGTGGTGTTCATGAGGGCGCTGCTGGCCTGCTCGCGCTGGCCTTGCGCCAGCAACGTGCTGACCTGGGAAAACGCCTGCACATATTTTTTGCGGTCAATCTTGAACTGAGCCAGCAAGGCCTTGCCCTCGGGGCGCGAGATCAGTTGATCGAGTTTTTCCACGGCGTCGGTAATGGTCTGCTTGTTGGCCTCGATCTTGGCGCGTACGCCGTCGGCGTAGGCCTGGTCCGGCGCCATGAACAACTCCATCGTGTAGCGCGCATTGGCACGGGTGGTGGCGTCGATCACCGCCACGGCGTCGGCCTTGACCATGTCTTCATGCACCATCTGCTCGCTGCGCTCGCCGATGCCGGTAATTTGCTTGACCGAAATGACCGATTGCAGCGCCATCATCAGCAGCACGATAGCAAAGCACCAGCCCAGCCGGGTGCCAATTTTAAAATCCTGAATTCTCATAACCTTCTCCGTGCGCGCGCTTGCGGCGATCTGGTTCAAGGCGGTCGTGCCATCGATGGAGAGCAGCGAGCCGCAGACAAGCCGGCAAATCGAGCTCGCCGGGCTTTGCATGCACCGCCGTTCTTGGTCGAGGTCGGGGACGAAGACGCTGGTGCTGAAGTGGCGCAGCTATTGGCAGCGCCCTGCAACCCATGGTAACTATTTTATTAATGCAGCGCAACAAAATAGGTTCATGCAGTCTTCGTATTTTGCAACGCAGCAACCGCATATCGCGCGTTCGCCCTGCCGTCCGCTGTGCCCCGTCGCAGATCTGCCACAAGGGCAAGCAATCGCATGAAAGTTATGCAAAGTTTCTTTCAGTTACTGTCGCCATGTAAATATAAACTTGCTATGCTTGATTTTTCCGCCACCCAGATGAGGTATTCATGCTCCGCTATGCCCTGCCCGCCTTACTCCTTGCCAGCATTCTGCCGACGTACGCTCAGTCTGCCGCTGCCGCTGCGGATATCCCGCTGATTGAACGCAGCAAAATTTTCGGCAACCCCACCAAGACCGGCGCCAACATCAGCCCGGACGGCAAGTGGCTGTCATGGATTGCACCGCGCGACGGCGTGCTCAACGTGTGGGTGGCCCCCGCCAGCGATCTGTCCAAGGCCAAGCCGCTGACCGACGAAAAAACGCGGCCTATCCGCAGCAACTTCTGGTCGCCCGATTCCAGCACCGTGCTGTTCATCCAGGACAAGGGCGGCGATGAAAACTTCCTGCTGTACGGCGTTGACGTGGTCAGTGGCAAGCAGACCAATTACACGCCGTTCGAGAAAACCCGCGTGCAGATCGTCAATATCAGCAGCAAGGTCAAGGACCGCATCCTGATCGGTCTGAACAACCGCGATCCGCGCTGGCACGATGTGCACAGCCTGGACCTGAAAACCGGCAAGCTGACGCTGGTGCAAAAGAACGAAGGCTACGGCAGCTTTGTCGCCGACGAACAGCTGAAGCTGCGCCTGGCGCAAAAGCCGGCGGCTGGTGGTGGCGTCAACTATTTCCGTATCACCGATGGCAAGATTGACGACAGCAAACCCATGACAGAAGTGGGCCTGGACGATGTGCTGACCACCGCGCCGCTCGGCTTTACCGTCGATGGCAAAACCCTGTACTGGGCCGATTCGCGCAACCGCAATACCTCGGCGCTGCTGGCCCAGGACGTTGCCAGCGGCAAGACCTCGGTGGTGGCGGAAGATCCACGCGCCGACATCGGCGGCGCCCTGCTCGACAAACGCACGGGCCGCGTGCTGGCCTACAGCGTTGAGTACCTGAAGCAGGAATACTTTGCCTTGTCCAAGGACCTCAAAGGCGACCTGGATTTCCTCAAGAAAAACGTCAAGGGCGAGTTCTCGCTGGGCTCGCGTACCGATGCCGAC
>JBEVNE010000023.1:0-3623 GCA_040508275.1 Duganella sp.
GTTGAACTCGGTCTGTTCTTCAACAGCCGCGCCAGCTGCTGCGCCGCCAGCTGCTGGAGCTGCCATTGCTGCGGCCGAAACGCCGAATTTTTCTTCGAAAGCTTTGACCAGTTCGTTCAGGTCCATTACGGACATTTCGCTCACTGCGTTCAGGATGTCGTCTTTGCTAATTGCCATTTGAAACTCCAATAATTTTGATTCGTTTAATACATCAGATAGCTACTTGAAAAAAACCCGCCCCGGCCGCGAGGCCGGGATGCATCAGCTGATTAAGCTGCTGCAGGAGCTTCTTCTGCTGCAACTTCAGCAGCAGGAGCACCTTCGGATTTTTTCGCTGCCAGAGCAGCCAGACCACGTGCGAAGCCCGATACCGGAGCCAGCATAACGCCCAACAGCTGCGAGATGAGGACTTCACGGCTAGGAATGCTCGCCAACGCGGCAACAGCAGCTTTATCCAGCTGCTTGCCTGCGTAGTTACCGGCAGTGATGACCAGCTTGTCGTTGGTTTTAGCGAAGTCAGCGATGACTTTAGCTGCTGCAACGGCATCGTCCGAGATCGAGTAGATCAGGGGACCGGTCATGCTGTCTGCCAGGGCGGCAAATTGCGTGCCTTCCACTGCGCGACGAGCGAGGGTGTTTTTCAACACTCGCAGGTACACGCCTTGAGCGCGCGCTTTGGCACGGAGTTGCGTCAAGTGAGCAACCTGGATGCCACGATACTCGGCCACGACGATGGTTTGCGCAGTTGCTACTTTTGCGGAAACTTCGGCGACGACGGCCTTTTTGTCATTCAGATTGAGACCCACGGTCAATCTCCTTAAATGATGACGAGCGTAATTGCCTGTCATCGGTTCGAACAACGGCGTCCGAGGTTAGGAGTCCAATGGACTGCAAAACTTGATCGGGAACACCATCTGCGTTGGGTGAAACCACTCAATTAACCGGGCGCCTGCCTGCTGCGCCTGGCCCAACGGTCTTTGATTGCGGCTGCCGCTTGCACGGCAGCCATCCCAAAGAACTGCGCCGAGCTGTTCAGCTCAGCGACTAAATTTGTTACTTAAGCTGCCAGGGTAGCCTGGTCAACACGGACGCCAGCGCCCATGGTCGACGACAGCGAAACCTTGCGCAGGTAAACACCTTTGCTCGATGCTGGCTTGGCTTTGTTCAGGGCGTCGATCAGGGCAACCAGGTTGCTCTTCAGATCTGCATCGCTGAACGACTTGCGGCCGATCGTTGCGTGGATGATACCGGCTTTGTCGGTACGGTACTGAACCTGACCAGCTTTGGCGTTTTTCACGGCGGTAGCGACGTCAGGGGTAACGGTGCCAACTTTCGGGTTAGGCATCAGGCCGCGTGGGCCCAGGATCTGACCCAGGGTACCAACGATACGCATGGTGTCTGGCGAAGCGATGACGATATCGAAAGGCATGTCGCCGGCTTTGACGCGCTCGGCCAGGTCTTCCATACCAACGACGTCGGCGCCAGCTGCTTTAGCGGCTTCTGCTTTGTCGCCCGAAGCGAACACAGCGACGCGAACGGTTTTGCCGGTGCCAGCTGGCAGCACGACGGAACCGCGAACGACCTGGTCCGATTTCTTCGGATCCACACCCAGTTGTACCGACACGTCGATCGATTCATTGAACTTGGCGGTTGCCAGTTCTTTGATCAGAGCGACAGCGTTGTCGAAACCGTAGGACTTGGTGCTATCGACTTTAGCTTTGATAGCTTGTGCGCGTTTGGACAGTTTTGCCATGATTACAGACCTTCCACCGTGATGCCCATCGAACGTGCGGAACCAGCGATGGTGCGTACAGCAGCATCCAGGTCGGCAGCGGTCAGATCAGGGGTTTTCAATTTAGCGATTTCTTCAGCTTGAGCACGGGTCAGCTTGCCGACTTTGTCGGTGTGTGGCTTCGGCGAACCTTTGGTCACGCCCGAGTGCTTTTTGATCAGGAAGGTTGCTGGTGGGGTCTTCATCACGAAGGTGAAGGACTTGTCAGCGAACGCAGTGATCACGACCGGGATCGGCATGCCTGGTTCCATACCTTGGGTCTGCGCGTTGAACGCTTTGCAGAATTCCATGATGTTCAGACCGCGCTGACCCAGAGCTGGACCAATCGGTGGGGATGGGTTTGCTTTACCAGCTGGCACTTGCAGCTTGATAAAACCAATGATTTTCTTTGCCATGATGGCTCCTGTCTTGGATTGAGTAGTAGCGCCCCGTGATGCAGCATCGCATGACGGGGCTCCTCTTTTGCCAGATGTGTCAGGTTTTTACACCGTCGCCCGTTCTGGCGAACGGTGCTGCTTATACTTTTTCGACCTGGCCGAATTCGAGTTCGACGGGTGTTGCACGGCCGAAGATGGTGACCGAGACACGCACTTTCGATTTCTCGTAGTTGACTTCCTCGACGTTGCCGTTGAAGTCGGTGAACGGGCCATCCTTGATGCGGACTTGTTCGCCCACTTCGTACAGCACTTTTGGCCGTGGCTTTTCGACGCCTTCTTGCATCTGCTGCATGATCTTGTCGATCTCGCGGGCAGGAATCGGGGTCGGCTTGTTCGATTTGCCGCCGATGAAGCCAGTGACCTTGCTGGTGTTTTTCACCAGGTGCCAGGTTTCGTCGGTCATTTCCATTTCTACCAGCACATAACCTGGGAAGAAACGACGTTCAGTAACGGACTTTTGACCGTTTTTCACTTCGATGACTTCTTCAGTCGGCACCAGGATCTGGCCAAACTGGTCTTGCATGCCGGCGCGTTCGACGCGCTCGGTCAGCGCGCGTTGCACGCTTTTTTCCATACCGGAATACGCATGAACAACGTACCAGCGCTTATTGCTTACTGGTACGCTGATTGGCGCTGCGCCAGCTTCTTGTGCAGGCGCTTCGCCTTGCACGTCATCTTGCACATTTTCGCTCATTATTTTCGTATGCCCAGAATGAGATCGTATAACAGGAATTCCAGCGTCTTATCAGTGCCCCACAGGAACAAGGCCATCACCAGTACAAAGGCAAACACGATGCCAGTGATCTGGGTTGCTTCGCGGCGCGTAGGCCATACGACCTTTTTCGTTTCGCGAACGGCTTCTTGAGCGAAATTGAGGAAATCACGGCCAGTCGACGAAGTCCACAAGAGCAGAACGGCAAAAGCCAAACCAGCTACAAGTGCGCCTGCGCGTACCAGAGCTGGTTTGTCCGACAGGTAATAAAACCCGACCACACCTGCGATTGCAGCGGCAATGGCCAACGCAACCTTAATCTTGTCATTCGACGTGCTGACGGTCTGCACGGATTGATTAGACATTGTATTTTTACTTTCGGTGCCCTGCACCAGATTCGGTGGCAGGGGCGGAGGGCCTCGAACCCCCAACCTTCGGTTTTGGAGACCGACGCTCTGCCAATTGAGCTACGCCCCTTCCGAGTACTACTTACAAAGGATTTCGATTATACCACCAGGGACGCCCCTGGTGGCCAATCCGCCTATCCTTATTAGGCGATGATTTTCGCTACCACGCCGGCGCCAACGGTACGGCCGCCTTCACGGATAGCGAAACGCAGACCTTCTTCCATCGCGATCGGGTTGATCAGCTTGACGGTGATCGACACGTTGTCGCCTGGCAT
>JBEVNE010000040.1:0-42340 GCA_040508275.1 Duganella sp.
AGTCGCCGGTTGCGCAGGTGGTAACAGGCCGGCTGGCGCGCCAGCTCGGCGGCCAGGTGCCGGGGCGGCTGGTGGCCAGCGCCAAGAGCTGGCTGTCGCATCCCGATGTAGACCGCAGCGCGCCGATCCTGCCCTGGGGCGCCGAAGCCGATGTGGCCAAAGTGTCGCCGGTGGAAGCCAGCGCCTCCTATCTGGCGCATGTGCGCGCGGCGTGGGACAGCCGTTTTCCAACGCACCCGCTGGCGCAACAGCAGCTTGTGCTGACCATCCCGGCATCGTTTGACGAAGGCGCGCGCGCACTGACGCTGGAAGCGGCGCGCATGGCCGGCCTGCCTGCCGTGCGGCTGCTGGAAGAGCCACAGGCCGCGCTATACGACTGGCTGCACCGCCAGCGCGCCAACCTGGCGCAGGAGCTGGCCGATACGCGGCTGCTGCTGGTGTGCGACGTCGGCGGCGGTACGACCGACTTCAGCCTGATTCAGGTGCAGACCGGCGCCGACGGCGCGCCCGAGATCAGCCGCATCGGCGTGGGCAATCACCTGATCCTCGGTGGCGACAATATGGACCTGGCGCTGGCCCACCTGGTGGAGTCGCGCCTGTCTGCAGGTAGTGCAGCACCAACGCGGCTGTCAGCCGGCCGGCTGGCGCAACTGACAGAGCGCTGCCGCGCCGCCAAGGAGCAGTTGCTGGCCGCCGATGCGCCGGACAAGGTCAGCGTGACCCTGCTCGGCGCCGGTGCACGCATGATCGGCGGCGCCCGTTCGGCCGACCTCACGCGCGAGGAAGTCGCGCAACTGGTGGTGGACGGCTTTTTCCCGTTCAACGATGCCCGCGCGCCGGCCCAGCGCGGGCGCGGCGCCATCGTCGAATTTGGTCTGCCCTACGCCAGCGACGCCGCCATTACGCGCCACCTGGCCGGCTTTTTGCGCCAGCATGCGCCAGCCGCGCGCGCCGCGCTGGGCCTGGCGGCTGACGATCCCGCCATTCCCGTGCCGGACACCCTGCTGCTGAACGGCGGCGTGTTCCGCGCCCATGCGCTGGGCCAGCGGCTGGAACAGGTGCTGGCGCGCTGGCGCGGCCAGCCACTGCGGCTGCTGCACAACGATAATCCCGATGTGGCGGTGGCGCGCGGCGGCGTAGCCTATGCGCTGGGCCAGGCCGGCCAGGCGCCAGTGATCGGCGGCGGCTCGCCGCGCAGCTACTTCCTGCTGCTCGACGATGGCGCGCGCCCGGGCCAGCCGCGCCGCGCCATCTGCCTGCTGCCGCGCGGCAGCGCGGAAAACCGCGAACTGCTGCTGGCAGAGCGCACGTTTGCGCTGCGCCTGGGACGGCCGGTGCGCTTTCATATCGCTTCTTCGATTGCCGACCAGGAGCCGCCGCAAGCAGGCCAACTGGTCGAGCTGGCGCCGGACGATTACGTGCAACTGCCGCCGATCGCCACCGTGCTGCGCGACCACAGCGGCGCCGACGTGCGCAAGGAGTTGCCGGTACGGCTGGCGACCACCCTCAGCGAAGTCGGCACGCTCGAGATTCACTGCGTGGCCACCGGCGACGGCCAGCGCTGGCTACTGGAATTCCAGCTGCGCGGCGATGCTGCCGACATCGATGCGGACGATGGCGCCGACAGCAGCACTGCCGGTCAGAACGTACAGACCGAAGCATCTCTGCCGGTCGGCCTGCCGGCCGCGCTGGAGCGTATCGAGCGTATCTTCGGCAGCCGCGCGCAGCAGGTCGATCCCAAGGAAGTCCGGCAGTTGCGCGCGCAACTGGAGCACCTGCTGGGCAGCCGCGAAAGCTGGCCCACGCCGCTGCTGCGCCGCCTGTTCGATGCGCTGCTGGAACGCGCCAGGGGCCGGCGCCGTTCGGCCGAGCACGAACGCGCCTGGCTCAACCTGAGCGGCTATTGCCTGCGTCCCGGCTTTGGCGATGCGCTCGACGGCTGGCGCATCGAGCAGCTGTGGGCCATGTACGAAACCGGCGCCCAGCACCACAAGGACAGCCAGGTGCGCGCAGAATGGTGGACCTTGTGGCGCCGCGTGGCCGGCGGGCTGACGGTGCTGGCGCAATTGCGCGTGCTCGACGACTTTGCCTTCAATGTGCAGGCCGACGCCCAGGAACGCGGCCGCCGCCCGCACACGCTGGTGGATGGCAGCGAGGAAGACATGCTGCGCCTGGGCGCCTCGCTCGAGCGCATTCCCGGCAACTACAAGGCCGAAATCGGCGCCTGGATGCTGGGCCAGCTGGAGGCGGCCAGCAAGGCGGCGGCCAAAGCTGCCCGCGACAAAACCCGCAACGGCGCCGCCAACGTCGGCAAGGCCGAAGCATTGCAGGCGCGCTTCCTGTGGGGCATGTGCCGCGTGGGCGCGCGCCAGCCCTTCCATGGCAGCGCCCACGACGTGGTCGATGCCGCCACCGCCGAACAGTGGCTGGACGCCATCCTGGCGCTGGACTGGAAAAAAGTGGAACCGGCCGGCTTTGCAGCGGCGCATCTGGCGCGCATGACGGGCGACCGCACGCGCGACATCAACGACACGCTGCGCGCCGAGATCGTGCGCCGGCTGGCTGCCATCGGTGCGCCGGCCAACTGGATCGCCATGGTCCGCGAGGTGGTGCAACTCGACCAGGCCGACGAAAAACGCATGTTCGGCGAAGCGCTGCCGCCGGGGCTCAAGCTGATCGCCTGATCAGCTTCTTGCATACGCAGCCTGCTGCGCCACGAAACCATCAAAAGCATCCATCAGCGGCGCATAGCGCTGCGGCGCCGCTTCCAGCTGCGCCAGCGCGTACACGGTTGCTTCCAGCGTCGATAACTGGTCCGGCAGATGAGCTTTGCGGATCAGGTAGTGCGACGGCGGCGTGTTGCGCAGCGGCAGGCGCGGCAAGGTTTGCAGCAAGGGGTTCAGGTACAGCATCTTGCGGCTCTTGCGCCAGGTACCGTCCAGCACTACCAGTCGCAGCGCTTGCGCCGGCACCTGCTCCAGCCACGCAGGATCGAGCGACGGCGGCGTGGCCAGGCCCAGCGACGGGTCGTGCGCAGTGTCGGGATACAGCAGCAGGTTGTGGCGGTCGGGCGCCAGCCAGGCGTCCAGCTGCTCGGGTGGGAACGCCTCGCCCACTTCCAGCCGGCTGCCGGGCAGGCTCAGATGCAGCAGCCGCGCACTGCCCTTGGCGTTGCTCACTTCCAGCGGATGCTGGAGGATCAGCAGTTGCACCTGCGGCGCTACCGGCGCAATCCAGTGGCAGATGCAGCTGCGCTGCGCTCGCAGGCAGGAGAGGCAGCGCTGGCGAGTGGTCAAAGAAGGAGCAAGGCTGTCGGTACTGGTCATGGCGCGCCATTGTACCGGAGCCAGGGCACTACATCAGAACTCCTCCCAGCCGTCCTCGTCGCCGCTGGTAGTGGCGGCCTTGCGCTTGGCGGGTGCCGCTGCGGTCGATGCCGCAGCAGCTTTGGCCGCCGGTTTTGCCAGCGCCACCGGACGGGCAGCCGGCGTACGGGCAGCCGGCATACGGGCAACCGGCGTGGGACGACGTACTGGCGCCGGTGCTGGGGCAGAAGGCGCCTCGCGGCCATCGAGCTTGAATACGCTCACCACGTCGGCCAGCTTGGCCGACTGCTCCTGCATCGATTCAGCCGCTGCCGCCGCTTCCTCGACCAAGGCGGCATTTTGCTGGGTCACCTGGTCCATCTGGGTGATGGCGTCGTTGACCTGGGCGATGCCGATGCTTTGCTCTTCGCTGGCGTTGCTAATCTGCGTCATGATCTGCGTCACGCGGCTGATGCTGGTGACGATTTCGGTCATGGTCTGGCCGGCCTTATCGACCAGCTCCGAGCCCAGCGCCACTTTTTGCACCGAATCGTCGATCAGGCCCTTGATATCCTTGGCGGCAGCGGCCGAGCGCTGCGCCAGGCTGCGCACCTCCGAAGCCACCACGGCAAAGCCGCGTCCCTGTTCGCCAGCACGCGCCGCTTCCACGGCGGCGTTGAGCGCCAGGATATTGGTCTGGAAGGCGATGCCATCGATGACGGAAATGATCTCGACGATCTTGCGCGAGGAATCGTTGATCGAGCCCATGGTGTTGACCACCTCGCCCACCACCGAGCCGCCGCGGCTGGCGATTTCCGAGGCGCTGATGGCCAGCTCATTGGCCTGGCGCGCATTCTCGGCATTGAAGCGCACGGTGGAGGTCAGTTCTTCCATCGACGAAGCGGTTTCCTCCAGCGAGCTGGCTTGTTCTTCCGTGCGCGAAGACAGGTCCTGGTTGCCGGCGGCGATCTGTGTAGAGGCAGTGGCAATCAGGTCGGTGCCGCTGCGCACCTGGCCGACAATATTCACCAGATTGGCGTTCATCACCTTCAGGGCGTTCATCAGCTGCCCGGTTTCATCGGTGCTACTGACCTGGATGTCGCTGGTCAGATCGCCCGAGGACACGGTTTCCGCCACCCGCAAGGCCTGGTTGA
This sequence comes from Duganella sp., assembly GCA_040508275.1. GTDB lineage: Bacteria > Pseudomonadota > Gammaproteobacteria > Burkholderiales > Burkholderiaceae_D > Rugamonas. The sequence goes on from JBEVNE010000040.1 coordinate 4,460, forward strand.
TCGGCCGCGTGATGGTGCGGGTGATCCACCAGGCAGCCGTCACGCCGAGCGCAATCGCGGCCAGTCCGAGCAGGATCAGCAGCGTGCGCCCGCTGCTGTACTGTTGTTGAATGGTGACAGCGGTGGCGTCCAGCAGTGCGCCCTGCTTGTCTGAGAAGTCTTTCAGCGCGCCTAGGTAAGCCACCCGGTCCTGCGCCATCTGCCCTTCAAAAATCTGTTTGCCGCGCGCCAGGTCGCCGGCGGCCTTGGCGGCAAACACCGATTTGCGCGAGGCGGTATAGGCTTTGCGGGTATCGACCACTTTCTGGAACAGGGGACGCAGTTCCTCGTCCTCGATGGCGCCGCCGATCTTGTCCTGGATTTCGGTGGCGCGGCCGGACGACTGCGCCATCAGGCCTTCAATGGTTTTCTGGTCGGCGCTGTCGGCCACCATCCAGGCGCCCATGGTGCGGGCGGCGTTGACCTCGACTATCTTGTTCCACTCCGAGATCAGGCGCTGATCGCGGATGCGCACGTCGATCATGTGGTCGGTCATGGCGCTGGCGCTGCTCAGGCGCAGGATGCCGATCACCGTCATTGCCACCAGCAAGACCAGGATCAGCGAGAAACCGAAGCCGAGACGCGTACCGATTTTAAGATTATTCATTGCGGACCCCCATCGAAAGACAGTCGAGTCCATGCTAGCACTGTTCGGCAAAATGTTATAGCTGTGCAATAAACATTCGATATTGCGATGCAGTAACTGTTGTCTACCTGTCGCAAGCTGAGCTAATTCAACTGGCACAGTGGGACGCGACCAGGCCGATCAGCCGGACTCAGTTCTTCTCCCGATTACGCAATATCACGGGACAAAATTCGGGGGTGCCCGGCATATTGTCGCGCACCCGCCACCGTTGCACATTGGTAGCGCGGCCAGCGACGAAATATCTATCGGGTTCCAATGCCTCGACGTAATTTCCGGATGGCACGTCTGGCACATCGAGCTGCCGGCCAGTCATCCACTCATACAGAAAGCACACCCTGCGTGCATAAGCACCAGTAGGTTCCCGGCGGATCCAGTCTTCGAACACGCCCGATGGCGCCGCCTTGAAAACCCGGCCAAAGAAGTCCAGGTTGACGGCCTCGTACTTCAGTGCAAAAGTAAGGTGTGCTGAAATGGTGGGTTCTGGCTGTGCCGCTGCAGGGTAGGTCTCGAGGCGCATGTCCTCATAGACCATCGTCTTGCGACGCGTGCCGAGTGACTTTCGACTGCAAAAGGTTGCACAGGTTCAATGCCGAGATGCTCAGCCACCCATTTCAAGCCAAGGTAAGTGCTCATTTTTGAATAAGACCGTTTTTTTGCATAAAAATGAGTGTTTCACAAAAAAAAATGAATAAAAAAAATAGATTTTTTATTAACTTACTGAGGTTGCTACTACAGTGTGCTGTTCGGACATCGCCGCGCCTGCAACTACCGATCAGTAGCACATCCAAGCATAGTCTCAAGCTCAGCGATCGCTGCCTGATCCCTGACCACCGCCCGCAGCCACAGATGCAGCGGCATATCGCCCCAGTCAGCCGCCTTGTCGGCCAGGTAAGCAACCGGGCTGTGCGGCTCGGTGCGGCGGAAGAAGTCGGCCACCATGCGCAGTTGCAGCAAGGCCTGTGTGCGATTTTGCAGCGGTCCGTGGCTTCCCTGGCCTCCCTGGGCCATGGCCGGCGTCTGTTCCGGTGCGGCCGCTGCCCGCGTAGTGGCGTTGCCAACGCTGCGCCCGCGCAGCAGCGCCTGCACGGCGTCGCGGGCGGCGCCAAAGCCGGGGCCGGCTGCCCCCAGGCGCAGGTCGGCTACGCGTTCGAGCTCGCCCAGCATCGCCAGGCAGTATTCCACTTCGTCGAGCGGCGCCAGGCCGCCGTCGAAGGCCATCTCGCGCACCAGCGAGGGCGTGCGGTTGAGCAGCCAGAACAGGTTGCCGATGCGCTGCTCATCATCGCCGCCCTCGTCGGCCTGCGGATACAGACCTTGCCAGTAATGCTCGCACAGGCCCGCCAGCACGGCGTAGCCGTCGCCCAGGCCGCGCAGGCCGGCGGTTTTGGCCTGCGCTTCGGCCAGCCAGACGGCGAGGCGCACATCCTTGCTGCGCGTGGCGATCAGCTCGGCGCAACGCCGGCAGACAAAATGCCAGTCGGCTTCCTTGATGTCGGCCACCCAGGCGCCCTGCTCCAGCGTGGGATCGTCAAAAGTGCGGGCGCGGGCAATCTCATCAACCTCGCTGCTGAACGACAGGTCCTCGCCGCACACCTGCTCGGCGCTGACCGGCAGCAGTAATTGGGCAATGCTGAACATGGCGGCTCCCAGCTATTTGATGGTGTACGTGAACCGGCCCTCGCGGCTGGCGCTGACCTTGATCTTGCCGATCTGCGCCCCCTGCGCCATCTTTTCCAGCACGGCGCCGGCGATTTCGGGCAGTAGCGTGCCGTTGAGGATATGGTCGACATTGCGGGCGCCGGAATCAACCTCGGTGCAGCGCGCCAGCACCGCCTCCACCAGCGCCTCGTCGTAGCGCAATTCGGCCTGGTGCTGCACGGCGATGCGCTGGCCGATACGCTGCAGCTTGAGGGCGATGATCTGCGCCAGCACGGCATCGCTGATCGGGTAATACGGCACCACCGCCAGGCGCCCCAGAAACGCCGGCTTGAAGTATTTGACCAGTTGTGGCCGCAGCAGCGCTTCCAGCGCAACCGGGTCGGGTGGCGTTTCCTGGTTCAGGCAAGCCTGCATCACGGTGGCCGAACCGGCGTTCGAGGTGGCGATGATGATGGTGTTGCGAAAATCGATTTCACGGCCTTCGGCATCGTCCATTACGCCCTTGTCGAAGACCTGGAAAAACAGCTCGGTTACGTCGGGATGGGCTTTTTCGATTTCGTCGAGCAGCACCACGCTGTAGGGATTGCGCCGCACCGCCTCGGTCAGCACGCCGCCCTGGCCGTAACCGACATAGCCGGGCGGCGCGCCTTTCAGGCCGGCCACGCTGTGCGCTTCCTGGTATTCGCTCATATTGATGGTCAGCAGCTTGCGCTCGCCGCCGTACAGCAGGTCGGCCAGCGCCAGCGCCGTCTCGGTCTTGCCAACGCCGGACGGCCCGACAAACAGGAACACGCCCTGCGGCTTGTTGGGATCGTCGAGCTGGGCGCGCGCCGTGCGCACGCGCTGCGCCACGGCGGCAATCGCATGCGGCTGGCCGAGGATGCGTTCGGCCAGTGTGTGTTCGAGCCGTAGCACGGTGTTGATTTCGTCCTTCATCATCTTGCCCAGCGGGATACCGGTCCAGCCGGAGACGATGGCGGCCACCGTGGCGGCATCGACCTCCAGCGGCACCATCGGCGCCTCGCCTTGCAGCGCCGCCAGCTGCTCACACAACTCAGCGGCCTGCACCGCAGTGCCGGCAGCGCGCTCGCGCACAATGGCGGCTACCAAAGCCTGTTCGCGCTTCCAGCGTTGGTCATGCTGCGCATGGACGGCGGCCAGCGCAGTGCGGCGTTCGATCAGTTGCTGCAGGCGTTTGCGCTGAGCCTTCTCTGCACTGGCATAAGCGTTGCCGGCGTACTCGCTGTCGAGAGCTTCGATCTCGGCGCCTACCCGCTCGATTTCTTTGGCCGTGTCTTCCAGCAGCGCCGGCGTGCCGCTGTGCGCCAGCGCCACGCGCGCGCAGGCGGTATCGAGCACGCTGACCGCCTTGTCCGGCAATTGCCGGCCCATGATGTAGCGCTGCGACAGCCGCACCGCCGCCGTGACCGCCTCGTCGCGGATGCGGATGCCAAAATGGCGCGCCATCAGCGGCGCCATGGCGCGCAGCATGGCGCTGGCAACTTCCTGGTCCGGTTCCTCAACCTTGACCACCTGGAAGCGCCGTGCCAGCGCCGCATCTTTTTCCAGATACTGTTTATATTCGCTCCAGGTGGTGGCAGCGATGGTGCGCAGCGCACCGCGCGCCAGCGCCGGCTTGAGCAGGTTGGCGGCGTCGTTCTGCCCGGCCGCGCCACCGGCGCCGATCATCGTGTGGGCTTCGTCGATGAACAGGATCACGCCCTGCAGGCTTTGCTTGACTTCATCGATGACGTTCTTCAGGCGGTTCTCAAATTCACCCTTGACGCTGGCGCCGGCCTGTAACAGGCCCATGTCGAGCGCGTGGATATCCATGCCGCGCAACACCTCGGGCACGTCGCCGGCGGCGATGCGCAACGCCAGCCCTTCCACCACGGCAGTCTTGCCCACGCCGGCCTCGCCGGTCAGGACGGGATTGTTCTGGCGCCGGCGCAGCAGGATATCGATCACCTGGCGCACCTCGCTCTCGCGGCCGATGACGGGATCGAGCTGGCCGTCGCGCGCCAGCTGCGTCAGGCAGGTGGTGTACTGGTTCAACGCCGGCGTACGAGGTGCCGCCGATGCCGGTGCAGGTGCAGATTCGGCCACGTGACTGTGGGCGCCCAGGCCACGGTCCTCCTGCGATCCCCTGGTGTAGTGGCCAATGCGGTGCTTGATATCGTCGACCGGCAGTTGCGCCAGCAAGGGCGAGGCGCGCTGCGCCAGTTGCACCAGCTCGGGCGCCGTCAGCAACGCCACCAGCAGGTGGGCGCTGCGGATCTGCGCCGGCTGCACGGGTTCCAGCGAGGCGATCAGCCAGGCGTTTTCCAGCAACAGCGGCAGTTCCCGGGCAAACACCGGCGTGCGCGTGCTGCCGGTTTTGAACTGGCGCACTTCCTGCTGCAGCTGCGCTTCCAGTTCATCCCTCGCCAGGCCGCACTGGCGCACGATCAGCGCCAGGTCGCAACGTTCCTGCTCCAGCAGGGCCAGCAGCAAATGCTCTACCTCCACCTCGTGCTGGCCCAGCGCCACGCACAGGCTGGCGGCGCGCGTGGCGGCCAGGCGCGAACTGTCATTCAGTTTGCCGATCAGGGTTTTCAGGTTCATCGTCATGATTGGGCTCCGCGCGCGCTATGGTGGTGGGAAGACCGCTGAATCGCATAATGCAGGGAAGACGGTTGCAGCACGGCGTCGAAACTGACTGCGGCATTCAGTGCCGGCGCCGCCAGTTCGGCGCTGATTACAAAGCTGATGCGATTGATCGTCCCCTGCTGGTAATCGAGCTGCGCCCGCACCTTGCGCAGCCGCGGTTCGTGGCGCTCTACCGCCGCGCTCAGGGCGGCGCAGATACGCGCACGGTCGGCGCTGCTGCTCATGCACAGGCCGGCAAAATCGCGCAGGCCGTAGTTGATGATCGAGCTGGCGCACTCGGGATAGTCGCTCAGCAGCTCCGGCGCCAGCGCGCAGCGCGTATTGAGCAGGTCTTCCAGGTCGCGCGCCACGCTGTCCTTGTACTGTTCCAGCGTCCAGCTGGCGCCGGGGCGGGCGTCGCCGGCGCCCAGCAGGCGGTCCAGCAGGCCGGGAGTCAAACCGTTCATGGGTAGCCTTTAAAAGACCGGACCAGGGCGGTCCGGCAGGGGGCAATGCAATGCAGTGATCAGACCACGCGGTTGCCGGACAAGTCCCAGCCGCCCGAAGTATTGCCGCCGGCGCCGCCGCCGATTTTTTGCTGGGTGTAGCGCCACTTGATCTTCGAGAACTTGAGCGCCACGTCTTCGGTCAGGATGTCGCCCTCGCCCACCGATGGATAGACGGCGCCGATCAGCACGTTTTCGATTTCGATTTCGTAGTACTTCACGCGCTCGCCCTGGCCGTCGGCGCGCATGAATTCAAACTTGGCCTTGGCGATGGTGCGGCCGGCGGCGCAATTTTGCAGCAACAGCGGCGACGCCAGGTCGGCCAGCTTGCTCAGCACAATGTCGCGGTGCTCGCAGCGTTCGGCGGTATGGCCGCCGCCGGTGGAAGCGGTGGCCGAACGCGGCTGCTCCACGCCGAAGCTGACCGATTTACACTCGATCCAGTCCTTGTGACGATCATCATTGGACTCGCCCTTGATGCCATCGATTTGCAGATAGACGTCGATTGCCATTGCATGCTCCTGTTTCAGGTTGAGGTGAAGGTTCAGCTGGTCGACTGCGGCAGCTCCGCGACCAGACGGAGGGAAACGGATAATTCATCAAGCTGGAAGTGCGGGCGCAGGAACGACACGGCGCGGTACACGCCCGGCCGGCCCGGCACCTCGTGCACCTGTACCGATGCTTCGCGCAGCGGGAACTGCGCCTTCTGCTCCTGGCTGGCGTTATCGTCGAGCAGTACATACTGCATCAGCCAGCGGTTAAGAAAGTCCTGCACATTGGAGGCGGCAGCAAAGCTGCCCACCTTGTCGCGCATCATCGCCTTCATGTAATGGGCGATGCGCGAGACGGCAAAGATGTACTGCAGCTGCGAGGACAGCACGGCATTGGCATTGGCGGCGTCGGTTGAATATTTTTTCGCCTTTTGCGCCGACTGCGCACCGAAAAAGGCCGCATAGGCGGTGTTCTTGCAATGCACGAGCGAGATGAAACCGAGGTCGCTCAATTCCTTCTCGCGGCGGTCGGTAATCGCCACCTCGGTCGGGCACTTGAGCGCCACCTCGCCCTGGTCGGTTTTAAAGGTATGCGTGGGCAGGTCTTCCACCAGCCCGCCACCTTCCACGCCACGGATCGCGGCGCACCAGCCAAAATCGTCGAAGGCGCTGGTCAGGCGCGCGCCAAACGCGTAGGTGGCGTTACACCACAGGTATTTTTCATGGTCGCTGCCATCGACTTCTTCGACAAAATTAAAGCCATCGACGGTGGCGCCGTCGGCCGGATTGAACGGCAGGCGCCCGAGAAAGCGCGGCAGCGTCAGCCCCACGTAGCGTGAATCTTCGGAGGCACGGAACGCCTTCCACTTGGCGTATTCCACGGTATCGAAGACCTTGGACAGGTCGCGCGGCTTGCCCAGGTCACCGAAACTGTCGAGCCCAAACAGCTCGGGCGAGGCCGAGGCGATAAACGGCGCATGTGCGGCCGCGGCCACGTGCGACATCTGTTCGATGAAGTACATGTCTTCGGGCTGGCGCGAAATCTCGAAGTCGCCCAGCAGCGCAGCATACGGCGCACCGCCAAAGGTGCCGAATTCTTCTTCGTACACTTTTTTGAAGATCGCGCTCTGGTCGAATTCCAGCGCTGCCTGGAAGTCCTTGACCAGCTCGCGCTTGCTGGCGTTGAGCATGCGGATTTTCACGCCCTGGCCGCTGGCCGAACTCTTGACCAGGTAATGCAGGCCGGTCCAGCTCTGCTCGAGCTTCTGGAACGCCGGCGCATGCATGATGGCGCTCAACTGGCTGGAAATCAGGCGATCCAGTTCCGCAACGCGTGCGTCCAGCGTGGCCGTCAGGTTGTTCGACACCACCACCTCGCCGGCCAGTACCTGCTCGACCAGTTCAGCGATGATGTCGCGGGCGCGCGCATGTTCGACCGTGGAGCGCGCCACCTTGCTTTGCTCGACGATCTGGTCGAGCAGACTGACGGCGTCCGCCTCCGGCTGGTCAAGCTGTGAAATTTTCTCTGTCTGTGCTGACATATCACTCCTCCCCGGCGGGTCTGGCCGCCTTCAGTGCCGCCAGCTTGTCCGTGCTGTGCAGGACTTCGCTGAGCAGGTCGTCGAGCTTGTCGTTACCGGCCAGCTTGTTGCGCAGGTCGGCCAGCTTGCCGCGCGCTTGCAGCAGTTTGCTCAGTGGCGCCACCTGGCGCACCACGGACTCGGGGCGGAAGTCGGCCAGCGCAGCAAAGCGCAGTTCCACCTTGAGACTGCTGTCGTCGCCAGCCAGCTTATTGGGCGCTTCAAAGCGCGCCACCGGGGCGACTGCGCCCAGCACTTCGTCGAAGTTATCGACATCGATGGCGACAAATTTGCGATCCTTCAGGCGCTGCTTTTCCACATCCGAACTGGCGCCAAAGTCGCCGACCACGCCCACCACGAACGGCAGCTCCTTGTTTTCCAGGGCGTCGCCAATTTCCACGTCATACGTCATCTGCACGCGCGGCGGACGCACCTTGGTCAGCCGTTTTTGCACACTCTCACCTTTAGCCATGGCAGCTCCATCGAAAAGAACGGGAAGAACGGCTCACTTCAAGCCGCCGAAGGGATCATTGCTATTGGACTTGCCAGGCGCCGCTTTCTTGGTGGTGACAGACCGGCGCACCGGCGCTGCTGCCGGCGGTGGCACCAGCACTTCTTCGCCCAGGCTGCTGCGCAGCAGCTTGGCCAGTTCCTGCGCCTCGCTGCGCAGCGGCCCACTCAGATTGTTCTGCTGGCTGAGGTCAGCGAGCGCCTTGGTGGACAGCCGCAAGCCGCTGACGGCGACGATGCTATTACCGAGCTTGTCGTTGGGATCGCGCTGCAAGGCCTGCTGCGCGTTGATGATGGCTTCGCCGTAGCTGGCGCGGTCAAACTTGATCTGCGCCAGTTGCAGCCAGGGCCCCTTGTCAGCCGGGTAGTTGGCTGCTGCGCCTTTCAGGATGGTCTGCGCCTTGTCGGCCTGGCCGGCGACCAGGGCGCCGTTGGCGTCGGCCAGCGCATGGGCCAGCGTAGCGGCCTTGGGTTTTTCGGTGCGCACCACTTCCGCTTCGGTAGCGCAGCCGCCCAGCAACGCCAGCGTGGACAGCACACTGCCGGCACGCGGCAACCATGTTCTTATCGCGATCATCGCACCCTCCTGGAGGCATTGGAAAGGGGCCCATTATTTCCTCAATGCATGGTGGCGAAATTGCGTTTACTCAACTACCCAATTAGTTTCCGCTTTTCATTTTGCTTGCGTATGCACAACAAGCAGCCGCAGCAGATTGGCTTTAATGGCTGGATCACCGCCAACCAGGGAGCCGGCATGAGCATTCCATCGAAGGTGTTGTGGGGCGAGGGCCTGTTCCTGCGACCGCAGCACTTCCAGCAGCAGGACCGCTACCACGAAGCACGCCTGCACCAGCTCGCGCAGGTGCTGCAGCCTTTCCTGTGGGGGGTGCGCCAGGTGGTCTGGGACCTGGACGCACTCAAGGCCGACCGCCTGCGGCCGCAGGTGCTGTCGCTGCTGCTGCGCGACGGCGCCATCATCGATGCGCCGCGCGGCGCACCGCTGCCGGAGGCGGTGGACCTGTCCACACTGCCCGCCAGCCTGCAGGAAGTGACCTGGCATGCGGCGCTGCCAACGCTGGCGCCGGGTGGCGGTAACGCAAGCAGCAGCAACGCCAGCACCAGCGCCCCGCAGCAGGACGCCAGGCGCTACCGCGAAAGCACGCACGACATCGCCGATCTCTACACGGGCGCGGTGGACGCGCGGGTTGCCTATCTGCGGCCGGCACTGCGGCTGGTGTCGGATCAGCAGCCGCTGGGCGGTTTCGACTGCGTGCCGGTGATCCGGCTGCGCCGCACCGTGACCGGCGGTTTTGAGCCCGATCCCGCTTTTATCGCTCCCAGCGTGGCGATCGACGCCGCTCCGGCCCTGCAGGAAATGCTGGAACGGTTGATGGAAGCCTTGCAGGCAAAAGTGCAATCGCTGCAAGGCCATATGCGCGAGCCAAGCCGCAATGTGATCGAGTTCCGCTCGGGCGACGTATCGTCGTTCTGGCTGCTGCATACGGTCAGCACTTCGGCCGCCGCCTTGATGCACTACGTGCGCCATCCGGGCCTGCACCCGGAACGCCTGTTCGAGTGCCTGCTGGCGCTGGCCGGCGCCATGATGACCTACTCCAAACAGTACACGCTGGTACACCTGCCAGCCTATCAGCATGATGATCCCGGAACCTGCTTTGCCAGTCTCGATCACATCATCCGCGACCTGCTCGATACCGTGATTTCGACCAAATACTTTGCAATCGCGCTGGTCGAGGAAAAGCCCAGCTACCACCTGGGTAAACTCGATTCGGGAAAAATCGACCAGCGCACCACGCTGTACCTGGCGGTGGCCGCCGCCCTGCCTGCGCTGGAACTGGTCGAGGTGGTGCCGCTGCGGGTAAAAGTGGGAGCGCCGAACGATGTTGAAAAATGCGTGTTGTCCGCTATGCCGGGGGTCAAGCTGACGCATGCACCACAGGTGCCGGCGGCGATTCCCATCCAGCCGGACACATGTTATTTTGCCCTGGAGGGTAAAGGCATGTTGTACGAACAAATGCTCAAAGCGCAGTCGATCTCGATCTACGTACCGGCCGGCATACGCGACCTGCGCCTCAACCTGATTGCGGTGAGCGCATGAACACCCATGTCGAACGGCGCGCCATTCCCACCCTGATGGGTGGCCAGCGGCGTCAGATCCAGCCCGGCTACGGCCACGTGCAAACCCTGCTCGACCTGCTGCAGGAGGGATTCTATCTGCTGTTCATGCTGAAGAACGGCAGCGCACCGCCGGCAGAAGAAGCCTTCGTCGATCACATCACCGCCTACCTGGCGGAATTCGACCGCGAAGCGCGCAAGCTGCGCGTGCATGGCGACGATATCGAGGCTGCCAAATACGCCTACTGCGCCACGCTCGATGAATTCATTCTGTCGTCGCCGTTTTCGCTGCGCGAAGCCTGGCAGCGGCGGCCGCTGCAACTGGTGCTGTTTGGCGACCAACTGGCCGGCGAACATTTTTTCGACCGTCTCGAAGCGCTGCGCAGCAGCGGCGGCGCGCGCCTGCCGGCGCTGCAGGTGTTCCATATGTGCCTGCTGATGGGCTTCCAGGGCAAGTATGCGCTGGACGGCGGTGACAGGCTGGCTTACCTGAGCGCGCGCCTTGGCGACGAGATCGCCAACATCCAGGGCAAGAGCCGGGGCTTTGCACCGCAAGCGGCGCGCCCCGACCAGATCGTCCACAAGCTGCGCAGCAGCACTCCGCTGTGGGCGGCCTGCGCCCTGTTTTCCGTGATCGGGCTGGCAGCGTTCATCGGCTTGCGCGCCTCGCTCGCTGACGAGACCAGCAACGCACTGGCAGGCTACACGGAACTGGTCAGGCTGGCGCCACGGCCAGCGCATGTGACCATCACGCTGCCGTGAGCCTGGCGCGCCGTCACGCTGACGGCGCGCTGACCACGAGTTTATTGCGCTACGCGGAATTCAATACGGCGGTTGCGCGCCCGTCCCTCGGCCGTGCTGTTGTCGGCCACCGGCCGGTCCGGTCCCTGGCCCGAGACCAGCACCATGTCCGCGCTGACGCCCTGTTCCGCCAGGTAGTTGCGTACGGCCTGGGCGCGCGCATGGCTCAAGGCCAGGTTGGCGTCGCGCAGGCCGACGTTATCGGTGTGGCCGATCACTTCCACCTTTTTTCCCTTGACCTGCTGCAGCGCAGCCGCCATCTCGTCGAGGATGCTGCGCCCCGATGCGGTCAGCGTGGCGCGGCCGCTGTCGAATTCGATGATGCGCCTGGCCAGCGTGGCGTCAAGCAGGTTCTGTTCGGCGGCGCCCACGCGCAAGCCATTGTTGACCGTGTAGCCGGGGTTGAGACTGGTGGCGACATCGCTGGCGATCTGCTGGCGCTGGGCCTCGTTGGCCACTTCGCCGCGCAGGCTGACGCGGGTGCCGTCGATGGTAATTTCGCCTTTACTGATCAACTTGAGATTGGCGCCGATCAGCTTGTGCACATAGCCGTTCCAGTTGGGCTGCAGCGATACGCGGGCCACCGCCAGTTGATCCACCACCTGCTGCGCGCCATACAGCGCGCGTACCCGTTCCAGCAGCGCCGCCTTGCTGGCCTCGTCGGGCACGGCGCCGCTCACCACCACCTGCCCGGGCCGTGGATCGGCCACCGGCGGAGGCGACGTTTGCGCCGCTGTCTGAGCCGCTATCGCTAACAATGCCGGCGCCCAGGCCGGCCAGAATCGTCGCTGGCGCATTGCTACACTCCTCTCAAGCATCACGGTGGATAGTCAAACCAGGGTTTCGTGCAACAGCGCGCACGCCGAACGCAGCGACAGCTGGCCCTGCGCCAGCGAGGCAGACAGTTTTCGCACCTCGGCATGGCCATCGCTGGCCAGCAGCGCATCGACCCAGCCAGCATCGTCGAAGCCGATCAACTGGCCGCCAGCCGCTTCGCGGTCGATCACGGCATGCAGGGTTGAGGGCGCAGCACCGTCAAAGCCGATCACCAGCACCGGCTGCCCATCGATCTCGGCGATCAGCAGCGCCAGCTCGACATCGGCCTGCTGCAAAAACGGCGCCACCAGGTCGAGCCAGAAGGCCGCCACCAGCCGCCGCAGTTGCGGTGCTTGCGGCAGTGGCAGCACCAGGCTCTTCTGCAGCCGGCTGGCGCCGCTGCCTCGCACCGGCTGCAACAGCAGGCCCAGCGCCATGATGGTGCGCCGCACGGTAGCACGACCCAGCAGCGCCTCCAGCCCGGCGATGCTGTGGCGCTCGACAAAGTCGGCGTACAGCGCCACGTGCTGCTGGTCGCCGGGGTCGATCTCCACCCGCGTGGCCGCCATCGCTTGCAGCGCTGTATCAGGGCTGGCTGCAGCCAGCACGTCGGCCATCAGGGGATCGAAGGCATCCCACAGCGGCGCCACGATCAATGGACTGAGTACCAGAAAGCCCGGCGCTCCGCTGGCGTCGTTATCGACCTCGATGGCGCTCATGGCGAGAAATGGATAGCGCCGCTGTGAAGCGTCGGCGCTGGCCGCCAGCTGGCCAGCGATGGCGCGCCGGCTGCGCGTGCCGACAAAAGCAAACTGCAGCGGCTGCAAAGCATCGTAATGGCGCTTCCAGCGCGGTGCGGCGCTCAGCCGGTTCATCACCTGCGCCAGCCAGTGGTCGAGCAGCTGCGCCAGCGCCAGATTGTCGGCCGCCTTGATAAAGTCGGCGCACGCTGGCAGCTTGCCGAAATAGCCGATGCGCGCCGCTTGCGGCCCGCGCTTCATTGCGCCGCTCCGTTCGACCCCGTGGTTGCCGCCAGGCTGTTGGTCCCTGGCGCCGGCGCCGGGGTGACAGCGCCGACCACGGCGTCCGGCAACTGCATGCCCTTGAAGCCCTGGTCCGGCGCTGCGCTGGAACTGGAACTGGCGCCAGCGCTGTCCGGGCTGCTGATGATCTTCAGGCCCATGCTCACCGACAGCGCACCGCTGGTCCAGCGCAGTTCGAAAACGCCACCATCGCGACGCTGCCTGGCGGCGGCGTCGATCATGCGTTTGAGCCCCTGTTCGCCCGCTTCATTGACGATATCGACACTGCGTCCGTCTGCAGTGGTGGCGGTGATGCGCGCACCGGGTGCGCCGTCGGGCGTGGGATGGATCATATTGACCCACTGCGGCGCGGTGTTACGGTAGCGTACCTGCTGGCCGTCGATGTCCACCGTGTATTCACTCGTGCCGGGCGCAGGCAGCGGCTGGATCTGGAACACGGTTTGCGGTGAACTCTGAGCTTGTGCAGCGGCCACGCCGCCAGCATTGAGCGGCGCAATCCAGCCGGGGAAACGCGCCACCGTGTGCGGCGCCAGCGTAATGCCCATGTCGGCCCAGGTACGCGGCGCCAGCACGTCGCCCCGGCGCAGCGCCAGCGGGCCGATGGTGCTGGCGGCAAAGCTGGCGATCAAGCCTTGCGGTCCGAAGAAGCGGGCGATTTCCTGCTCGCCCGCCTCGACGCCCGCCGTGGGCGCAAACGGATATTTGCCGGCCAGCGATTGCTGAAATGGCTGATAGACCTGCGCCATCCAGGTCTTGTTGATTTCCGCTTCCGTCACCGGGATCAGCACCGCGAAGGTCTGCATCAGCGGGCGTACCAGGATGGGACGCAGCGCCTGCTTCTGGCTGTCGCTCATGCCCACCAACATCTGCTCATCGACATAGCGCAGCGCATCGGCCAGCTCGGAGCCGCTGCCATCGAGCGTTTGCTGCATCAGCTGGCGCGCGCCGGGACCGGGATCGCCCTGATTCTTCAGCTGCTGCAGACGGCTGCGCACGCGCGCCAGCGTTTCCATGTAGGTGCGCAGCAGCGGAGCGTCCTTGTCCCTGGCGGCGACCAGCCGCCCCAGGCCGGCGAACTCGCGGCCGACCGGTCCCATGGGAGCTTCGCCGTTGCCCGCCGTGGACTGAGGCTGGGGCTGGGGCTGCACGGTGATTTGCGCCGGCGAACGCTGTAGCAGGCTATTTCTGATCCAGTGCAGGAAGCCACTCTGCGCCGCCTGCAGGCGGGTGCCTGCCGGTGCCGGGTTGTCCCAGGCGGTTTGCTGGTCGATGGTGGTCAGCAGCTTGTGCAGCGGCGATGTTTGCGGATCGCCGAGGCGGTTCATGGCGGCGCTGGCGGCATCGAGGCCGTCGAGGTTGGCGATGCTGACGCCGGTGACAAACTTCTGCCACTCGCGCGCGTAGTCGGCCTGGTACAGGGCGGTCAGGCCCTTTTCGATCTGTTCAGGACTGCCTTCCAGCGTCAGGTCGTTCTGGGCGGCGCTTTTCAGCACCCAGTCGGTGCTGTGCAATTCGCGCGTGGCCGCTTCGCGGAAAGCCTGCTGCACGTATTTTTCCCACGCTTCACGCGTGTAGGCGCCCGCTACCGCGTGGCTACCGGCCAGCAGCGCCTGATCCTGGGCGCCTACCATGCGCGCCACCGTCATGGCCGGGAAGCGCGTGTTGGCGCGGGCGCGGATATCGGCATATACGCGCTCACGTGCCGGCATGCCGCGCACCACGCGCCGCAAATGCGCGCGCGACTGGTCGATCAGCACCAGCTTGGGCTCGATGCGCGGCCACGACGGATCGTCGATCTGCGCCAGGAAGAACGTCATCAACCGCTCGGCGCTTTGTATCATCTGCTCACGCGGCATGGCGCCGCGCTGGCTTTCCAGCCAGCCGCGCCAGTAGCGCGTGAGCTGGTCGTTCAGGTGGCCCGGCTCGGCGTGCGATTTATCGGCCAGCATCAGGTAGGTCTTGAGCGCGTTATAGGCGTCTTCCACGCTGGCCGAGGATGCCGGCTGGTACTGGCCGCCCGACGGTGCACTCTGCGCATTCTGGGGAGCTTCCGTATTCTGCGCCGGCTGCGCATTGCTTTGCACCAGCAGCTCTTCAAGGTTGTCGAGCACCGGCTTGAGCATCACCGCTGTCACGCCCGAAAAATACTCGGTGCGCAGTTTTTGCTCGAGCAGTTCCCCCTGGTACAGTCCCATGCGCAGCGACCAGGGCCGCTGCTGGCGGAAGCGCTCGAGCTGTTCGATGCGGTCTTGCAGAATCGCCAGCGCTTCCAGCCGCGATTGCAGATCGAGACGCTGTTCCTGCAGCTTGACCACCTTGTCGAGATCGGCCTGCACATTGCTGACCAGCTGGCGGTTGCCCAGGTAGGACCAGCTCCAGCCGCCCAGCGCGGCGCCCAGCAGCAGCACGGCGCCGAAAAATGCTGCATACATCAGGCGCACCTTGTGCCGGCTGGCGTACTGCGACACCAGGTCCTTGTCGGCAAAGATCACGTTGCGAAACAGCTCAAGCAAAAAGAAGCCGGCCTGCCCGGTAACTGCGGCATCCTCGCTACGCGGCGCCGTGGCTGGCGCCGACAGTGCAAATCGACTCGCCACGCGCTGCGACTGCTCGCTGACCGGCACGCCCTCCTGCAGTGCGCTGGTGAAGTAATAGCCGCGAAACAGCGGCTTGAACTGGTAGGGGTTTTCCTCGAACAGCGTGGCCAGGAAGGCGCGCAGCGGCGCACGCAGCGTGGAAAACTCCAGCGGAAACGTCAGCACCCCGGGCAGCATGCGGTCGCGCCGCTGCTGCCCCATGTTGGCGATGCTCAGCGCCTTGAGGCCGTCGCACAGCTCATCGAAGGTCTGATCGAAAAACGCCAGGATTTTTCCGCTGGCGCTCTTGCGCTGGTAGGACATGGTGGCGCCCCACACGCGTTCGCGCTCGCTGCGCTCGGCCTGGGCGAAAAAATCGCCAAAACCAGCCACCAGGTCGGCCTTGGTGAACACGATATACACGGGCGCAAACACTTCCAGCCGTTCGATCAGGTCCTGCACCCGCTTGCGCAGGCTGCGCGCCAGCTTGATGCCGGCCTCGGGGCCGTCGCCACGCAGCTCGGCGATGCTGACCGCGATGATGATGCCGTTGACGGGCGCGCGGCGACGGTACTTTTTTAACAGATCGAGAAAGCCGAACCACTCGGCGCGGTGTTCGTCCATGACCGAATAGCGGCCGGCGGTGTCGAGCAGGATGCCGTCCGGCGTAAAGAACCAGTCGCAGTTGCGGGTACCGGCCACGCCCTGCACCACCTTGCCATCGGCAAAAGGAAACTGCAGACCCGAATTGGTCACGGCCGTGCTTTTTCCGGCGGCCGGGTTGCCGATGATCAGATACCACGGCAACTCGTACAGCGCGCGCGTGCCGGCCACGATGCCCAGGCGCGAACCCTTGATGGTGTCGATGGCTTTCAGCAGACCTTCGCGGATTGCCCGGACTTCGGCGGCCGACTGCTGGTGCGCTGGCGCCTGCGCCGCCACTGGCGCCGCCGTGGCCGTGTCGGCAATCGCATCGGCCAGTTGCTGCGATGCGCGCTGCGCCCGGCGGCGGCGCCACCACCACACGGCGCCGGCGATCAGCAGCATCAGCACGGTGGCGGCCAGCGCCCAGATCAGTGCCAGTTCCAGCACGTCGGCACCCAAGTAAAACAGCAGCGCCAGCGCGGCCAGGCCGATCAGCGTCAGTCGGCGGGTATCGGTGAGGAAGGTCCAGAGTCTAGGCATGATGGTCGAGGTTGGCAAGCCACAGCGCCTGGCCTACCGGCGGACCGCTCAATGTTGCCACCAGGATTGACCTAAAATCTTGACCAATAACAACAATGTCCTTGCCTGGCATTACCGGCGCACGGTGCCCGCCACGCGCAACTCGGTATGGCCAAAGTCGCCGATTTTCCAGCGCCCGCCCCAGTGCAGTCCGACCGATTCGGCGGCCGCGCCATATAGCTGGTAACCGCGCATGGCCCACGGATCTTTTTCTGAAATCAGCAGCTTGCCGTCGCGCAGAAATGCGCAATCGGCCGCCAGCCCGAACTGGTGATAGCTCTGGAAAGCCCGTGCATTGGTAACATTGGGGCCAGCCGCCGCCAGCGCATTTTGCCGCTCGGGGCTGCGATACCCTTCGAGGATGGCCATGTCGTAGCCATGCTGCTCCTTCATGATGCGAAACACCCGCAGCAGGCGCCGCGAAAAATCGGCATCGAGTAACTGCCAGTTGCGGTCGGCCTGGTCCAGCATGGGCCGCACCAGCGTGACTTCGGCCGTGGTAAAGACCGGCGGCGGCAGCGGCGCCGGCGCCACCAGTTGCTCGCCCTTGAGCAGTTGCGCCACCTGCTCGTTGCGGATGCGGCTGTCGTGCTCGAAACCACCGAGCATGTTGCGCCCGCTGAGCAACAGCGCCAGCGTCGACGGCACCGTAACCAGCACGGTGGCCGCCACCATCAGCAGCAGGCGTCGCCGCACAAAACGCCCGAGCGCGGCAACGGCACCCACGCCCTCGCGCCCGGCCACCAGCGCCTGACGGGCGCCATGCGCCAGTGGCGCACGCAGGCCCTGGCCGGCGCGGCGCCCCCATTCCAGCAGCGACTGCGCCAGCGCGACGCGGCCGGCGGGGAACAGCAGCAGCCAGCCGGCCACGCACACCAGCACAAAAAACAGCAGCACTGAAAACAGAAACATGGTGCGCTCCGTCAAGACAGGTCGGCGCCGCTGGATAGAAACTTGCCGGCAGGCATAACGCTTGATCGTATGCCGGTCAGCCATCCGCGTGAAAGACCAGATCAAACCGGGGAGAAAAATATGGACACCAGCAAGCAGATGCCGGACCTGGGCGCTGCAACGCAGAGCGACGGCGATCAGCGGCGACGCATCCTGGCCCAGCTGGAACATGGACCACGCGTCGCCAACGCCACAGCGGTCACCAGCGCCAGCAACATGCGCCGCTGGTCGGTCGATGGCTGGACCGTGGGACTGGTGCTGCTACTGCTGTTCATGGGCAGCACCGCCTGGCTGCTGCAGGACCAAGCCCATGCGCCGCCGCGCTGGAAAAGCCAAAGCGCCAGGTCACAGGCTGCACCCGGACCAGAGACTGCCGCAGCCAGCCCGCACAGCACGTCGGCCACGCCAGCGGAAGGCACGCGCCACGCTGCTCAAGCGGCCGTGATCATCAGCGACCCTGCGTCCGCGCAGACTGCTGCGTACACCAGGGCACCTGCTGCACCTGCCGCCGATCCGATCAATCCCATCAGCGCCACCATAAAATCCACCGCAACGAAACCGCCATCCCACAGCGCCGGCAGCAGCCGTACGCCATCGACAGCCGCCGCCACGGCCCCCAAGCCCGCCAAAACACCTCAGAAAAGTACCTCAGGCGCCGATACCGACGTCGCCCTGCTGAGCGCACTGGTGGCCCACGCCGGCAAGCCCGCCAAGGTCAGCCCCGCGCGCAGCCGCGACGTGGTCGAAGCGGACAATGGCGAAGCTACCGCCAGCCTGCTGGCGCGCTGCCAGCAACTGGGACCGATCGAGGGCATGTTGTGTCGCTCGCGCATCTGCGCCGACCGCTGGGATGCCGATCCCGCCTGCCGCGTACCGGCCGGCGGCGTCCGCTGAACGGTAACTGGAAGTATCAAGCGCCCGCACTTTATGCGTTTTTCATCTTAGCGTCTGAGATTTTATTCGTTTTACTTTAAAAGTCTGCGCCGTATATTGACCTCACTGCTGTCTATCGCCACCAATGCACTGAGGTCCACCATGTTAGTCGATGTCCCTTTCACCACCCTGCCCGAAGAACTCGCGCCCATCAAGGCCGCCGCCGAAGCAGCAACGCTGCCTTACGCCGGCGGCGTACCGCCCGCCCTGGCCTGGGCGCTGTTTTCCAGCGGTCGCGCGCAACTGGTCGATGTCCGCTCCGGTGAGGAGCGCAAGTTTGTCGGCCACGTTCCTGATAGCCTTCACGTGGCCTGGGCTACCGGCACCGCGCTGACCCGCAACCCGCGCTTTGTGCGCGAACTCGAAAGCAAGATCGGCAGCAAAGACGCCATCGCCCTGCTGCTATGCCGCAGCGGCAAGCGCTCGGTGCTCGCTGCGGAAGCCGCCGCCAAGGCCGGCTTTACCAATATCTTCAATGTGCTGGAAGGCTTTGAAGGCGAAATCGACGACCTCCAGCAGCGCGGCAAGGCCGACGGCTGGCGCTTCCACCAACTGCCCTGGGTGCAGGATTAAGGAGCGCGCCATGGCTACCTTCGATATCAACGGCGTGGTGCAGTCGCTGCACGAGATCCGCCACCAGTGGCGCCAGACGCAGCGCCGCAACAGCGAAGCGGGCAATCGTGAATTCCCCTCGCGCGATGCGCTGGCGGCCATCATCGACAGTCTGAAGGGCGTGCTGTTCCCGATGCGCCTGGGACCACCGAACCTGCGCCAGGAAAGCGAAAACTTCCACGTCGCCCACGCCCTCGACGCTGCCCTGCACGCCCTGCTGGTGCAGGTGCGGCGCGAACTGGCCTACCACGCCGGCCCGGGCGATGACGCCGGCCACCTCGCCATCGACCGTGTCGATGAACAGGCGCTGCTGGCCACGCGCAGCTTTGCCGGCGCGCTGCCATCGATCCGCACCCTGCTCGACAGCGACGTGCTGGCTGCCTACCAGGGCGACCCGGCGGCGCGCAGTGTCGATGAAGTGCTGCTGTGCTACCCCGGCGTGCTGGCCATGATCCACCACCGGCTGGCGCACCAGCTCTACACACTGGGCCTGCCGCTGCTGGCGCGCATCGTCGCCGAACTGGCGCATGGCGCCACCGGCATCGACATTCACCCCGGTGCGCAAATCGGCGCCGGCTTCTTCATCGACCACGGCACCGGCGTGGTGATCGGCGAAACCGCCGTCATCGGCGCAAGGGTACGGGTGTACCAGGCGGTCACGCTGGGCGCCAAGCGCTTCCCCACGGATGGCGAAGGCAAGCTGCAAAAAGGCTTGCCGCGCCATCCCATCGTGGAAGACGACGTGGTCATTTATGCCGGCGCCACCATCCTTGGCCGCATCACCATCGGCAAGGGCGCTGTCATCGGCGGCAATGTATGGCTCACCCATGATGTACCGGCCGGCGGCCGCATCGCCCAGGCCGAATCGCAATCGGGCTCGTTTGCCAACAGCATAGGTGCAGCATGAGCAGCGACGGCGTGCCTAGCGAGCTGGTGCAGCGCTTTGGCGCCGGCGTGCGCGAATTGCGCAAGGCGCGCGGCTGGTCGCAGGAGCGGCTGGCGGAAAACTCGAATCTGAACCGCTCGTATATCGGCGAGATTGAGCGCGGCAGCGTCATCGCCTCGCTGGTCACCGTGGAAAAGCTGGCGGCAGCGCTGCAACTGGCGCCCTCTGCCCTGTTGAACCTGAGCGAGTCGCTGCACCAGGAAGCCGCCGCCGACTTGCAACATTGATGGCGATAGCATGTTGAACCGTCAACATGCAGCAAGCACACTGATGCAAGTCACACCCTTTACATTCGTATTACTCACCTGAAGTTCACCTTGAATTGGAGTCAAGAATGGCAGCAACTGTAGGCGGCACCACGGCGCTGGGCGACAACGCAGCACGGCAATTAGCGAACGCAACCAAAACTGCGCCCCAGCTTGAAACCATCAGTCCTCGTTGGCTCACCCACCTGCTGCAATGGGTGCCGGTAGAAGCAGGCATCTACCGCCTCAACAAGGTGAAAAATCCGGAAGCGATCAAGGTCACCTGCACCGCCCGCGAAGAAGAAAACCAGCTGCCGCGCACCTACGTCGATTACGAAGAAAATCCGCGCGAATACTTCCTCAACGCCGTCTCGACCATCCTCGACGTCCACACCCGCGTGTCGGACCTGTACAGCAGCCCGCACGACCAGATCAAGGAACAGCTGCGCCTGACCATCGAGACCATCAAGGAAAACCAGGAACGCGAGCTGATTAACAACCCCGACTACGGCCTGCTGGCGCAAGTGACCGACGAACAGCGCATCTTCCCGCTGACCGGCGCTCCGACCCCGGACGACCTCGACGAACTGCTGACCAAGGTCTGGAAAGAGCCGGCCTTCTTCCTGACTCACCCGCTGGCAATCGCCGCCTTTGGCCGCGAAGCCACGCGCCGCGGCACGCCGCCGCCGACCATCAGCCTGTTCGGTTCGCAGTTCATCACCTGGCGCGGCATCCCGCTGATCCCGTCGGACAAAGTGCCGGTGGCCGATGGCAAAACCAAGATCATCCTGCTGCGCGTGGGCGACAAGCGCCAGGGCGTGGTCGGCCTGTTCCAGCCTGGCCTGCCGGGCGAACAAAGCCCGGGGCTGTCGGTGCGCTTCATGGGCATCAACAACCACGCGATTTCGTCCTACCTGATTTCGTTGTACTGCTCGCTGGCCGTGCTGACCACCGATGCACTGGCCGTGCTTGACGATGTTGAAATCGGCAAGTACCACGACTACCCAGACACCTACAAATAAGCGCCGCCGTGAGCATTCTGACGCCACCCTCCTCCCTTCCGGCGAGCCCGCCCGTCGACGTGCCAGAACCGACGGGCGCACCGTTCGATCCGGCCGTGCTGGCGCGGCTGGCGACCGAGCTGTTTGCGGCGCCGCCGTCTTCTCCACCCGCATTCCTGCAGCAGTTTTTGCCGCAGGGCGGCGCCCAGGCGGCGCCACATCTGCCGCCCACCACACCGCAGCAGTTTGCCGTGCCGGGCGTGCA
The DNA here is from genome assembly GCA_040508275.1 of Duganella sp. Lineage (GTDB taxonomy): Bacteria > Pseudomonadota > Gammaproteobacteria > Burkholderiales > Burkholderiaceae_D > Rugamonas. Next base: position 26,065 of record JBEVNE010000040.1, read on the forward strand.
GGCGCCGGGCAATATCGCGCCTTCCGGTTCGCCGTTGTCCAGCCCTGCCGGCTTTGGTCCCGGCGTGCCGGGCACGCCGATCCCGCAAGGGCAGATCCCCGGCACCAACCTGATCCCGGGCTCGCCCACCCAGGTACTGTCGCTGGCCAACCGCGCACCGGCGCTGGCGCCGGCCGCGCAAGCGGGCAATGGCGTGCCGGACAAGGCTTTCAGCGCCATTCCCGCCTACGAACCACGCCTTGGCGGCGCGGTGCTGGGCGTGCCCGAAGTGCCGCAAGTAGCCAACATCACGCCGCCATCGAGCGACGGCGGCGCCTATTACTTCCTGGGCAACCAGCATGGCCATCCGGGCGTGGCTGCACCGGTTACAGCGCCAGCCGCCGGCGTGCCTGGTGCTGCTGCGCCGGCCACGCCATCAGCAGCACCACAGTATTATTTTGTCGATGCTGTGACCCTGCCCAGCGGCTATGTCACGCCAGCCAAAGGCCAGCCGCACGACACCGTGCCACTGGCCGGCGCCGACCGTCACCCGCCGTTTGACGTCCAAGCAGTACGGCGCGATTTCCCGATTCTGCAAGAGCGCGTGAACGGCCGCCAGCTGGTCTGGTTCGACAACGCCGCCACCACGCACAAGCCGCAATCGGTGATCGACCGTATCAGCTACTTCTACGAGAACGAAAACTCGAACCTCCACCGCGCCGCGCACGCCCTGGCGGCGCGCGCCACCGATGCCTACGAAGGCGCACGCGAACGCGTGAAGCGCTTCCTCAACGCGCCGGACGTGAACGAAGTGATCTTCGTGCGCGGCACCACCGAGGCGATCAACCTGGTGGCCAAGAGCTGGGGTGGCCAGCACGTGGGCGAAGGCGATGAAATCATCGTCTCCAACCTCGAGCACCACGCAAACATCGTGCCGTGGCAGCAGCTGGCCGCCGCCAAGGGCGCCAAGCTGCGCGTGATTCCGGTCGATGACAGCGGCCAGGTGCTGCTCGACGAGTACCGCAAGCTGCTCAACGACCGCACCAAGATCGTCGCCGTCACCCAGGTCTCGAACGCCCTGGGCACGGTGGTGCCGGTCAAGGAAATCGTCGAGCTGGCGCACCGCGCCGGCGCCAGGGCGCTGGTCGATGGCGCGCAGTCGGTCTCGCACATGCGCATCGACGTGCAGGACATCGGCGCCGACTTCTTCGTGTTCTCTGGTCACAAGCTGTTTGGTCCGACCGGTATCGGCGTAGTCTGGGGCAAGCGCGAAGTGCTCGAAGACATGCCGCCATGGCAGGGCGGCGGCAATATGATCGCCGACGTCACGTTCGAAAAAACCGTGTTCCAGCCGATTCCGAACAAGTTCGAGGCGGGCACCGGCAACATCGCCGACGCCGTCGGCCTCGGTGCGGCGATCGATTACATCAACAAGATCGGCATCGAGAACATCGCCCGCTACGAGCACGAACTGCTGGTGTACGGCACGCAAAAGCTGCGCGAAATCAAGGGCGTACGCCTGATCGGCACGGCAGCCGACAAAGCCAGCGTGATGTCGTTTGTACTGGCCGGCTACACCACGGAAGAAGTGGGCAAGGCGCTCAACGAAGAAGGCATCGCCGTGCGCACCGGCCACCACTGCGCCCAACCGATTCTGCGCCGCTTTGGCGTGGAAACCACGGTGCGGCCGTCGCTGGCGTTTTATAACACCTATGACGAGATTGACCGTTTGATTGCGGTGGTGACGCGGCTGGCGGGGGAGCGGCGTAGCGGTTGAGGCGGCACCAGCGTGACAGCAGGATTCAAGGCCCCGTGCATTGCATGGGGCTTTTTTTTATTTCCCACTGCCGAACGGCGGAAGTTTGTCCTGAAACTGCAGCACATCACCCCAGAATTTTTCGGCGCGCGCGCAACTTTCATCGTCCCCCTTGCGCCTGGGCAGGAAGGTGCAATAGCTATTATCGAGCTCTTCCATACCGGCATAGGTATGGCTCTCCATCAGCTTGCCGTTTTCAAAGCGCACCACGTGCATCAACCGTGCTTCGTCATCCCCCAACATTGCAGTGAAGGCGCAACCGGTATAGGTTTCGCCGATACGCGGCGGCGACATCAGCATCCGCGGCAGCGGTCCATGGACATCGCCGATCACGCGTATATCGCCGGGCATGGCTGCGATGTTGCAATTCAGCGAGGGAGAAGATTGCGCAGCATGCCCCGGCACTGCCAGCACCAGGGAGCACGCGAGGGCAATATAGCCAACCAGTTTATTCATCGTCATCAATCGAGAAATTATAATATTAGCATTAGCGGGCAATGCCGTTAAGTTAAGCATCGTCATTCCGCATCGGCGGACCGCCGCGAAAGCGGGAATGACGGCTCATCGATTTCGCGGCAAAACAGGCTTAACGTAATGGTATTAAGCATTAGCGGCTCTTCTTTTTGTGACGGCAGAAGCCGTTGGTCAGGTAGTACGTTGGCGCGCGGCGTGTTTGCATTGCGCATTGGGCTGGCAAACGCGCTTGTTTTCATAGGCAACTACAATATAACTATCTCGTGTTTCTGCAACACCCCTATGCAGTACGAACACGAGCCGAACAAGGCGGCGACTGGCCCCGATAAGCAATGACGGCGCGGCACAGTATCGCCGCCCGGCTGCGGCAACTGTTGCTGTACCGCGCTGAGTACAATTTTCTGAAGCGCCAGCAGCAGACAATTGCTGACGCGCTTGCTACCGCACCGGCCGATGGCATTGGCAGATTGCACCTCGCCCTCCTGCGCAAGCTGCGTGTTACCTGGTTGCCGCTGGAATCCGGGGCGCCGGGCTTGCGGCAGTTTCTGCCCTGCGGTAAAGACAACTCCACCCTCAAGGCAGGGGCGCAACTCATCGGCCACCGCGACGAAACACTGCTTGCCAGAGCGCTGGTGGAAACCGCTCAACTGATACCCGATTTTTGAGATGCTCATTGCTTTACAGGTATTTCTGATGCATGCGCAGTTACCCGCAACAGATACGCGCCTTCACTGATCGGCACTTCCGCTCGCACAGACTTCGCCCAATGAAGCCCCCTGCCCCAGCACGATCCCGAAGTTCTCAAAACCGCCGACTGTCTACTGGCGGACGATGCTGGGATTTTCTGTCCGCAAACGCTGCAGCATTTCTTTCGTGACTTCCTTCTCGTAGCAAATCGGAGCATACCCACCCTTCTTGCTCCAGGCGCTACGGCCACCGCACGAACTGCCGTTTTTTGCCACGCTGTACGGGCACGGACAGCGTCCCGGATAAGCAGCAATCGACTCCTCAACGACCTGCTTTCTGAGCTTCTGTTGCGATTGTCTCGGCAGTCCAGGGCGAATTATCTCAAGGCCGGCACACTGGATGACATACCTGAGCTGCAACCACAAGATGACGTGTATGGCGATCTTGTGGTTGCGTGGCAAGCTAAAACGTCACCGCCAGGTCGAAGCCGGCGTGATGTCGTCACCAGGGTTGCAGTACCACTTTGCCTGTCGTCTGGCGGCTTTCCAGCAGCCGGTGCGCTTCGGCGGCCTGCGAAAGCGGCATGACGGTATTGACTTGCAATACAAGTTGTCCCGAAAGGATCAGCCCCATGATTTCAGCCAGGGTCGACTGGATCAGTTCCGGGAAGGCCAGGTAGGCGCCTACGTAGAAGCTCGTCACCGTGTGGTTGGGAACGATCAACTGCCAAGGGTCGATCAGGCTCGTCTTGCCACTCGATTGGCCGACGAAGATCAGACGCCCGAACGGTGCCAGGGCTTTGAACGCTTCGACGACATTGTCGCCGCCGGCGATTTCCAGGATGACGTCAACGCCTTTGCCGTCGGTCAGGGCGCGCACCTGTTCGGCCCAGTCGGGGGCGGTATAGTCCACCGCCGCGTCGGCCCCCAGGCGTAGCGCCATGGCCCGCTTTTCCGCTGTGCTGGCGGCGGCGATTACCTTGCCGGCGCCGTAGAGTTTGGCCAACTGCACCGCGAGCGAACCCAGGCCCCCGGCCGCGCCTTCGATCAGGACGGTCTCGCCCGGCTTCAGGCGGGCGGCGTTGCGCAGCACCAGCGCGGCGGTCAAGCCGTTGGCCATCACTGCCGCGGCCTGGACCGGTTGCACGCCACCGGGCAGGGGCACCACGATAGACTCTGGCAAGCACATGTACTGCGCGTAGCCGCCGGCGCCCGGGGCTGCCAGCACCGACATGCCTGCCTGAAGCGAAGTCACCGACTTGCCGATGGCGATGATGGTGCCGGCAACCTCTGCGCCCAGAATAAAGGGCGGTGGCGACGGCTCCGGGTAGTCGTCACCGCGACGCCGCATGACGTCCGCGAAGTTGACGCCGGTCGCTTCTACCCGGATCAGCACCTCGTGGTCCTGCGGCGTCGGATCGGGAACGTCTTCATAGACGAGAACATCGGCGTCGCCGGTCTGGTGGTATCGAACAGCTTTCATATGGCATCCTTTATAAAGTTGGCTCATTGAGCCGGGGGCGGGGCGACTATGACAAACCGAACTGCTTGTGCAGCACTTTGTCAAACAGCGAGCGAGGCAGGAATCGGCGGGCGAACGCGCCCTGTCTGGCATCCTTGCCGCTTGCGTAGCGCAGTTGCGGACGCTGATCCAGCGCCGCCGCAACGATGGTCTCGGCCACGCTGTCAGCCGTGGCGGCGACAGCGAGCGCGCGCTCGTACGCCGCCAGGTAGTTGGCGCGCAGCGCGTCGTAAGCGGCCAGTGGCCGGTCCGACCAGGCAGTGCTGGTCTCGAAGGACGTGCGCGTTGCCCCAGGCTCGATCACCACGACCCGCACACCGAACCCGCGCACCTCGTGATCGAGCGATTCGGAATACCCTTCCAGCGCGTGCTTGGTCGCTGAGTAATAGGCATTGAAGGGCGCGGGGATCAGGCCCAGGCCCGAGCCGATATTGAGTATGCGGCCGCTGCCCTGTTTGCGCATGATCGGCAAGACTGCATTGGTCACCCGCACCACGCCGTACACATTGGTTTCGAACAGTGCGCGGACTTGCTCGATCGAGCTTTCTTCGGCCGCTCCCGAAACGCCCACCCCGGCGTTGTTGACCAGCAGATCGATGCGTCCCTCGCGTCGCTGCAACTCGGCAATCGCGGCTGCGACCGACGCATCGTCGGTCACGTCCATTGCCAGCAGCGGAAACATGCCTGCGCCTGCCTCCGCGCCGCGCCGGCTGGTGCCGTAGACCGTATAGCCTGCTGCAAGCAGTTGTCTGGCCGCCGCTTCGCCAATGCCGGAGGACGCGCCGGTGACGAGCGCTACGGGTTTATTTGTCTTCATGAAATCTCCTTGATGATGGGGCGGGTGGCGGGAAGTCGCCGCGTTGTTTTGAGTCAATGATTTATGATGTCACTCATAATCATAAAAGTCAATAGCTTTGATTATGGGTGACATCAATATATACTGATCGTTGTTGAACGACGGAGGGCAGGATGAAAATCACCAAAGCGCAATCCCAGGAAAACCGGGCGCGCATCGTTGAAACGGCTTCGGCGCTGTTCCGTGAACGCGGTTACGACGGTGTCAGCGTGGCCGACCTGATGGCTGCCGCCGGGCTCACTCACGGCGGCTTCTACAAGCATTTCGATTCCAAGACCGATTTGATCGCTGAGACTGTGGGGCATGGCAATGCGCATATCCCGGGCCAGGACCAGGGCGGAGGAATCGAGCAATTCATCGACTTCTACCTGTCGAGAGCGCACCGTGACGGCCGCAGCGACGGCTGCACGATGGCGGCGCTGAGCGGGGATGCTGCGCGTCAACCGGCCGACATCAAGGGGACCTTTGCAGCCGGTATCGAAAGCAGGCTGGCGATGGTGGGGCAGGACCAGGTGCGTACCGAGGCGCTCGCCTTGTTTGCGCACATGCTGGGTGCGGTCGTATTGTCGCGCGCCTGCCCGGACGACTCACCGCTGGCCGATGAAATTCTGGCCGTTTGCCGTCAGCGGATACTTGCAGCGCTTGCGCTGCCGGCAGGCCATGAGCAGACGGTCTGAATAAAAAGGCCTTGTGCGTTCACACAAGGCCTTTTGCCTGAGGACGTCGTCTGTCGGCCCTCAACGATTGCTCGACAAGCATCAACCGCTACGCCGCTCCCCCGCCAGCCGCGTCACCACCGCAATCAAACGGTCAATCATGTGAGAAATATCCTAATGACTGTCGGAAATATCTTCCAATCATAGCCGCCTCTCAACAAAAGTAAACGGCTTGGCCATCGTTCTGCCTGAAGCATGTCTCATGCATCGCACCCCGGCCGTACTAGACCTGCTGATCACGGCCCTGCGCGAACTCGCGCCTGCGGACCTGCCGATTGCAGCCCTGTGCCGCGAAGCTCTGCACGCTTATGCAGGAGATGCCGCCGGGCTGCTGGGCGCGCGTCTGCTCGACCACTTGCCCACTCACGATTTGCATAAGGAGTAGCGATGCCACGCCTCGAATTGACCAGCCATGAACTCGTCGTCCACTTAACAACGTGGGAATCCGTATGGTCGCTGCGCCGCAGCTTTCGCGTGCCGCTAGCGCAAGTACGCGGTGCAACGGAGGACAACGGCTTTGGCGGCGCAGCGCTGGGAGTGCGCATCCCGGGCACCTACTTCCCCGGCCTGATCGCCGCCGGCACTTTCATCACAGGTAGCGACAAGCAGTTTGTCTACACGAGGCGCAAGCTGCAAACCATCGTGATCGAGCTGGCCGGAAATCACTGGGCCCGCCTGGTGATCGGCGTGGCGGACGCGCGTGCCGAGGCCGCGCGGATCAACGCTGCTGTTGCCCGCAGCGGTGAGCCAATCATGTCGAAAGCTCCGTCGGCATAAGGGGCGGCAATATAACTGCACGGCACGGGCGTGCGGGCCGGCTATGCAGACGCGGCGATGGATGAACTGCTGGCCTTGGTCGCAAAAGCCGAGTTTCGACGCAAATCCTGGCACTACCGGATATGGGGCGCCAAGGCGCTGGTCAATGCCGCATCTACGAGTGGACGAGGCCACGAAGCAAGCCTGGATGGGGCTGGTCAGGTGGTGTATTCGCCATTGATCTTGACGTAGCCGGCCGACAGATCACAGCCCCAGACGGTGGACTGGCCGTCGGCGATGCCCAGGTCGATCCTGATCGTGACAGCGTCGCTCTTCAGCGTCTCCTTCAGCGCAGCCAGCTCGGCATCGCCCAACTGGCGCGGATAGACCTCCATCGCAGCGAATTCGATGCGGGTATTGGCCGGATCGATATCGGTATCCTGCTTGCATTTGCCAATCGCCATGGCCACGCGGCCCCAATTGGGATCGGCGCCATGCACAGCGGTTTTCACCAGCGGCGAATTGACGACCGACTTGGTCACGCCCTTGGCGATGCCCACCAGTGTGGCCTCGCCCACGCGAATGGAGGCGTATTTGGCAACCGCGTCGGTGGTCATGATGCCGCGCGCGGCCGCCACGAAGTCTGCCGGACCAAACTTGTGGCCCAGCTTATCCACGAACGGCATGATGCGTTCCATCGGATACTGGCGTCCGATCACGCCGGTCGAGGCAATCAGCACCTCATCGGCGGCAACTTTATTTCCACAAGTGAATTTTCGAGAGATTTCTTCGCAATAATTTCTGTAGCATTCGAACACGTCAGTTATTGCTTGAGCAATCAGCAATAAACGACACGGTGGCATTTTGATCAATCAACCAAAGGAATGTAGACATGGCACTGGAATTCGGTATTGGCGCAACGATGAAAAATGAAATGGCTGGTGTACTCAATCTGAAGTCCCACAGCCTCGAACAGGCAGGCGCAACCTGGGTGCAGGCGCCGCCCGGCACGATCGAAGGCAACAGTAACGGCAAATTCGCCGCTGCCGTCATCAATTCCACCGCCCTGAGCGGCACCGTGGTGTACCAGTCCGGAGATTCAGGCCCCGATCTGACCTTCACCTTCACCGTGAACGGCACCGACAACACGGCGGCGGCGAGCTACCCGTTGATCGGCCCCACGGTCGAGGCCGAAATCACCCAGGGAGCAAACGCCGTCGCCACCTATAGCTACGCCCGCTAAGCCAACCCTCGACAGGAGACTCCTTGTGCCAACCCCAACGCCAGCCCCCTCGCCAGCCCCAACACCGGCGCCAGCTCCCGCACCGGCCGTCGTCTGGACCCAAGAGCAGCTTTATGCCCATCTGCAGATGGCCATCGATGTGGAATTCTTCACCATTCCCCTTTATCTGACGGCCGCCGCATCGGTCCTGCCGGCAGATCGCGCCACGTTGAACGTCACCGTGTCCGGCGAAAATCAGCAGTCGGCGGCACAGAGCGCCGCCTTCCCGGTCTACGATACGATCATGTCGGTGGCGATCGAGGAAATGTACCACCTGATGTGGATCTGCAATGTCGCCGTGTCGGTGGGCATGCCGATCAAGATTACGGCGCCCGACATGTCGACCTTGCCATCGGCATTGGGCTTGCCTGACAGCCTCATCAAAGCCTACACCGGGCCGGGCAATCTGGCCGATGTCATCGACTTGCTGGTGGCGATCGAAACGCCGGACTCGAACTATTCTTACCAACCGACGCCCACCGATGCGATCACGAATTTCAGCGGTCCCGTAGAGCCGCTGGACAGCTACGATTCGATCGGCGACCTGTACCACGCTCTGGCCTATGGCCTACAGGAACTGTTCCCCACGCTGAATCAAGCCAGTTACGCCGCCTTCCAGAAACAGATGATCTCAGGCACCTATCCGCAAGTAGGATTCGTCACCAGCCTGTCCACCGCGATGAACTGCATCGCCGCCATCGTGGAACAGGGTGAAGGCACGGGCGTGAACGGCTACATTCCCGGCGCCTACGATCCGTCCGAGGGCAGCTATGTGGCGGAAAACGGCTATACCCACTACCAGCGTTTCCTCGCCGTGCAGCAGAACATCGAACAGATCAAGTCCTCGCTATACCCGACACCTGCCGGTGGCGACCCGACCAACGCCAGCCAGCATAGCCTGACGAGCAATTATTCGTCGCTGCTGCAGGCCATCAACACCAGCTACGCGACGCCCAGCAATATCCTCAATACCAGCGGTATGGGCAGCCTCGGCGGGGACATCGACGACCTGTGGGGCGCCGGCCTGCTGCCGCTCTGGACCTACACGACGCCGCCGGTGCAGCCGGTACCGCTGGAACTGCATGTATGCCAGGGATTGAATACCTGCGCCGGCCACGGCGTCAACGGCAGCGGCACCATGCCCGGCGACGGCGATTGCGCCACCATCGAACACACCTGCCAGGAATCGAACAGCTGCCATGGCCAGGGCGGCTGCGGCTATCCGGGCCAGCTCAGGGCCAAGGGCCCCGCCATCGCCTTCACCCCAGGCGAAAACCTGTGCCAGGGCATGGGAGGCTGCGCCAGCCCGATCTCGGTATGGCAAGTGTTCAACAGCGGACCTCTGCAAGGCAAATATGTCTGGTGCGAAGCGCGCAAGCTGTTCGAGGCGCGCATGGCTCTGCAGGGCATGACAACGCAGCAGCCCAATCCGCAGCCAAGCGCTGCACGGTTGGCCAAGAGCACCAGCAGTGGCGATCAGCCCTTGGCCAACAATACTTCCTGCCCAAGCTGATGAACACTTTTGGCCTGCCCAACCCCGGCCTGGGGTTGGGGCTGCGTTCGCAGCACTATGCACACATACTGCAGCACTGGCCGAGCGTGGATTGGTTCGAGATCATTACCGAAAACTTCATCGACATTCACGGCTGGCCGGCATATGTGCTCGATGCGGTCGCCGAACGCTATCCGCTGGCGATGCACGGCGTGTCGCTGGCGATCGGCAATACCGCACCGCTCGACCTGGACTACCTGCGTAAGGTCAAGTCGCTGGCGGCGCGCACCCGTGCGCTGTGGGTATCGGACCACCTGTGCTGGACCGGCTTTGCCGGCCATAACACGCACGACCTGCTGCCCATGCCGCTGACCGACGAAACGCTCAGGCATGTGGCCGCACGCGTGCGCCAGGTGCAGGATTTTCTCGAACGCCCGCTGCTGCTGGAAAATCCCAGCAGCTACCTGAGCTATGCCGCCGACACCTGGACCGAATGGGATTTCTTGCGTGAACTGGCCGTCGAGGCCGATTGCGCCCTGCTGCTGGACGTGAACAATATTCATGTCTCTGCCTTTAACCATGACTTCGACCCTTGGCGTTACCTGGCCGGGCTGCCGCACGACCGCGTGGTGCAGATGCACGTGGCCGGCCACACGCATTGCGGCACCCACATCATCGACACGCACGACCAGCCGGTGACCAGCGCCGTCTGGGAACTGTACCGCGAAGCGCAGCGCCTGTGCCAGGGTTGCGCCACCGTACTGGAATGGGATTCCGGCATTCCATCGTTTCCCGCACTTCAGCAGGAATTGCTCAAGGCGCAGCGACAAAGCGGCGCCGCCGGAACGCCGGCGCCCCAGTCCGTCAGCGACAGCATGGCGCTGCCCCATCCGCCTGTCATCGATGTGATCCCGGGAGACCGCTATGGACTGGCCTGAAACGCCACGCCCGCCGGCCCTGGCGCAGCTGCAGCAATGGCTACATCACAGCATTACCCACCCGACAGATGTCACGCAGGGCGCTGCTGAAGCGTCGGCAATGCTGGGCGCCGGTATACAGGAATTGATACAGCCATCGTCCACCCTGAACGCTGGCGACCGGCTGGCGATTTACCGCAATGCCTATTTCCTGCGCCTGATGGGTGTACTCAACGCCGAATACCCGGCGCTCAAGCTGGCCTTGGGCGATGCACTGTTCGACAAGTTCGCCCTGTTTTTTCTGCAGCAACAGCCGCCTGCCAGTCACACGCTCTACCAGCTGTCGGCACGTTTCCCCGATTTTCTGGAAGCCAGCATTCCACCGGAAGAAGATGCGTCAGGCTGGCCTGCCTTCATCGTCGATGTGGCCCGGCTGGAACGCACGTTTCAGGAAGTGTACCGGGCGCCAGGCACGGAAGGACAGGCGCGACAAGAGGCCACAGCACCGCGCCCAGCGCCCTGTCTGCGGCTGATGGCAGCACGCTATCCCGTGCACGCATTCCTGGTGGCGGCGCGCAAGGAGCAGACCACGCCCTGGCCGCAACCCTGCGCCACTTGGCTGGCCATCTGCCGGCGCGACTACCGGGTAGCGATCCACGCCCTGAACGTGCAGGAATACAATTGCCTGCGCGAGTGGCCGCCATCACGGCCGGAAGATTTTCCGTTGAAAAAGTGGATGGACGAGGGGCTTCTTGTGTGATCTTCTCTGGATGCCACGTTTGAGCTTGCAGCGCTGGGCAGACGCCATCACTGTTTGCCAACGCCGACATTTCGCTTTTACTCTCCTTGCACGCCTATGCAGGCGACGCCGCCAGGCTGATCGGCACGCGCTTGCTCGATCACTTACCCACCCACGGCGCAGTGCGAAAAAATTGCAGGGGCGTTTGTCTATCAGGGTTTTAGGCAAACAGTCCAGCGCTGAATTGGCTATTGATTGTCGGCGCTATATGCGTCTTGTGGGCCAACAAGTGACGCGCCACAGCGCCCTTCAATTCATCTCCTCCGCGAGAAACAAAGTGAGCGGCAAGATGTCGCCTTCCACACTGGCTTGTTCCAGCGCCTGCATGTAGCGTGCGCGATGCTCTACCCGAACCACCGTCCACGGATAGCCACCGGAAGCCAGTAGTGCGTTCATGATGAAGCGGCCTATACGCCCGTTACCATCGAAATACGGATGGATAAAAACAAACAAGTGATGCCCCAAGACCGCGCGCACTGCAGCGTTTGGCTCTTGTGCTATCAGTTCGAACAGCACCTCCATGCTGTCCAGCAGAGCGTCGCGCGGCAGCGGCGTGTGCATCGAATTCCTGATAAAGATCGGACCTGTACGGTAGCCGGCCAACTGGTGTCGCTGCAAGATGCCTGCGGTAACCGACGGACCGAAAAGCGCGGCGTACCAGTCATGGTGATCGCGACGTAAAACCATTCCTGGATTTTGTCCGGCAAGTATCTTGGCGATGCTTTCTTTCACCGTGCCAAACGCCTGAAAGTAGCCACGTGCCGCCATAGCATCCCTGCTCTGTTGATCCGCCTGGTTGTTTTCAGGGTTCCATCCATTCCTTGCTACGCGTGCGATCAGCTCATCTGTGACCTGGTATCCCTCGATCGACAGCGAGTGATAGGCATCTTCAACGTACCGTTCGTCAACCTGCTGCAGATATGCGGCAATATCCATGCTGGCATCCGGCGCCGCCGGAAAATTGGCAATAACGACCTCACGCCACCTCGCCCACATCAATTTAAGGCGCAGCACGTACGGCGAGCGTTCCCTGCTGCTGGCGACTGTAGGCTGTTCTTGCTGAAACGGATTTTTTGGCTGGATCGCATGGCCTGCCTGGGCCATTGCCTTGACGATGCGCTCAGCGTCGTCCACCCTCCCCGTGAAAACAAGTGCTCCCGCCAGCCGGGCAGCCGCCGTGGGCATGCCATCGTTCATCAGCAGATTGACCAGTAATTCGGACACGTCTCTCACCATGGCGAGCGCGATTTCTGCATCGTGTGGATGGTGAAGAAAAAACTGCGGCCCCACTTGGCACAAGGCCTCGGCAACCGTCCAGACCTGCAGCCCGCGTACCTCGCTACGGGTCTTGGGAACGCGCCGCTCGTCGGGATAGATCAGCAGCGACGTTTCAAAGGGCAGTTTGAATGTGCTGGTACCGCCATCTTTAGCAACCGCCGTCACCTGCCGTGGCACGGTCGTATTGCCAGTCTGCAGAAGCAGCGACGTATCAGGGTTCAGGCAGTAGCGCTTGCCGAAGCGCTTGGCCAGGTAGCCAGACACAAAAGCCCAGAAGCTGCCATACCATGCGGTAGTGTCGCTATCACCATCGGCCGGGTTGGAGCAGATATACCAGCCTTTCATTACGGGACGCAGAAAGCCCGCCTCCAGCAGCACGATGCGGTGTCCATCGGCGATGTCTTTGGACTCGACAACACCATGGTGCTTGTCCTGCAACTGCTTGAGTGCTCGCAGGGCGTCGGCCAGTGGGTTGGACGCGGCCGCTTTTTTTCTTATCATGACCATCGTGGCAGCACTCCGAAAAATTGTATGCAACAAAGCGCAGGCGCCTGGACTAGTCCTCAACTGGCATTTGGACCTGGACTACATACGTTTCTTGCTCCAATAGCTTACTAGCATTTACTTTGTTTTCGTCTAAAAATTTACTTTGTTATTTACCCCACGATTACTTTGTTATTCGTAGAAAATTACTTTTCTTTTCACAGAATTCCTATCTGTAGCTGGGTAGCGTGTGAAGTAAAAAGCCCAGCCATCGTTAGGCTTGAAGCATTACGAATCGTTATTGCCGCCCGACGCTGCCATCTTGCCAAACCGTTGTTGACTGATCATTCAAAAATCTGCATACTGCAGTTATTGAACAATCGTTTCCCAACTGATGAATGGTGTCGTATGGCCAGACCAAGGACTTTCGATGAAGATGATGTGATTGCCCGCGCAGCAGAGGTTTTTGGTCGGCTAGGCTACAACGCCTGCTCGATCGACGACCTGGTAGAGGCAACGGCGCTGCAGCGGGGCAGCCTGTACAAGGCGTTCGGCTCCAAGCGCGGCCTGTTCGAAAAAGTGCTCAAGCAGGCCCTGGTCGGTGAATGGCATCGCGCCCCGGCCGTACTCGACCTGTTGATCACGGCGCTGCGCGAACTGGCGCCAGCAGACCTGCCGATTGCCGCCCTCTGCCGCGACGCCTTGCACGCCTATACAGGAGACGCCGCCAGACTGATCGGCGCGCGCTTGCTCGATCACTTACCCACCCACGATTTCAACAAGGAGTAGCGATGCCCAGACTCGAATTGACCAGCCATGAACTCGTCGTCCACATCACCGCGTGGGAATCGATCTGGTCACTACGCCGCAGCTTTCGCGTGCCGCTGTCGCAGGTACGCGGCGCGACGGAAGACAATGGCTTTGGCGCCAGAGCGCTGGGACTGCGCTTGCCGGGAACCTACTTCCCGGGGCTGATCGCCGCCGGAACTTTCATCAAAGGCGGCGACAAACAGTTTGTCTACACCCGACGCAAGCTGCAAACCATCGTGATCGAGCTGACCGGAAATCACTGGACCCGCCTGGTGATCGGCGTGCCGGACGCGCGCACCGAGGCTGCGCGTATCAACGCCGCCGTTGCCCGCAGCGGTGCCTCCATGCTGGGCGCACAATGAAAAACGGCCCAGCGATCACTCGCTGGGCCGTTTTGTATTCTGGCTCCCCGACCTGGACTCGAACCAGGGACCTGCGGATTAACAGTCCGTCGCTCTACCGACTGAGCTATCAGGGAAAAGAGGCCGCATTATATACGGCCGTTTTTACGCTGTCCAGATCGGGCAGCGTATTCGACAGCTAAAATCAGAAGTTGCCGCGGAACTGGGCGCCGAACTGGCGTGGCTCGTTGACGAAACCGGTCAGGTTGTTGAAGTCGATGCCGCCGATGATGCGCTCGGTGTTGGTGATGTTGCGACCGAACGCTGCCACTTCGTACTTGCCGCCGTCCCAGTTGTAGCCGATGCGCAGGCCGCCTTCAACCATCGCCTTGCCGGTGAACTCTTTCGACTCGTACAGGAAGAAGTTGATCTTGCTGCGGTAAGCCCAGTCGGTCAGCACGAACAGGTTGCCGTTAGGCAGAGTCCAGTTGTAGCGGGCGGTGGCGTTCACCGTGTACTTCGGTGCCTGCGGCAGCGGGTTGCCGTCGATGAAGGCGTTGTTGCGGGCAGCGTTCATCGGATCGGTCACCGTGCACGAACGGCAGGTGGCCACGCGCAGCGACGGGTCCTTGATCTCGGTAAAGTTGTACGAACCGCCTGCCGTCACCTTGAAGGCTGGCGTGATGAAGGCTTCGAAGTCGGCTTCCACGCCGCGACCCTTGGTCTTGGCAGCATTGATCAGCTGGTTGGCATTGGACTGGCCGCCCACCACCGTCAGTTGCTGGTTCTTGACTTCGTAGTTGTAGACGCTGAAGTTGACACGGGCGCGACGGTTGAACAGATCGGCCTTGATACCGGCTTCGTACGAGGTGATGGTTTCCGCATCGGCCACGGTGATCGGCACCTGCGCCGAAGCGGCCGCGATACTTGGCGCGCGGAAGCCGGTCGCCACGCGCACATAGGTGTTCACATCGGGGTTGACCTTGTAGGTCAGGCTGGCATCCCAGTTGGCCTTGCTCTTGTCGGCATCGGCAGTGCTTGGACCAACCTGCGCCACGTTGATGTTGGTGACGGTGCGGAAGTCCTTCTTGTCGTTGGTGTAGCGTACGCCGCCACGCAGTACCAGGTCGCTGCTCAGGTCGTACGTCAGCGAGCCGAAGATGGCCTTGGCCGTGTTGTTCTGGTGGCTGACCAGGTGCGAAGTACGGGCGCCAACGGTGTTGTAGTTGTCGGTCAGGCCTTCGGCGCTTTCCTTGAACCAGTAAACACCGGTTTGCCAGTTGAGCGGACCGGCGTTTTTCGATTCGACACGGAATTCCTGGCTGTACTGTTTCAGGTAGCTCAGGCCGCCGGCGGTCGCCACCGGGAACGGGATGGCCGGATCACCGACGTGGCCGCCGTCGATGTCGCCACGGCTCAGGTAGTCATCCACGCCCTCGTAGCCCGTGATCGAGAACAGCTTGACCGCGCCCAGGTCCCAGGCCAGACGCACGTTGGCGCCGTGGCTGCGCAGGTGCTGGCCGTTCGGGGTATCGGTGCCGATCTTGTTGAAGTCGTAGCCGGCGGCAAAGTCGTTGGTGCCAGGCTTGATCAGGTTGGCGCGGAACAGGCGCGCGCTACCGTTGGTCTGGCGCTGGTGGAAGCCCAGCAGGCCGCTGAAGCCGTCCTTGCTGTACAAGAACTGCACGCGTTCGGCGTGTTCGTTGTAGCCGTCCAGTTCACCGGTCTTGCGGGTCTTGGCGACGTCGCTGAAGTTGTTGACGTAGTCGTCGCGGTGCTGGCCGACGGCCGACACGCGCATCGCCACATTGGTCGACAGCGGCACGTTGACGGCGCCTTCGGCGTTCATCGTGTAGTGCGAGGCGGCCGACAGGTTGTAGTAGCCCTCGACCTTCTTCAGGTTCGGCTTCTCGGATTCGAATTTCACGACGCCGGCCGGGGTGTTGCGGCCGAACAGGGTGCCTTGCGGGCCGCGCAGCACTTCGACGCTGGCCAGGTCGAAGATCGGGAAGCCCTTGAGGATCGGGTTCTCTTGCACGATATCGTCATAGACGAGCGAGACCGGCTGC
>JBEVNE010000044.1:0-9030 GCA_040508275.1 Duganella sp.
CGTTTCCGCCGCGCCGGCTTCCAGACCCAAAAAAGAAAGCCCAAGCATGAGCTCGATCAGAATCGAAACCACAATTCACGTCTTTGAAGATACCGAAGGTAACTTCGATATCCGCGACATCCTCGCCAATGCCGGATACCTGAGCAATAACACGCTCAAGATCAACAGCATGACCGTGGTCCTGCCCGATGGCAGCACCTCCAGCAAGGACACGCCGCTGTTCGGCAAGGTTGATGGGGATACCGTGTATGTGCGGCCGGGCAAGTGGGCGCCTGACTACAACGGCAAGTTTTCCACCTTCGAACTGGTGCTCGAGCAAGGCGCCAGCAGCAACTCGATCTCGCTCAATCTGCGCGTGGTGATCGATCCCGTCAACGATGCGCCGAGCGCCGCCAACAAGGCTTTCACCCTGGCCGATGGTGCGCCGGTGCGTCTGGCGGACAGCGATTTCGGCTTTGTCGATGCGATCGACCGCGACGCCTTCAAGTCGGTGATCATCACCTCGCTGCCGAGCGCCGGCAAGCTCACGCTCGACGGCGTGGCCGTGGCTGTGAATACCGAAATCAGCGTGGCCGATATCCAGGCGGGCAAGCTTGCCTTTGAGCCGAGCCAGAGCGCTTCTGGCCTGTTCGAGGTCGGCTTTAAAGTGCGCGATGCCGGCGGCCTGGTCGGCACCGGCGCCGCCGATACCAGCATTACCCCGAATTACCTGAGCTTCAAGGTGCCGCAGGCGCAGCTGGGCGACCTGGTGTGGGAAGACGACAATGGCAACGGCGTGCAGGACGCCGGCGAAGCCGGTCTCGATGGCGTGGTGGTGCAGCTCAAGGATGGCAGCGGCAAGGTGGTGGACAGCGTGACCACCCACGATGGCGGCCAGTACAGCTTTACCGTCGATGCCGGCACCTACACAGTGGCGGTAAAGCCGCCGGCCGGCTATCAGTTCAGTGCGACGGGGCAGGGCGGCAACGCGGCGCTGGACAGCGACGTCGGCGCCGACGGCGCCGCCAGCGCGACCCTGACGCCGGGCCAGCAGCACGCCGACCTCGATGCCGGCCTGTACCGCGCGGCCTCGCTGAGCCAGGTGGTATGGTTCGACGCCAACCGCGACGGCCGCCTGAACGACGGCGAAACCGGCGCTGCCGGCGTGCGCGTGACCTTGCTCGACGCCAGCGGCGCAGCGGTGCAGGGCGCCACTGCCGTCACCGACGCCAACGGCCACTACCAGTTCAGCAATCTCAAGCCTGGCAACTACAGCGTGCAGTTTGACAAGAGCTCGCTGCCAGCCGGCTTTAACTTTACCAGCGCAGCCCAGGGCGGCCCTGGCGGCGTTGGTTCCGACGCCGA
The DNA here is from genome assembly GCA_040508275.1 of Duganella sp. Classification (GTDB taxonomy): domain Bacteria; phylum Pseudomonadota; class Gammaproteobacteria; order Burkholderiales; family Burkholderiaceae_D; genus Rugamonas. Next base: position 1,345 of record JBEVNE010000044.1, read on the forward strand.
CACCGGCACCGGCCAGACCGCGCAGATCGCCCTGGCCTCGGGCGAGGACATGGTGCTGCGCGCCGGCCTGGTGGTGCAGCAGGCCACGCTGGGCGACCGCGTATGGGAAGACAGCAACGGCAACGGCGTGCAGGATGCCGGTGAAGCTGGCCTGGTCGGCGTGACCGTCGATCTGAAAGACGAGAAGGGCAACATCGTCAAAACCACCACCACCGGCGACGATGGCCAGTACAGCTTTACCATCGATCCGGGCAAGTACACGGTCTCGGTCACGGCTCCCACCGGCATGACCGCCACCACGCAAAATGCTGGTACGGTTTCCAGCGCCGACAGCGACATCAATGCCGCCGGCCAGAGCGCGGTGATCACCCTGGCGGCTAACCAGGTCAACAAGGACGTCGATGCCGGCTTTTACAAGAGCGCCAGCCTGGGCAGCAATGTCTGGCTCGACACCAACCGCAACGGCCTGCAGGACGCCGATGAGGCTGGCGTGGCCGGCGTGCGCGTGGTGCTGCTGGATGCCAACGGCAAGCCCGCCGGCGTGGAAGCGGTGACCGATCAGAACGGCGCCTACAGCTTTACCAACCTGAAACCTGGCACCTACAGCGTGCAGTTCGACAAAGCCTCGCTGCCGGCCAAGCATGCGTTCACCATCGCCGGCGCCGGTACCGATAGCGCCATCGACTCCGACGCCAACACCACTACCGGCATCAGCGCGCCTGTTACGCTGAAGTCGGGCGACGTCAATACCACGGTCGATGCCGGCATCGTCTCGACCACCGGCAAGCTCGGTGACCTGGTATGGGAAGACAGCAACGCCAATGGCATCCAGGACGATGGCGAGCAGGGTATCGCCAACGTCACCGTGCAGCTGAAAGACAGCAGTGGCAAAGTGGTGCAGACCACCACCACCGGCGCCGATGGCAAATACAGCTTTACTGCCGATGCGGGCAATTACACGGTAGCCGTCACGGCGCCGAAAGACTACGTATTCTCGGCTGCTGATGTTGGCAGCGACGATGGCCGCGACAGCGATATCGTCAGCAGCGGCAGCAGCGGCCAGAGCGCCAGCGTGAAGCTGGCCGCCGGTGACGTCAACAACAGCGTTGACGCCGGCCTGTACAAGACTGCCAGCGTGGGCGACCGCGTATGGCTGGACAAGAACGGCGACGGCATCCAGGACAGCGGCGAAGCTGGCCTGGCCGGTGTCAAAGTATCGCTGCTGGACGCCTATGGCAAGCAGGTCGGCGCCAGCATGGTCACCGACGCCAAGGGCAACTACCAGTTCAGCAACCTCAAGCCCGGAACCTACAGCGTGCAGTTCGACAAAGCGTCGCTGCCGGAAGGAATGGCCTTCACCAAGACTGATGCCGGTACCGACGACAGCGTTGATTCGGACGTGAGCGCCAGCGGCCGTTCGCACAGTTTTACCCTGACCTCGGGCCAGGTAGACAAGAGCGTGGATGCCGGCGTGCTGGCGGCAGCCACCATCGGCAACCGCGTGTGGTTCGACAAGAACGGCAACGGCGTGCAGGATGACGGCGAAAGCGGCAAAGCGGGCGTGGTGGTGGAACTGCGCGACGCTGACGGCAAGCTGGTGAAAAGCGCCACCACTGACAGCAACGGCAATTACAAATTCTCGGTGGAAGCGGGCACTTATTCGGTGGCCATGAAAACCCCGACCGGTTTCAGCACCACCGTGCAAAAAGCCGGCAACAGCGCCATCGACAGCGATGCCGACGCCAGCGGCAAGCTGGGTACGGTCACCGTGGCGGCTGGCGACAGCGTTACCCACCTCGACGCCGGCGTGTATCAGAAAGTGGAAATCGGCGACAAGGTCTGGTACGACACCAACGGTGACGGTATCCAGCAAAGCAGCGAGAGCGGTGCGCGCGGCGTCAAGGTCAGCCTGCTCAACGACAAGGGCGTGGTCGTGGCTACCCAGGCCACCGACGCCAAGGGCCAGTACCTGTTTGGCGACATCGGTCCGGGCAACTACTCGGTCAAGGTCGATGCGCCGGACGGCTACATCTTCACGCGCCAGTACCAGGGCGCCAGCAGCGCCGACTCCGACGTGGACAGCAGCGGCCAGAGCGCGCAGTTCTTCGCCGCCTCGGGCAGCAGCGACAAGACCCGCGACGCCGGCCTGGTCAAAGCGGCCAGCATCGGCGACACGGTATGGGAAGACAGCAACTACAACGGCGTGCGCGACGCCGGCGAAAAAGGTGTGGTAGGCGTGACCGTCAAGCTGTATGACGCCAACAACGTGCTGAAAGCTACCACCGTGACCCAGGAAGGCGGCCAGTACAGCTTCGGCAATCTGTTGTCCGGCAATTACAAGGTGGAAGTCACCAACGGCAGCGGCTGGTTCTTCACCAAGGCCGGCGTCGGCAGCGACGCCACCGATTCCGACATCGTCACCGTCAACAGCGCCGGTAATGTCGGCCGCACCGGCACCATCGCCCTGGGCGTGGGCCAGAACATCACCACGGAAGATGCCGGCATTTACCGCAAGGCCAGCATCGGCGACAAGGTCTGGCGCGACAGCAACCACAACGGCGTGCAGGATGCCGGCGAAGAGGGCATCGGCGGCATCCTGGTCGGCCTGTTCGACGCCGCCACCAAAAAACAGCTGGGCAACACCATCAAGACCGACAGCAACGGCAACTACAAGTTTACCGACCTGACGCCGGGCAGCTACTACGTGGTGTTCGATAAGACCGATGTCAAGTTCAAGACCTACAACATGAGCGACTGGAAGTGGGGCGTGAAGAACACCGGCAGCAACGACGCCATCGATTCGGACGTGATCGGCGACGCCAAATCGCTGGCCAATGTCACCAAAACCGATGTCATCACGCTCACCTCCGGCAAGAACGACATGAGCTGGGATGCCGCGATTACACCGATTGCGATCGATCTGGACGGCGACGGCATCCACACCATTGCCCGCGCCGACATGACCGGCAGCTTCGATTTGCTGGGCACCGGTACGGCGATCCGCTCGGGCTGGCTGTCGAAAGGCGACGGTTTCCTGGCGGTGGACAGCAACGGCAACGGCCGCATCGACGATATCAGCGAACTGTTTGGCGGCAATGGCAAGGGCCAGGGCTTTGCCAAACTGGCCAGCTACGACAGCAACGGCGACGGCAAGGTTGATGCCAGCGACAGCGGCTTTGCCACGCTGCGCATCTGGCAGGACGCCAACAGCGACGGCCAGACCGATGCCGGCGAACTGATCTCGCTGGCCCAGGCCGGCGTGATCAGCCTGACCGTGGCGCACACCGACCTGGCCTTCCTGGACGCCAACCACAACCTGCACATGGAAGCGAGCAGCGTCACCCTGAGCAACGGCAAGAGCGCCGCCATGACCGACGTGTATTTCAACGTGGCCGCCGCCGATGCCGCTGCCGCCGGCATTACCGCGCCGACCATTGCCGACTTGCTCGATACGGCAAGCCAGGGTGCGCAAGTAGCCCTGGTAGGCCAAGCGCCCGCAGCGTTTATCTGAAGCACAGAACCAGTCTCCACACTTACATTACAAAAAGAGCCCCATCATGACCATCACCTTCAAAAACGCTGTGAACACCCTGGCCCTGGCCGTTACCCTGGCATGCGCCGGCGCCAGCCACGCCGCCGACACCTACAAGCACGACGCCATCAACGGCGGCCAGGTCTACGACGAAGGCATGAAGTCGTTCAAACCTGACGATGCGCCGCTGCAGGCCGTTGCCCTGTACGAGATGACCAACGCACTGACGCCGTCGCAGCAGTTCCTGGCCTTCTGCATCGCTCCCACGGTGGATACCTACAGCGACACCATCTATACCGCGCATTACAACGCCAATGTGAAAGACGAGGTCAAGGCGCTGTACGAAACCGCCTTCCACAACATCCAGCGTGACAGCGACGGCGACCAGCTGGCGGCGTTCCAGCTGGCGCTGTGGGAGTTGAACAACGATGACGGCAAGCTGCTCGACATCCGCGGCGATCAGTACTTCAGCAGCCTGGCGCCTGCCGCCGTGCAGGGCGCCCAGAACCTGCTCGACGGCATCGTCGGCTACAAGGTGCAGGGTCTGTACAGCTACACGACGTTTACGGGCCTGCGCGCGGACGGCAAGACGATTGCCCAGGACATGCTTGGCGTGAGCGCAGTGCCGGAAACTGAAACCTGGGCCATGGCGCTGGTGGGCCTGGGTCTGATCGGCGCCATGGTGCGCCGCCAGTCGAAGTCTGACCGCGACGACAAATTCGCTGCCTGATCCTGCTGATATGCCTGGCGGGCGGTGTTTACGCCCGCTGGCGCACTCACGGCAAGCAAAATATATGGCACACTGCTGCCTCGTTCATTATTTGCGTCCGTGAGTACGCCTTTTTCCATGAGTGTCATCCAGAATACGCCGTTTGAATGGCTGGTCGGCCTGCGCTACACGCGCGCCGGCAAGCGTGGCGGGCGTAATCGCTTCATCTCGTTTATCGCCCTGATTTCCATGGCCGGCATCGGCCTCGGTGTGGCCGCCCTGATCGTGGTGCTGTCGGTGATGAACGGCTTTGAAAAAGAAGTCACCAACCGCATGCTGTCGGTGCTGGCTCACGTCGAACTGTTCGATTTGCGCGGCCAGATGCCGGACTGGCGCCAGCAGGCGCTGGCGGCCCGTAAAAACCCGGAAGTGACCGGCGCCGCGCCATTTGCCGAAGCCCAAGGCATGCTGGTGCGCGGCGATGTGCTGAAACCCGCCATTTTGCGCGGCGTGCTGCCCGAGCTGGAACCGCAGGTGTCCGACGTGGTGCGCCAGATGCGCCAGGGCAGCTTTAACGACCTGACGCCGGGCAGCGACAATATCGTGCTGGGCGCCGAACTGGCGCGCACGCTGGACGCCAAGCCTGGCCAGAAAGTCACGCTGGCGCTGGCCGACGGCCAGTCTGGCGGTGCTGGTACGGGCGCCAGCGCCATGTCCGGCATCATGCCGCGCCTGCGCGCCTTTACCGTGGTGGGCATCTTCGAGGCTGGCCACAACCAGTTTGATTCCACGCTGGCGTTCATTCACCTTGCCGATGCCGAAAAATTGCTGAAGATCGACGCGCCGGCCGGTCTGCGCCTGCGTGTGGCCGACATGCAGCGCGCGCCGGACGTGGCGCGGGCGCTCAAGATGGCTTTGCCGGGCGAGCTGTATGTGCGCGACTGGACCATGCTCAATGCGAACTGGTTTGCAGCGGTACAAAGCCAGAAGCGCATGATGTTCGTGATCCTGACCATGATCGTCGCGGTGGCGGCCTTCAACCTGGTATCCACGCTGGTGATGACGGTGACCGACAAGCAGGCCGATATCGCTATTTTGCGCACGCTGGGCGCCTCGCCGGCGTCCATCATGAAGATATTCATGATCCAGGGCGCGCTGGTCGGCATCGCCGGCACCGCTGCCGGCACCGGGCTGGGGGCGCTGGTGGCGCTCAATGTCGATGTGATCGTGCCGTTTATCGAACGGCTGCTGGGCATCCAGTTCCTGTCCAAGGACATTTACTTTATCAGCGTGCTGCCGTCCGACCTGCGCTGGGACGATGTGCTGCGCATCAGCGGCGTGTCGGTGCTGCTGGCATTCGTCGCCACGCTGTATCCAAGCTGGCGCGCCGCCCGTGTCAAACCGGCCCAGGCATTAAGGTATGAATGACAGTACGCTGTTTCACCCATGACATGAACATTGTATGGCACACTGCGGGCTCTCCAGGTTCCCGGTTGTGCACAACCCATGAGTATTATGAACAATTTGCCGTATGAATGGCTGGTTGGCCTGCGCTACACGCGGGCCGGCAAGCGCAGCGGTCGTAACAGCTTTATCTCGTTTATCTCCCTCATTTCGATGGCGGGCATCGGCTTGGGCGTGGCCGCGCTGATCGTCGTGCTGTCGGTGATGAACGGCTTCCAGAAAGAAGTGACCGACCGCATGCTGTCGGTGCTGGCCCACGTCGAAGTGTTCGACGAACGCGGCTCCATGCCCAACTGGCGTGAACAAGCTGCCGCCGCGCGCAAGAATGCCGAAGTGGTGGGCGCCGCGCCGTTTGCAGAAATGCAGGGCATGCTGGTGCGCGACGATGTACTGCGGCCATCGATTGTGCGCGGCGTGCTGCCGGAACTGGAGCCGCAAGTGTCCGATGTCGTCAAGCAGACCAAACGCGGCAGCTTCAATGCGCTGCAGCCGGGCGCCTACAACATCGTGCTGGGCGTGGAACTGGCGCGCTCGCTGCACGTGTCGCTGGGCCAGAAGGTCACGCTGGCGCTGGCCCAGGGCCAGGCCACGCCGGCCGGCATACTGCCGCGTATGCGCTCGTTCACCGTGGTGGGCATCTTTGAAGCGGGCCACGCCGAATTCGACGCCTCGCTGGCGTTTGTGCACCTGACCGACGCGGAAAAACTGCTGCGCCTCGACGCCCCGGCCGGTCTGCGCCTGCGCCTGGACGATATGCACCGCGCGCCGCAGGTGGCGGCGGCGCTGAAAAGCAGCATGCCAGGCGAGTTGATGGTGCGCGACTGGTCGCAGCTCAACGCCACCTGGTTTGCCGCCGTGCAGACCGAAAAGCGCATGATGTTCATCATCCTCACCTTGATCATCGCGGTGGCCGCCTTCAACCTGGTCTCGACGCTGGTGATGACGGTGACCGACAAGCAGGCCGATATTGCCATCTTGCGCACGCTGGGCGCCACGCCGCGATCGGTCATGAAGATTTTCATGATCCAGGGCGCGTTGGTGGGCATACTGGGCACCGTGCTGGGCGTGATGGGCGGCGTGCTCATTGCGCTTAACATCGACGTTATCGTGCCATTCATCGAACATTTATTGGGAGTGCAGTTCTTGTCGAAGGATATTTATTACATCAGCACCTTGCCCTCGGACCTGCGCTGGCCCGATGTGTACAAGATCGGCGGCGTGGCCGTGATCCTCGCTTTTGTGGCCACGCTCTACCCGAGCTGGTGGGCTGCGCGTGTCAAACCTGCGGAGGCGCTGCGCTATGAATAACACTACAAACACTGCAACCACCGCCCAACCGGTGGTCCTGTCCTGCCGCAACCTGGGCAAAACCTTCACCCAGGGCAGCTATTCGGTGCAGGTGCTGGCCGGGATCGACATCGACGTGCGGCGCGGCGAACGCGTTGCCATTGTCGGCGCTTCCGGTTCCGGCAAATCGACCCTGCTGCATCTGCTGGGCGGGCTCGATACGCCGACCAGCGGCCGCGTGACCCTGCTGGACCAGGACTTTGCCAGCCTGAGCGAAGCGGCGCGCGGCGACCTGCGCAACCAGTCGCTCGGTTTCGTCTACCAGTTCCACCACCTGCTGCCCGAGTTTTCCGCGCTCGACAACGTCGCCATGCCGCTGCTGATCCGCCGTGTGAAGCGGGCCGACGCCGCCAGCGTGGCCGAGCAGATGCTGGCGCGCGTCAACCTGGCCAAGCGCGTAAGCCACGTCCCCGGTGAATTGTCGGGCGGCGAACGTCAGCGCACGGCGCTGGCGCGCGCACTGGTCACGCAGCCGGCCTGCGTGCTGGCCGATGAACCGACCGGCAACCTCGATCAAGCCACCGCCCAGCAGATTTTCGACCTGATGCTGGAGCTGTCACGTACGCTGGGCACGGCCTTCGTAATCGTCACCCACGACGTCGAACTGGCGCGCCGCTGCGACCGCGTGCTGCGC
>JBEVNE010000118.1:0-9915 GCA_040508275.1 Duganella sp.
GAGTCATCGTTTGCACGCGACCTCAGTCACAGCGTGCTGTTCCAGCATCTGGCCCAGGCCAGCGCCGGCACTTACAAGGCGGTGGGCCAGATCGATGGCTTGCACCGTACCTACAGTTACCGGGTGTTTGATCAGTTTCCGCTGATCATGCTGGTGGGCAGCAGCGATGCCGAAGCCACCCAGCAGCAGCAAAAAAGCCTCTGGATTGCCAGCTCGGGCCTGGTTTGCCTGCTGTTTTTAATGCTGGCCGGTTGTATGTATTCCTTGCGCACCTATGCGCGCCAGGAAGAACGGGAAGTAAGAATCCGTGCGCTGTATGCGGAAAGCCGTGACATGGAACAAAAGCTGCGCGCCAATGAGGAATCGATGAAGTTATCGGCCCTGCTGTTCCAGAACATAGGCGAAGGGATGATGGTGACCGATGCCGACGGCCGCATTCTGACCGTGAACCCGGCGTTTTCGCTGTTGAGCGGCTATAGCGAACAAGAAGTGATCGGCCACCGCAGCTATGAACTGACGGTCGGCCGCGAAGGCCTGGAGTTTTTCACGCGCCTGTATGAAACGATCGCCCAAAGCGGCCAGTGGCACGGCGAAGTCTGGCACCAGCACAAGGATGGCAAGCACTACCTGGCCGAGATCCGTTTCGATACCGTGTTTGACGAATTCGGCAATCCTTTCCGTTATGTGGCGCTGCTCAGCGATGTGACGGAAAAAAAGGCTTCGGAAGAACTGATCTGGCGCCAGGCCAATTTCGATACGCTGACCGGCCTGCCCAACCGCCGCATGTTTTACGAGCGCTTGCGCCAGGAAATGAAAAAAGCCGACCGCTCACGCCTGCCGATCGCCCTGGTATTCGTCGATCTGGACCGCTTCAAGGAAGTCAACGACAGCATGGGCCATGACAAGGGCGATTTATTGCTCAAACAAGTGGCAGAACGGCTGAGCGCATCGGTGCGCGGTACCGACGCCGTGGCCAGGCTGGGCGGCGATGAATTTACCGCCATCATCAGCGAACTGCACAGCGCCGCCGATGTGACCCGGACCGCGCAGGAAATCCTGCGCCAGATGAGCAAGCCGTTCGACCTGGACGGCGATGGCCAGCATATAGCCCATATTTCGGGCAGTCTCGGCATCACCATCTACCCGAACGATGGCGCCGACATCGATACCCTGATGAAAAATGCCGATCAAGCCATGTATGTTGCCAAAGAAAGTGGCAAAAATCGCTACCATTCCTATTCGCCTGTGAATAACGTTATGGATATCCACAAGACGAGTTGTGAGTAAGGCCGAAGTTGTACATCGGCCGTCATTTTATACAGAAATTGTTCGGCCGCTGGTACAGCCCTTATGCAAGGGCTTATGAAACTTGTAAACAGCTGATTCATCTAGGTATACAGAACTTATCCACAGCACTTGCGGCGTTTACTACTACTACTATTTTTATATAAAACTTTTGTAAACAACTAAAGGCAAAAGCCGCAGGCCAGGCTCTGCCTTAGCCAATGCAAAACGGCCTGACGCCGTGTTTTAAAGGCTTGCTCGTACTTCGAACGGCATCCTGCACGCAAGAAACGCCTTAAAATCGTCCTGTTACGGCTGTTCGTTGTGGAAAACGCTGCAGATACCCACACGGCATTCGCTCTTTTAACGATAGCAAACAAGGAAAAACATGCGTCTTGGCATCATCAGCGCCTTGGCTGAAGAACAGCATGGGTTCATAGAGGCCCTTCAGAGCCCCTCCAGGCAGTTTTACGGCATGCGTGAGTACACTAGCGGAAAGCTGTGGGAAATCGACGCTGTGTGCGTTCTATCGCGAATTGGCAAGGTTGCTGCGGCCATGACAGCTTCCATCCTTGTGGAAAAGTTCGGTGTTACCCACATCGTGTTCACCGGCGTGGCCGGTAGCGGTGATGGCGAGGTGCAGGTTGGCGATATCGTGGTGGCCGATAGCCTGGTCCAGCACGATATCGACGCCAGTCCGCTGTTTCCGCGTTTTGAAGTACCGTTGACCGGCTTGTCGCGCTTTGCCACTGACCTGAAGCTGACCGAACGCCTGGCGCTGGCCGCAGCCAGCGTTGCCCCTGTGCACCGCGGTTTGATTGCCAGCGGCGACCAGTTCATTGGCCGGCTGACGCAGATCCAGGCGCTGAAAACCGCCCTGCCCGATCTGCTGGCGGTGGAAATGGAAGGCGCCGCCGTGGCGCAAGTGTGTTTTGAGCTGGGCATACCGTTTGCCGTGGTACGCACGATTTCCGATAACGCCAACGATGATGCTGCCGTGGATTTCATGCATTTCATCAAGACGGTGGCATCGCGCTATGCGTTTCAGATCATCGAGAACTTTTGCAAACAATAAGTAATAAGCAAAAAAAAGCCGGCGCTGAGGCCGGCTTGGTGGACAACTGAAGTTTTCGCTTACACCGACAAGGTCATCAGGCTGGCATTGCCGCCTGCAGCCGTGGTATTCACGCACAGCGCCCGCTCAGCGAGCAAACGCCACAGGGGGATGGGCTCCCCTGCCTCGACGCCGATCACGCTTGCCAGGGCCCCGTCACGGGCGGCCAGGGTGCTGTACTGGGCGCTGGCCAGCGCCGTCTCCGCCAGGGCCACCTGGAACTGGCCGTCACACTGCTCGGGTGCCGCCACGGTCTTGATGCGCTCCCTCACCACTGCCGGCAAATCGGCCGGCAAGAGTTGCGCGGTAAGCGTATCCAGCAGCGCGATATTGCCGGTCGCCAGTACGGCGGCAACCTGGTTCAGCAAGGCTGGCTGGGTGCTGGCGGCGCACAGCACGGCGCCGCGCGGCTGCAATGTGAGCGTGTTGCGCTCGCCGGTCGGGCCTGGCAATACGCTGACGCTGCCCAGCGCCGTGCTGCGGCTGTATTGCTCGATCAGCGCAGCCAGGCGCGGCTGGTCGTGCAAGTTGGCCCATACGGTCAGTGCATCGAGCGCCGGCGTGGGCTGGCGCTGCTGCACTGGATGGGCGGCAGCACCGCGTTGCAGGCGTTTCAGGTACAGCGGGCCGCCAGCCTTGGGCCCGGTGCCCGATTTGCCTTCGCCGCCAAACGGTTGCACGCCCACCACCGCGCCGACGATGTTGCGGTTGATGTAAATATTGCCCACATGGGCGTTGCCGGCGATGTCATCGATGGTTTCATCGATGCGCGAGTGCACCCCGAGCGTCAGGCCAAAGCCGGAATCGTTGATCTGCGCGATCAGCTTGGGCAAGTCGGCGCGCTGGTAGCGGATCACGTGCAGGACCGGGCCAAATACCTCCTGGGTCAGCTCCGACAGCGCGCGGATCTCCAGTACCGTGGGCGGTACGAAGGTGCCTGCCGTAATCACTTCGGCCGGCAGATCGAGCGAGAAATAGTCAACCGCCGTGCCTTTGAGCTTGTTGATGTGGGCCAGCAGATTGGCTTGCGCTTCGGCGTCGATGACGGGACCGATATCGGTAGCCAGGCGGTCCGGGCTACCCACCCGCAGTTCCTGCATTGCACCTTTGAGCATGTGGATGGTTTTGTCTGCAATGTCTTGCTGGAGGAACAGCACGCGCAGCGCCGAGCAGCGCTGGCCGGCGCTGTCGAAGGCTGACGACATCGCATCCTGCACCACCTGCTCGGGCAAGGCCGAGGAATCGACGATCATGGCGTTCTGGCCGCCGGTTTCGGCGATCAGCGGCAGTTCGCATTGCTCGGCGACGGCGCGTTTGGCCAGCGTGCGGTTGATCAGTTGCGCCACTTCGGTCGAGCCGGTAAAGATGACCGCCTTGACGCGGGCGTCGGCGGTCAGCGCCGCACCCACCACTTCGCCGCGGCCGGGCAAAAATTGCAGCGCCGCGCGTGGAACGCCGGCCTGGTGCAGCAGCTCGACGGCGCGGAAGGCGATCAGCGGGGTTTGCTCAGCCGGCTTGGCCAGCACCACGTTGCCGGCCGCCAGAGAAGCCGCCACCTGGCCGGTAAAGATCGCCAGCGGGAAGTTCCACGGGCTGATGCAGGTGACCGTACCCAGACCCAGTGGCTGGGAAGCGCCAGCAACTTGGGCGGCGTAATAGCGCAGGAAATCGACCGCTTCGCGCAGTTCGGCAATTGCGTTGGGTAGCGACTTGCCCGCTTCGCGGATGGCCAGCGCCATCAGTTCCATGGCGTTGGCTTCAAACAGGTCGGCGGCGCGTTCGAGGATGGCGGCGCGCGCCGCAGCATCGGTGTTTTGCCAGTCCGCAGCAAACTGGCTGGCGCTGATCAGCGCCGATTCAACGTCGGCAGCGGTGGCTTCCACCAACTGGCCGACCACGTCGCTGCGCTGGGCCGGATTGGTGATCGCTTGCACCGGCTGGCCGACGCTGACGCCGCCGGCCAGCAGCGGCATGGCATGCCAGTGGCGCGCTGCGGAGAAAGAGGACAGCGCTGCCGCAATATTGTGCAGCACGTCTTCGTTGGCCAGGTCGAAGCCAGCCGAATTGCGGCGCTCGGCGCCAAACATCGCTTGCGGCAGGGGAATGGCCGGGTGTGGCTGTCCGCCGAGCGTGCGCGCCTGGGCTACCGGGTCCTGGATCAGCTTTTCCACGGGAATCGCTTCATCGACGATCTGGCTGACGAACGACGAGTTGGCGCCGTTTTCCAGCAGCCGGCGCACCAGATAGGCCAGCAGGGTTTCGTGGGTGCCGACCGGGGCGTAAATGCGGCATGGTTTGTCCAGCTTGTCCTTGCCGACCACTTGGTCGTAGAGCGACTCGCCCATGCCGTGCAGGCACTGGAATTCGTAGTTGCTCACGCCATCGCGTTTGGCCCAGGTGTAGATGGTGGACAGCGTGTGGGCGTTGTGGGTGGCAAATTGCGGATAAATCACGTCGGTGGCGGCCAGCAGGCGCTGGGCGCAGGCCAGGTAGGACACGTCGGTGTAGACCTTGCGCGTGTAGACCGGGTAGCCGGGCATGCCGTCCACCTGGGCACGCTTGATTTCCGCATCCCAGTAGGCGCCCTTGACCAGCCGCACCATGAAGTTGCGGCCGCTGCGGCGCGCCAGGTCGATCAGGTAATCGATCACCAGCGGGCAGCGTTTTTGATAGGCCTGCACCACGAAACCGATGCCGTCGAAGCCGGCCAGCGCCGGATCATGGGCCAGCGCTTCCATCAGGTCGAGCGACAGTTCGAGGCGGTCGGCTTCTTCGGCGTCGATATTGAGGCCGATATCGTATTGCTTGGCCAGCAGCACCAGCGCACGCACGCGCGGCAGCAGCTCCGCCAGTACGCGGGCGCGCTGGGCGCGGCTGTAGCGCGGGTGCAGCGCCGACAGCTTGACCGAAATGCCGGGGCCGTTGCGGATGCCGCGGCCATTGGCGGCCTTGCCGATGGCGTGGATGGCGGTTTCGTACGAGGCGTAGTATTTATCGGCGTCGGCAGCGGTCAGCGCCGCTTCGCCCAGCATGTCGTAGGAATAGCGGTAGCCGCGCGCCTCGTTGGCCTGGCCGTTCTTGATTGCTTCTGCGATGGTCTGGCCGGTAACGAACTGGTTGCCCAGCATGCGCATGGCCAGGTCCACGCCTTTGCGGATCAGCGGTTCGCCACCCTTGGCAATCAGCTTGCTCAGGGCTGAGCCCAGGCCCGACTCGCTGCTGGTGCTCACCAGTTTGCCGGTGATCAGCAGGCCCCAGGTGGCGGCATTGACGAACAGCGATGGCGATTCGCCCAGGTGCTTGCGCCAGTCGCCCTTGCTGATTTTGTCGGCAATCAGGCGATCGGCGGTGGCGTTGTCGGGAATTCGCAACAGTGCTTCCGCCAGACACATCAACGCTACGCCCTCTTCTGACGACAGCGAAAACTCGTGCATCAGGGCGTCCACGCCGGAGGCGCGCGTGCGCTGGGCGCGTACTTCGCTGACCAGCCGGTGCGCCAACTGCTGTGCTTGTTCCAGGCTGGCGTTGTCCGGTTGTTGAATCTGTTCCAGCAGCCAGGCCACGGCGCTGGTTTCCTCGCGCCGGTAGGCCGCTGTCACAGCAGCGCGCAGGGGCGTCTGGGTCGCCAGCAGCTCGGCCTGGAGCGCGGCAAATGGTAAAAACGCGGGCGAAGAAGCGGTGGAAGCGGAGGGGGATGCTGCGAACATGAATGTACTTTCAAGATGGAATTGTTCGAGTCCACTTACAAAAACACGCCCTCCAGCGGGTAGCTGAAGAGCGTGATCAAGAAGATGCGCGGGCAGGATGGAAGCCGCGCATCGGTGGGCTGCTGATGATTCGATTGTAAAGTGTATTCTTGCGGATTAATTCTGGTAATAAACGGGACTAGCAATAGATTGTTTTTAATGAGACAATTTGACCAAATAAAATTTATCTGGGAGCCCCCGCAAATGTTAGACAAGATCAGCAAGAAAATCTTGATGGAATTGCAGAGCGATGGACGCATCAGCAATGTAGAGCTGGCAGCGCGGGTGAATCTGTCACCGGCCGCTTGCCTCGAGCGCGTGCGCAAGTTGCACGAGTCGGGCTATATCATGGGCTACACGGCGCAACTCAATCCTCAGTTGCTCGACGTGTCCCTGCTCGTTTTCATCGAAGTAGTGCTGGACCGCACCACGCCCGAAGTGTTCGACGCCTTTAAACACAGCGTCCAGGTGATTCCCGAAGTGCTCGAATGCCATATGGTGGCCGGCGGTTTCGACTATCTCGTCAAAGCGCGCGTGAAGGACATGGCCGCCTACCGCGAGTTCCTCGGTAAAACCCTGCTCCAGAAAGGTGTACGCGAAACCCACACGTATGCCGTCATGGAAGAAGTCAAGAATACCACCAAGTTACCAATAAAATAGTATTTACCTGGGCGTAAATAAAATAAAACGCGCGGTTGTTGCCCGGCCGTGCCTGCTAGGGGGAGACACATGAAACTTTTGCAACATAAGTTGGTGCAACGTGGATGTTGGTTTCTGGGGGCAACGGCTGCAGGTACCGGCCTTGCTTATGTGTTTCAACTGGCCGCAGGCGAATCGGCGGCGCTGCTCTACACGGCAGCGCCAGCCGCGCTGGCCGGCGCCGCCGTGGCCTGGTGGGGCGCGCGCCAAGGGAGCGACGAGGGCGGAGTGCGGCAGTTTGCCCACACGGTGGGCGAGGAAATCGACGCCATCATGATCGGGGCGGCGGAAACCTCGTATTTTGTCGATTCCGTCAAAAAGAAAATCGAGCTCGATGTCGGCACCGCCGGCACCATCGCCCACAGCTCGGCGCAGAACGCCAGCGCTACCGAACGCATCGCCGCCAATGCCGAACGCGCCGCCATGATCGCCACCCAGGTGCGCGGTGAAACCGTGACCGGACGCACCGAGGCCGACAACGGCCTGCAGCGCATCCGCACGGCGCGCCAGGATGCGCAAACGGCGGCCGCCGTGATGACCGCACTGCAAACCAATTCGCGCAAGATCTACGGTTTTACGGAAGCCATTTCCGAAATTTCCGCCCGCACCAACCTGCTGGCGCTCAATGCCGCGATTGAAGCGGCGCGCGCCGGCGAACAGGGCCGTGGCTTTGCCGTGGTGGCCAGCGAAGTGCGCCAGCTGGCGCTGCGCACCAAGGAAGCCACCGACGAAATCAGCACCATGGTGCGCGAAATCAACCAGCAAGCTGAAAAGGCTGCATCGGGCATGGATGCGCTGGCCGGCAAGGTCAGCGAGGCGGCCGGCAACGTCGAGACCGTGCATGGCCTGCTCGGCAATATCGAGCGTTCGTCGAGCGTGTCGGAAGAAAAAATCGGCGAGATCGCGCGCGCCTCGCGTGAACACGTGAGCACTACCGAAGACATCGCCGCCGCCATTGCCAGCATCCGCGACAGCCTGCTGTCGACTGAAAAAGAATTGCCACGCGCCGCCAGTTCGGCCATGGCCCTGGCCGAGCGCGCCGAGCTGATTACCGGCGCGCTCGGTGCCTCGTCGATCGAAACCTCGCACGATGCCATTCGCGCTGCGGCCCAGCAGGCAGCCGAGCAAGTAGGCAAGATCTTCGAGGCGTCGATTGCCTCGGGCAAGATCACGCGTGAGGCGCTGTTTGACCGCAGCTACACGCAAATCCCGAATACCAATCCGCCCAAGCACAAGACCCGGTTTGACGATTTTACCGACCGCGTTTTGCCGCCGTTACAAGAAGCGTTGCTGGCCGCCATGCCGCAACTGGCGTATGCGGGCGCGGTCGATAACAATGGTTATTTCCCGACCCACAACAAGAAATTTTCGCAGCCGCTGACCGGCGACTACGATGTGGACATCGTCAACAACCGCACCAAGCGGATTTTCAGCGACCGTACCGGCAAGCGCTGCGGTTCCAACACCAAGCCGTTTTTACTGCAGACCTATAAGCGCGATACGGGCGAGGTCATGCATGACCTGTCGGCGCCGATTTATGTGGACGGCAAGCATTGGGGCGGGTTCAGGATCGGATACCGGTCGAGTACGGTTTAGGCTGGCGCTGCTCGTATGGTCCATGGATCCCCGCGTGCGCGGGCATCCATGGAACGTCTGCTTCGAGTAGGCGCTAATTTACACCGCGTCTTTTTTGGTGCTGACCGCCCGTGCCGCACCCTGGCTCATGGCTTCGAGATTCATGCGCAGCCATTTGTGGGCCGGGCTGCGGGCATCACGTTCGTGCCACAGCATGTCGAGGTGGACGGCCGGCAGCTGGAACGGCAGCTCTTTCCAGATCAGCGCATCGGTCACGCCGGTGGATGACACCAGGTGGCGCGGCAACACCGTGATCAGGTCGGAATTGGCCACCACCCGCCCTGCCGTGAAGAACTGATTAACCGTGAGCAAAATTCGCCGTTCACGCTGCAACTGCGCCAGTGCTTCGTCCACCAGGCCATGGGCGCGGCCCGAGAAACTGACCAGCAGGTGATTGGCCTTGCAGTAATTGTCCAGATTCAGTTCTTCCTTGGCCAGCGGGTGTTCGCGCCGCATTACGCAGACGTACTGGCCCGAGTACAGGCGTTCGTGGCGGATCGGCGAACCGGTTTCGTACGACAGCTGCGCCGCCACGCCGGGAAAGAAACCCACGGCCAGGTCGATATCGCCGCGCAACAGCATCGGCCGTGGTTCACGCGTGGTCAGCGGCATCATGCGCACATTGACGCCAGGCGCCTCGCGCTCGATCGAGCGCATCAGCGATGGCAGCCACATGGCGGCGGTGGCGTCGGCCATGGCCAGGCGGAAGGTGGCGTGGGCGGCGGATACGTCGAAGGTTTCCGGCGCCACCGCCGCTTCCAGGCTGGCCAGCGCGCTGCGCACGGATGGCCACAGCGATTCGGCGCGCGGCGTTGGCTTGACGCCGTAGGCGGTGCGGATCAGCAATTCGTCGCCCAGGCTTTCACGCAGGCGCTTGATGGCGTTGGACACGGCAGGCTGGGTCATGGCCAGGTGGCCGGCCGCGCGTGTCAGATTTTGCTCTGTCATCACGGCGTCGAAGACGCGTAACAAATTCAAGTCCAGCGTCAGAAAGCTCATGTTGGCTCGGATATAGGAGGTGGAAGGGGGAGATGGTGTGCAGCCATCATACGCCAATCCATTCACCAATCGCATAATTGTTATCGGAGAAATAAATTGGCGGCTTATGTTGCGCTGCACTATATTGAGCCTGATTCTAAATGTCCGGCTCCATCATGTCCACTCTCATCGCAGTTCTGCAAGGCTTGTCGCTGATCGCCGTTATCCAGCTGGCGCTGGGGATGGGTGTGTTTGCGCTGCTGGCGCTGCTGTTCAAACCGCTGCTGACGGGCTGCGTGCGCGCCGCCGCGCTGGCCGTCAAACTGCATTTCGCGCCGAAGCGCGCCGGACTTTAAGCTTTCGACGCCTGCAGCGCTTCAAACTTCGCCCGCAACTGCTCTTCCGTCTCGCGCCACTCGGGGTTGAACGGAATGCAGCTGACCGGGCACACCTGCTGGC
>JBEVNE010000120.1:0-26006 GCA_040508275.1 Duganella sp.
CGCCATCGCCGAACGGCCTCGGCTATGCACGCATGCCCGGCTTGTTCAACCAGCAGCAGGCAGACGGCTGGAAACTGGTCACCGACGCCGTGCATGCGCAAGGTGGCAAGATTGTGCTGCAGGTGATGCATACGGGCAGGGTCAGCCACGTCGCCAATATGCCGGACGGTGCGCAGGTGCTGGGACCGTCGGCCGAGGTGTGCCCTGGAGAGATGCGTACCGACACGCTCGGCAGCCAGCCGCATACGCCGCCGCGGGCCATGACGGAAGCCGATATCGCCAACGTGATTGCCGAGCACGTCAATACGGCGCGGCTGGCGATCGCTGCAGGTTTCGACGGCATTGAATTACACGGCGCCAATGGCTACCTGATCGAACAATTCCTCAATCCGCACGTCAACCATCGCAGCGACGGCTACGGCGGCAGCATTGCAGCGCGCAATCGCCTGCTGCTCGAGATTGCAGCCGCCACCGCACAGGCCATCGGCGCAGAGCGCGTCGGTGTGCGCCTGTCGCCGTACGGCGTTGTCAACGCCACCGCCGGTTTCGACGAGGTCGATCAACAGTACCTGGCGCTGGTGCAGCAATTGTCGGCGCTGGGGATGATGTATGTGCACATACTCGACCATTCGGCCAGCGGCACGCCGCCGGTACCGCAAGACTTGAAGGTGGCGCTGCGCGTGGCGTTCGATGGACCGTTCATCCTGGCAGGCGGCTTCGACAAGGCCAGCGCGCAGCAGGCGCTGGACGAAGGCCGTGCCGACCTGATCGCTTTCGGTCGTCCCTTCATCTCCAACCCCGACCTGGTCGCCCGTCTGCGCGAAGACGCACCGCTGAACCCGCTCGACCCGGCAACGCTGTATGTCGGCGGTGCCCAGGGCTATACCGACTATCCGACCCTGGCGGGCTGAGCTTCTGCGCGGCCGGTGCTCAGGTGAGCAGGTGATCAGTTGACACACCAGCGCATTCCATCAACATGAAAGTACATTATGACAAACAATAAAGTGGTATTGGTGACTGGTGTCTCATCCGGGATTGGCCGCGAGACTGCACAACAATTTTCCCGGCGCGGTTGCGAGGTATTCGGTACCGTGCGCAATCTTTCCACGGCGACGCCGCTGGCCGGGGTAACGCTGATTGAAATGGATGTGCGCGACAGCGCATCGGTGCAGCACGCCGTGGCCGACATCATCGGCCGTGCCGGGCGTATCGATGTGCTGGTCAACAACGCTGGTGTGAATATGACGGGCGCCGTCGAGGAAACCACGATAGCCGAAGCCACAACGCTATTCGACACCAACTTCTTCGGCGCCATGCGCGCGATACAGGCGGTGCTGCCGCATATGCGTGAACAGCGCTCGGGCAAGATCATCAACGTCAGTTCGGTGCTGGGATTCCTCCCGGCGCCTTACATGGGGCTGTATTCGGCCTCCAAGCATGCACTGGAAGGACTGTCCGAGTCGCTCGATCATGAATTACGCCAGTTTGGTGTGCGGGTAACATTGGTACAACCGGCGTATGCCAAAACCAGCCTGGAGGCCAATTCGCCAGTGGCAAAATCGCCTGTGGCCGCCTATGACCGCGAACGCGGGAACGTGGCAGCGGCGGTAGCCAGGGCAATCCATAACGCGCCTGCTCCAGCCAGCATTGCCGCGACCATCGTCGACGCCGCGCTCGGCAAATGGCGCATGCGCGCCACGCCGCCGGGACAGGCTTCGCTGTTGAGCAAGCTGCGCCGCTTCATGCCGGCTGCACCGGTCGATGCCAGTCTGCGCAAGCAATTCGGGCTGGGCTAGCATGGGCTGATGTGCCGTTGCGAGCATCACGCCAAGTGTGGCGTCAATGCCTGCAATATAGAAATATTTGTAGCTTTTGAGAATTTATTCAGAACTTGATGTATCATTGCGGCAAGCACTGAAGCGCGGTATGGATGTTATCCACACTGCGCTTCCATCGACGCCCTAAAAAACGGTTCGACTGCGTAATCTGCGACATCCCCGTCCGATGTCCTTTTTTTCCACGCCAGCCACCATTTTTAGAGGCCATCATGAAACCTACCTTACTCGCCAGCGCGCTCGTCGCATCGGCTCTTTCCTTCAGCACCATCGCCGGCGCCGCCACCATCAGCGGCTTGAGCAATACCGGCGTGGGCGCCGGCGGTACTGCCGACACCCATTACAAACTGACGGCAGTCACCAGTGACACCACGCTGGCCAGCAACGTTCCCGTGATTACGCTCGACAGCGTCTGGCCGATCAATCCATGGATGGCCAATTCCAGCGTATCGAAATGGATCACGCCAACCAGCAGCCAGGGCCAGAGCTTCGATGCCGCAAGCAACGGCAGCTATACCTACAGCCTCGATTTCAATCTGGCTGGCTACCAGCCTGCCACGGCGGCCTTCACGGGCCGCGTGGCGGCGGACAACTCGGTCACTGTGCTGCTGAACAACCAGGTAATTGCCACCGGATCAGGTTTTAGCGACTGGAGCAGCTTCAGCGCCAACAGCGGCTTTGTCAGCGGCGCCAACCGGCTCGATTTCGTCGTCAGCAACTGGGCGCAAAACGGCGGCAACCCGACCGGCCTGCGCGTGGAATTTGACAGCACCAGCGTGGCGGCCGCCGTGCCGGAACCGGAAACTTATGCGCTGATGCTGGGCGGCCTGGGACTGATCGGCGTAATCGCCCGCCGTCGCCGCCAGCCTGTGTAAAGAACCCTCTCCTCAATCGTGGGATTTTATGCCGCCAGTGATGGCGGCTTTTTTTCGCACGCTGAGACTTGATGCTCAGTCATTGGCATAAATATCGTTATCCTTGGTCTCGCCGACAAACAGCGCACCGATCACCACCGTGATCACGGCGATAATGATCGGGTACCAGAGGCCATAATAAATATCGCCCTTGAACGCCACCAGCGCAAACGAAATCGTCGGTAGCAAGCCGCCGAACCATCCATTGCCGATATGATAGGGCAGCGACATCGACGTATAGCGTATGCGGGTAGGGAACATTTCCACCAGCATGGCGGCGATCGGTCCGTACACCATGGTCACGTACAGCACCAGCACGAACAGGATCAGCACCATCATCGGCTTGTTGATCTGGCTGTCATCGGCCTTGGCCGGGTAGCCGGCCACCTTGATCGATTCGAGCACGTCTTTTTTCAGCGCAGCCTCGGACTTCTTGCTGTCGGCGTCAAAGTTCAGGTTGTCGGGCGTCATCACTGCGTTGAACGCGGTGATTTCCTTTTCGCCGATCCTGATCTTGGCGATGCTGCCGGCCGGAGCGTCCTGGTGAGTGTAGGCCACCGAGGCGCGCGACAGGATGCCGGCGGCGATGTCGCACGACGACGGGAATTTTTTCTGGCCGGTCGGATTGAACTGGAAGTGGCATGAGGCGGGATCGGCGACCAACACGACCGGCGAATTTTTCAGCGCCATTTCCAGCGCCGGATTGCCGTAGTGGGTCAGGGCCTTGAACAGCGGGAAGTAGGTCGCCGCCGCCAGGATGCAGCCGCCGAGGATGATCCATTTGCGCCCGACCTTGTCGGACAGTACGCCGAAGATAATGAAGAAGGGCGTGGCCAGCGCCAGCGACAGCGCAGTCATGATGTTGGCCGAGGCGCCGTCGATCTTCAGCGTTTCGGTCATGAAGAACAGCGCGTAGAACTGGCCCGTGTACCACACCACGGCCTGGCCCATGGTCAGGCCCACCAGCGCCAGGATCACCACTTTCATGTTGCGCCATTGACCAAACGCTTCGCTGAGCGGGGCTTTCGAGGTTTTGCCCTCAGCCTTCATTTTCACAAACGCCGGCGATTCATTCATGGCCAGGCGTATCCACACCGAAATGCCGAGCAGCAGGATGGAGACCAGGAACGGTATGCGCCAGCCCCAGATCTGGAACTCTTCTTCACCGACGGCAGTGCGCGTGCCAAGGATCACCAGCAGCGAAAGGAACAGCCCGAGCGTGGCGGTAGTCTGTATCCACGCGGTAAAGGCGCCACGTTTGCCGTGGGGTGCGTGCTCGGCCACGTAGGTAGCGGCGCCGCCGTATTCGCCGCCCAGCGCCAGCCCTTGCAGGATGCGCAGTATCACCAGAATGATGGGCGCAGCGATGCCGATCGAGGCATAGCCCGGCAACAGGCCGACAATGAAGGTCGAGGCGCCCATGATCAGGATGGTCACCAAAAACGTGTATTTACGGCCGATCATGTCGCCCAGGCGGCCGAACACCAGCGCACCGAAAGGGCGCACGATAAAGCCGGCGGCAAAGGCGAGCAGCGCAAAAATAAAGGTGGTGGAAGGTTCGCCGATGAAGAACTGCTTGGCGATGATCGGCGCGAGCGCGCCGTACAGATAAAAGTCATACCATTCAAAAACCGTACCCAGCGACGATGCAAAGATGACCTTGCGTTCCTGCGGCGTCATCGGCTTGGCTTGCTGCTGTGCGTCGCCCGTACCTGAAGAGGTTGCCATATTGTCTCCTGTTATGTGGTTATAAGGATGTCGGCAGGCATGCTCGGTAACGCGTGGATCGATAAGCTTGTTTAATAAAAGTTACCAATTTGTCAGCCTTGAGCCAGTGTGTGGCGGAAAGCTTACACGAAACTTACATGATGATTTTGTCACCCTCTTGGCGCACTCATCGGTGGCACGGCGGTTATGCTATTCTTGCCCGCTTGTTCATAAGGAGTGCATATGCTGAAACACATCGTCATGTGGAAACTGAAAGACCACGCCGAAGGCGCCGACCGCGCCACCAACGCCGCCAAAATGAAGGCTTTGCTCGACAGCTGCGCCACCTTGTCGCCGGGCACGATCACGTTCGAGGCAGTGCTGGCCCAGCCTGGCCTGGAAGCCACCTACGATGTCGTGCTGTATTCCGAATTCACCGACCTGGCGGCGCTCAACGCCTACCTCGAGCATCCGACCCACGTCGCCATCAAGCCGTTTATCGCTGCCGTTCGTTCCGAGCGCCAGTGCATGGATTACGAGGTCTGAGTGGAGCTGCCGCACACCTGCCAGCGCATCGTGCTGGCCCAGCGCCCGCGCGGCGCCGTCACTGCCGACAATTTTCGTCTCGAAACCGTTACCGTACCGGCGCTCGGTGAAGGCCAGGTGCTGGTGCGTAACCACTACCTGTCGCTCGATCCCTACATGCGTGGACGCATGAGTGCGTCGAAAAGCTATGCCGCCTCGCAGGCGCTCGATGACACCATGATAGGCGGCACCGTCGGCCAGGTGCTGGCCTCGCGCCACTCGGCTTACCAGCCGGGCGACTTCGTGGTGGGTGTGCTGGGCTGGATCGAGGTCGCGCTGGCTGACGGTACGCAGTTGCGCAAGGTCGATGCCAGCCGCGTGCCGCTGTCGGCCTATCTTGGTGCAGTCGGCATGCCGGGCATGGCGGCCTGGTATGGTTTGCAGCAGATTATCGCACCCAAAGCCGGCGAAACCGTGGTGGTGTCGGCCGCCAGCGGCGCCGTTGGCAGCGTGGTCGGGCAGTTGGCCAAATTGCAGGGTTGCCGCGTGGTCGGCATTGCCGGCGGCGCGGAAAAATGCGCTTACGTGGTCGATCAGCTGGGCTTTGACGCCTGCATCGACTACAAGGCCGGCCAGCTCGAAGCGGACCTGGCGGCGGCGACACCGGACGGCGTCGATGGCATCTTTGAAAACGTCGGCGGCGCCGTGTTCGACGCCGCGCTGGCGCGTACCAATGCCTTTGGCCGCATCGCTCTATGCGGCGTGATCGGCGGCTTTGGTGGCGCCGACATGTCGATCAAGCAATCGCGCCAGTTGCTGATCAACCGCCTCACTTTGCGGGGCTTTATTGTCACGGAGCACATGGAGTTCTGGGAGCAGGGCTTGGCGGAACTGGGTGAGCTGGTGGCCAGCGGCAAGCTGCATTACCGTGAGTCAGTGGCGCAGGGCCTGGCGGCGGCGCCGCAGGCCTTCATCGGTTTACTGCAGGGGTTCAATTTTGGCAAGCAACTGGTAAAGTTGATATGATCCCTGGTGATTCATCACCTTAAAGGACATAGCCATGAAATCCACCGTCATCAGCTGTCTGCTCGCGTTGTCCGCCATGCAGTCTGCCGTGGCTGCCACTGCAACCCTGTCGGCCCAGGCCATGCTGGCGCCTACCGCCGGCAACAAGACGTCGGGCCTGGTCAGCTTTACGCAAGGTTCCGAAGGCGTGCGCGTGAAAGCCCGTGTTGAAGGACTGACGCCGGGCCTGCACGGCTTCCATATCCACGAAAAAGGCGATTGTTCGGCGCCGGACGGCAGCAGCGCCGGCGGCCACTTCAATCCGACCAGTGCGCCGCACGGCGATCCCGCCCATGGCAGCAAGCATAGCGGTGACTTTGGCAACATCAACGCCAATGCCGAGGGCGTGGCCACGCTCGATGTCACCGTGCCGCTGGCGCAGTTGACGCTGACCGAAGGCAGTCCCGTCAACGCAGTCAATCGCGCCGTGATCGTCCACGTCGCGCCCGACGACCTGACGACCCAGCCCACCGGCAACGCCGGTGGTCGGCTGGCCTGTGGCGTGATCAGCGCCAGATAATCAAGCTGATAATGCGTCACGCTGATAAGGCGTCACGCTGATACGGCGCCAAGGCGATACAGTGCTTAGCCAGCCGACTGGGTAAGCGCGGCGGCGATCGCCTGACCGGCTTCGGTGGTGCTGGCGTTGCCGCCCAGGTCGGGCGTGCGGTTCTTGCTGTCTGCGCTGGCCATCGTGGTTTCAATTGCCGCCAGGATGGCGTCATGGGCGGCGCGGTAGTTGGCGGCGCCGTTGCCAAGGAAGTCCAGCATCATGGCGCCGGACCAGATCATGGCCACCGGGTTGGCGATGTTCTTGCCATAGATGTCGGGCGCCGAGCCGTGTACCGGCTCAAACAGCGATGGCCAGTTGCGCTCCGGGTTCAGGTTGGCCGATGGCGCAATGCCGATGGTGCCGGTGCAGGCCGGTCCCAGGTCGGACAGGATGTCGCCGAACAGGTTCGATGCCACCACCACGTCGAAACGCTCGGGCGACAGCACAAAGCGCGCCGCCAGGATGTCGATATGGTACTGGTCGCAGCGCACCTCGGGGTAATCCTTGCCCATCAGCGCAAAGCGCTCATCCCAGTACGGCATGCTGATCGAGATACCGTTGGACTTGGTGGCAGAAGTCAGGTGCTGCCTGGGGCGCGACTGCGCCAGTTCAAACGCGTATTTGAGCACGCGATCGACGCCGGTGCGGGTGAAGATCGATTCCTGCAACACGAATTCACGGTCCGTGCCTTCAAACATCTTGCCGCCGATCGAGGAATATTCGCCTTCGGTGTTTTCACGGACGATGTAAAAATCGATGTCGCCCGGCTGCTTGTTGGCCAGCGGGCAGGGCACGCCCGGCATCAGGCGCACCGGGCGCAGGTTCACATACTGGTCGAACTGGCGGCGGAATTTCAGCAGCGAACCCCACAGCGAGATATGGTCGGGCACCAGCGCCGGCCAGCCGACTGCGCCAAAGTAAATCGCATCAAATCCCTGCAGTTGCTCGAGCCAGTCGTCGGGCATCATCTTGCCGTGCGCGGCGTAATAGTCGCAACTGGCCCACTCGAAGGTGGTCCATTCGAGGGCGATGTCGAACTGGCGGGCGGCGGCCTCGACCACACGTATGCCTTCGGGCATGACTTCCTTGCCGATGCCGTCGCCGGCGATGACTGCGATCTTTTTCATGCGATTCTCCTTGAGTTGATGAGAGCATCTTAGCGTTTTACGATTCGTTTAGAATGTGGTTAATTGTGAATTGATAAAACACATATCGTGCATAAAGATATTGAAAACGGTGATTTACGCGTGCTCGCCGCCGTGGTGCGCAAGTCGGGCTTTGCTGCTGCGGCGGAGGAACTGGGCATGTCGCCGGCTTATGTGAGCAAGCGCATCGGCATTCTGGAAGACGCGCTGGGTGTACGGCTGTTTCACCGCACCACGCGGCGGGTGGTGCTCAGCGCCGAAGGCGAGCAGGTCTATGCGCGCGCGTTGAGCATTCTCGCCAGCCTCGACGCGCTGTCGGACGAAGTGGCCGAGCGCCAGGGCGTGCCGCGCGGGCAATTGCGCGTGAGCAGCAGCTTTGGCTTTGGCCGCAACGTGGTGGCGCCGGCGATTGCCAGCCTGGTGGCCGCCCATCCCGCGCTGCAGGTGCGCTTCGAGGTGTTTGACCGGCTGGTCGATATCGTCGCCGAGGGTTTTGATATCGACATCCGCGTGGGCGAAGATATCGAGCCGAGCCTGATCGCCCGCCGCATGATGAGCAACCACCGCATCCTGTGCGCCGCACCGGCCTATCTGCAACGGCGCGGCACGCCGCGCAGCTTGCTGGAACTGGCTGGCCACGACTGTTTGCCGATCAAGGAGCGCGACTTGCCGTTTGGCGTCTGGCGCCTGCGCCAGGGCATGCAGGAAGAAGTGGTCAAGGTCAGCGGGCCGCTATCGACCAATCATGGGGAAATTGCCGTGCAATGGGCGGTGGCCGGCGCCGGCATCGTGCTGCGCTCGCTGTGGGACGCCCAGCCGCACATCGCACGGGGCGAGCTGGTCCACGTGCTGCCCGGCTACATCCAGGAAGCCAACGTCTGGGCCGTCTACCCGCAGCGGCTGGCCAGCTCGGCCAAGGTACGCGTGCTGGTGGACTTTCTGGAACAGCATCTTGCGTGCGACAATGGCGTTCCTGACAAATCAAGATCCGGCTCAAACGCATGCCCATGACCACCACCACCGCACCTTGCACCATCGAATATGGCGACTGGGCCACGCTCGGCGAATTCGCCAGCGGCATCCGCACACAAGTGTTCGTGCACGAACAGGGTGTGCCGGCGGAACTGGAAATGGACAGCATGGACGCCGTCTGCCTGCACGCCGTGGCGCGCGACAGCGACGGCAAGCCAGTCGGCACGGCGCGCCTGCTGCCGGATGGTCATATCGGCCGCATGGCCGTGCATCAGCACGAGCGCGGCGCTGGCATCGGCAGCGCGTTGCTGCTGGGTTTGATGGCGCAGGCACGCGCGCGCGGTGAGCGCGAGGTGGTGCTGAGCGCGCAAACCCACGCTGCAGCGTTTTATAAGCGGCACGGCTTTGTGGTTGAAGGCGATGAGTTTTTCGCTGCAGGCATTGCTCATCTTGAGATGAGATATATCTTTTAGGCCATTCCATGTACATCAAGCACCTTCGCCTCGATAATTTTGGACCGTTTCCGGCTGTGGATCTGGATTTTGCACCGACCACAGCTGCAGCGTCCAACGTCACCGTGCTGATCGGCAGCAATGGCGCCGGTAAGACCTCGGTGCTGAAGGCGCTGGCTATTTCCTTAAGCTGGTTTGTCGCGCGTTTGCGCAGTGAAAAATCAAATGGCGCCGCGATTGATGACAGTCTTGTCTACAACTCGGCGGCATCGGCTGCGATCAGCGTCATAGCAGGACTTGAGGCCAACTTCGCATGGAGTATTGCCAAGACTCGCGCTGGGCGCAAGGGCGATCATGCATCACAGTTGTTGGAGCTGAAAGATCTGACGGAAGTATTCAAGCAGCAGCTGGGCAATAACGAAAACAGCAGTTTGCCGCTGATCGCTTTTTATCCGGTAGAACGCACGGTGCTTGATATTCCGCTCAAGATCAAACAGCGGCATACTTTTTCCCAATTAGACGGCTATGACAATGCGCTGCATCAGGGCGTTGACTTCCGACGATTTTTCGAATGGTTCCGGGAGCGCGAGGATTTCGAGAATGAGGTGCTGCGCCCCACCGCTTTATTGGAAGCAATCGATAAGGATGCTGGCAACGTCCTAAGGATCATTGAATCGATCAATGGAAGTGGCAAGCGAATGGAGCTCCTCGAAGATGGCGATTTGAATGCGCTGCAAGATGAGCTCAAACGAGTCAGCGAAGCGTTTCAGCTCATGCAAAGCGTCCAGGCCACCAACGATACGCAACTTCATGCTGTCCGTACCGCGATCAGCAATTTTATGCCCGGCTTCAGCAAGTTGCAGGTCAAGCGCAAGCCCCGCCTGCACATGTCGATCAACAAAAACGGTCAGACCTTGAATGTCGCCCAGTTATCCCAGGGCGAGAAGTCTCTGATGGCGCTGGTTGGCGATATTGCCCGGCGACTCGCGATTCTGAATCCTGGCATGGACAATCCGCTATTGGGCAAAGGGATAGTCCTCATCGATGAAGTCGATATGCACCTGCATCCACAGTGGGCGCGGCCTTTGATCGAGCGCTTGACCACCACGTTCCCTCATTGTCAGTTCATACTCAGCACGCATTCCCCACTGGTGATCAGCGACTGCAAAGACGTGCTCGTCTATGCGCTGGAGAACGGCCATTTGTCCGTGGTGCCTTCGCAGTATGGGCAGGATGCCAACACGGTATTGCTAGAAGTAATGGATACGCATGTCCGTAACGCCTCCGTAGCCAGCCGGCTCGGTAAATTGCTCGACCTGATACAAGATCATCAACTGGACGCAGCACGGGCGGCGCTTGCCGAGCTGAATGCGGAACTGCCGCCGCACAATATCGAGCTCCTCAAAGCCGGACTGCTGTTACGCAAAGAGGAGTTGCGTAGTGCGAAAAATTGATAAGGGCGATGAACCCGCCTCGCTGACCGCCTTCAAGCGGCGCACTCCAGGGGCAAAGTATGCGGACCTCGGCGCAGGCGAACGGCAGGATATTCGACAGCGCTGTACTGAGGAACAATTTCACCTGTGCGCCTATTGCTGCCAGGAGATCAACGGCAGTCATGCCGACACCAGAAACGAGCATGTCGAGCCGCAAGACCTGGCGCCTAAGCGCACGCTCGACTTTTCCAATGTCGTCGCCAGTTGCACAACTCCCCGGCAATGCGACGCTGCGCATCGCGCGCGGCGTCTGGCGTTGACACCGTTGATGGCGGAATGTGAAACCGAGTTGCGGTTCAGATTCAGCGG
The DNA here is from genome assembly GCA_040508275.1 of Duganella sp. Classification (GTDB taxonomy): domain Bacteria; phylum Pseudomonadota; class Gammaproteobacteria; order Burkholderiales; family Burkholderiaceae_D; genus Rugamonas. The sequence continues at coordinate 10,971 of JBEVNE010000120.1, forward strand.
ACTGGTGGAAGGTAGCACCGCCCGGGCGCGCGAGACGATCACGATACTGAACCTCGGTGATAACCCCGACAGCAATAAGGCGCTGGTCGAGAAGCGCAGGCAACTGATCAACAGCCTGTTGTGGGTGAACTTTCAGAGCCCGCCGGAGGAACTCGTACTTGAGGATGATCCGCAACTGATAAAGATGATGATCGATGACCTCAGTATTGCGAGAAATGGCAAGCTTGCACCTTTTTCTCCGGTGCTGGTCAATATTTTGCGTGCACGGCTTGAACAAACCAATTGTTAACGCACCAGCTGCTCCCGCAACGTCGCCGTTCCATCGGCATACAGTCTGACCACGCTGGAGGTGCGGGTGCCGTAGTTGGGGCTGTCGATGCGTACCGACGACAGCATGCGCTCGACCTCGAGCGGCACGCCGGTGTCCGGCAGGCGCTGGTCGGGGGCGGGGGTGGTGTCGGACAGCATTTCAAAAAATGCGTCGTCCGGTGCACCGAGGCACAGCAGGCTGGCAAATTGGGCCTTGGTCTTGAGCACCTTGGGCCAGGCGGCGTCCAGCAGCGCGTTGGACAGGCCATACACGCCTGGCGCCAGCGGCTGGCCGTTGCGCGGGTCGGCGTCGCCACGGTTGGAATACCAGATCAGGGTGTCGCGGTCGCCCAGCACGAGGTTGAAACCATTGTAGGCGTCGTTGTCGGCGTTGGCGCGCAGCGAGGCGACGTAGTCTTGCGGCGTCATCTCGCCAGCCAGGTAATTGGCCACCAGGTGGCCGCGCGACGGCGCTTGTTCCCGGTGTTCGTGCGGGGCGCGGATATTGGTGAGCGCGGCAAAGCGGGCGCCCTTGCCGCTGACAGCCGCATCGGTCACTCCCATCCAGCTGCCGCCGGCCTGCAGGTCGCGGCCGGCATAAATGTGCGGCTGCTCTGGCCAGGCAGCGGCCGGCGCCGTGGCGCGCTGATAAAATTCGTCGCGGTTGGCGGCCGCCACCAGCGGTACGGCGGGCAAAACTTGCCAGGCGAATACGATCAGGCACATGGCTTCAGGTTCACAGAAACGTCCACAAAAACTTCGGTATGGCGTACCCCCGCAATCGAGGACGACAGCCCGGCCTGTTCCACTTCCGCATCGAGCACAGCCTGGAAATCGGCAGGTACGCCGGCATACACTTCCATCCAGGTTTGCAGGCCGTCGCTGGCGCCGGGGCGGCGCTTGAGCTGGGCCTTTACGCCATGACTTGCCGCCAGCGCGGTTTGCAACTGCACAACCGCAGCCTGCAGGGATGCCGTGTCGGCCTCCCTGACCTTGTAATAAATATACAGGTCCATGCTAGAGATCGAGCGGTTCCAGCACGTACGGCAGCGCCAGGAAGGTCAGCGCCGGACCTTCGGCCGAGCCGAGCCTTACCGAGGCCGCTTCGATTGCCGCCAGTTTCATTTCCACCAGCGCATCGACACCGCCCTGGCCGTTGGGGGCGGCATTGACTATCATGCCGCATGGCTGCTCGGGATCGGCGGTGGCAAACACTTCGGCGCCGGCCGCTGCGCTGAGGTCGGGAATGCTGACCAGCGTGGTACGGCGCTTGAGCTTGCCGAGATACTGGCTGCGGGCGACGATTTCCTGGCCGGGGTAGCAACCCTTTTTGAAATTGACGGCGCCCAGCAGCTCGTAATTGAGCATTTGCGGCACAAACTGTTCCTGCGTAGCTTTGCCGATGTGGGCCACGCCGGCATGGATTTCAGACAGGCGCCAGCTGGTGCTGTCGCCAACTGCCAGCTGTTGCGCCAGTTCGGCGGCGATGGTGGTGGCGGTGGTTTCCGCCATCAGCCACTGGTAGCGCGGTGCACCAAAGGCGTCGGCTACGCGCAGCAGCGTGCCCAGCGGGTGATCGACGCGGGTGAACGGCGCCGGTGGCAGGCTGTCAAACCAGCCGTGCAGCACCGCTTCGGCGCGCTCGCCGCCGAAACCCAACAGCACTTGCTGCTGCGCATTGCTACCGCTATCGCTGGCATCGCTGAGCTTGGTCTTGGCGCGCAGCACGAACATCGACAGGCGTTTTTGCACGGGCGCCTGGATCTCGCGCGGCAGTTGCAGGAAAATCGTGGTCTCGTTGCGCCACATGAGGAAGGAGGCCAGCAGCCGGCCCTTGGGCGTGCAATAGCCAGCCAGACGCACTTCGTGCTGGCCCAGGTGCTCGACATCGTTGGTTAGCTGGCTGTGCAGGAATTTGGCGGATTCTTCGCCGTCGAGCGCGATCAGACCCTGATCGGTGATCGGTGCGACAAAGCCCGAGGCTAGCGCGGTGGTGGTCAGCGGACTGGCCGGCGCCGATAAAAGTTCGTTCCAGGATGACATAATTTCCGATATTTGACGATTAAGGCATTATCATTACGGGCTCATTATAGTGATGTCGCGCAGATCGCGTTGGCCAGCGCAGCAAACTGCATGCAGTAGTGCGCTGCTGGCCCGGCATTCAAGTATGTGGCACGCTATACGATTAGAACAACTACGGCTTCAAGCATGGCATTCATTAAAAAAATAATCACACTCTGTATTCTTCTTGGCCTGGTCGGCGGCGCCTATTTCATGGTCTGGTCGCAGCGCCCCATTATTGAAGGCGACGTGGCGCCGATCGACTTCACCATTGCACCGGGCAGTGGCGCCCATGCCGCCGGCCAGCAGATTGCCGATGCCGGCGTGCCGATCCAGCCGCTGCTGTTCAATCTGCTGGCGCGCGCAACCGGCAAGAGCGCCCGCATCAAGGCAGGTTCGTACGAACTCAAACCCGGTACCACGCCGCAGCGCCTGATCGATCAACTGGTGCGCGGCGAATTTGCCCAGGAGCAGTTGACGATTATCGAAGGCTGGAGCTTCCGCCAGATGCGCGCCGCAATTGCCGCCCATCCCGGCCTCAAGCACGACACCACGGCGCTCAGCGATACCGAGCTGATGACTGCCATCGGTTCCGAATACAAGCAGCCGGAAGGCCTGTTCTTCCCCGATACCTATCTGTTTGCCAAGGGCGCCAGCGAATTGCAGATTTACCGCCAGGCCCACGCCATGATGATCAGCCGTCTGAACCAGGCATGGGACAAGCGCGAGGCCGGCTTGCCGTATAAAACCCCTTACGAGGCGCTGACCATGGCGTCCATCGTGGAAAAAGAGACGGGCCAGAAGTCCGAGCGCAATATGATCGCTGCGGTGTTTGTCAACCGGCTGCGTCTCGGTATGATGCTGCAAACCGATCCGACCGTGATCTATGGCATGGGTACCCGCTTTGACGGCAATATCCGCAAAAAAGACCTGGAAACGGATACGCCGTTTAACACCTACACGCGCACGGGACTGCCGCCCACGCCGATCTCGCTGCCGGGCCTCGAGTCGCTGGCGGCGACCATGGCGCCGGCCAAGACTGCTGCCCTGTATTTCGTCGCGCGCGGCAATGGCACCAGCAAGTTTTCCGATAATCTGACTGACCACAACCGGGCAGTGAATCAGTATCAACGATAAGCAGTACAACGATAAGACTAGTACATGAGCAAGTTCATTACCTTTGAAGGCATCGACGGCGCCGGCAAGTCGACCCATATTGCCTTTGTTTCCAGCTACCTGCAGGCGCGAGGTATCGAGCTCGTCAGTTCGCGCGAGCCGGGCGGCACCGCGCTCGGCGAAAAGCTGCGCCAGCTGGTGCTGCATGAAACCATGCACCTCGAAACCGAGGCGCTGCTGATGTTCGCCAGCCGCCGCGAACACATCGCCCAGGTCATTGCACCGGCGCTGGCACGCGGCGCCTGGGTAATTTCCGACCGTTTTACCGACGCCAGCTTTGCCTACCAGGGCGGCGGTCGCGGCCTCGATCTGGCCAAGCTGAATGCGCTCGAACAATGGGTGCATCCGCAGCTGCAACCGGACCTGACGCTGCTGTTCGACGTGCCGCTCGAGGTGGCGCGGGCGCGGCTCGATGCCACCCGCACGCTCGATAAATTCGAGCAGGAACAGGCCGATTTCTTTACCGCCACGCGCAACGAGTATCTGCGCCGCGCCGCCGAGTTTCCGCAGCGCTTCCGCCTGATCGATGCCACCCGCACGATTGCCGAGATTGAAGTGGAGCTTGCCGGCATACTGGACGGCTTGCTGAAACAGGTTGCGCCATGACGGCTCCGGCGATTTATCCGTGGCAGCAGGGCGCCTGGGAACAGTTGCAGCAACTGCGCCAGCGTATGCCGCACGCGATTCTGTTCCATGGCGCCGCCGGCATCGGCAAGGCCGACTTTATCGAGCGCTTTGCCCAGGGACTGCTGTGCGAAGCGGTGCGGGCCGATGGTCATGCCTGCGGCGAATGCATATCGTGCGGCTGGTTTGCCCAGCACAACCACCCGGACTACCGCCGCGTGCGCCCGGAAGCGCTTGAGGATGAACCGTCGGGCGATGGCGAAGAAGGCGAAGGCGAGAGCAAAAAAAGCGCCAAGGCCAGCAAGACGCCGTCGAAGGAAATCAAGATCGAACAGATCCGCAACCTGGCCGATTTCATGAACGTCTCGACCCACCGCGCCGGCTTGCGCGTGGTGGTGCTGTATCCGGCCGAAGCGCTGAACATGCCAGCTTCGAACGCCTTGCTGAAAACACTGGAAGAACCGCCGCCGGGCACAGTGTTCCTGCTGGCATCCAACAGCCTGGACCGACTGCTGCCGACCATCCTGTCGCGCTGCCGCAAGTTTGCCATGCCCATGCCCGGCCATGCCGAAGCGCTGGCCTGGCTGCAGCAGCAGGGCGTGAGCGACGCCGACAGCTGGCTGCGCGAACAGGGCGGGGCGCCGCTGGCCGCCATGGCCGAGGCCGAAGCTGGCAGTCGCGACGACCTGGAAACGCTGTTGCAGCTGCTGGCACACCCAAGTGTGGAAGGTGCACTGAAAGTTGCTGATAAACTTCAGAAAGTACCGCTCACGGCGCAAGTGTCCTGGCTGCAACGCTGGCTGTATGATGTGGCGTCGTGGCAATTGGCCGGCCGGGTGCGCTACTATCCGCGCCACCAGCGTGAACTGGCCAAGCTGGCAGACAAGATCCACGTCAGCCGCCTGCTGGCGACGATCAAGGGCGTCAATGAGCGGCGCGCCACCTCGGACCACCCGCTGTCGCCCAAGCTGTTCCTGGAAGATATGTTGCTGGAATATACTGCTGCTTGCCAATAGAAAAAGGTCCACCATGCCCGCTGACAGCCCCTTCGACACCACCGCAGCGCAGGCCCAGCCTGCGCGGCCTACGGTGCTGTCGCTGGCCGTGCGCGACAAGGCGGCGCTGTACGCGGCCTACATGCCTTATCTGAAAAACGGCGGCCTGTTCCTTGCCACTCCCAAGGCTTACAAACTTGGCGATGAAGTCTTCGTTATCCTGACCTTGATGGATGAACCACAGAAATACCAGATCGCCGGCCGCGTCGCCTGGATCACGCCGGCCGGCGCCCAGCACGACAAGGCGCAGGGCGTGGGCCTGCACTTCCCCGATGACGAAACGGCGCAGCGGGCGCGCCAGCGTATCGAAGATATCCTGGGCCCGGCGCTAAGGTCGGCGCGCCCCACCCACACCCTTTAGTCACCATACAGGGCCGGGCAGGGTACAATCGCACCATGTATATCGATTCCCATTGCCACATCAATTTCCCCGAGTTCGCCGCTCGCATGCCCGAAGTCCTTGCCAAAATGGCGGAAAACCGGGTTACCCACGCCATGTGCGTGTCAGTGAACCTGCCCGATTTTCCGCAAGTGCTGGCGCTGGCCCACGAGCATCCGCACATCTATGCGTCGGTCGGCGTCCACCCGGATTACGAAGACACGCCCGAACCCAGCGTTGAACAGCTGGTGGAACTGGCCAACGATCCTAAAATCATCGCCATCGGTGAAACCGGCCTCGACTATTACCGCCTGGAAGGCAATCTGGAATGGCAGCGCGAGCGCTTTCGCACGCATATCCGGGCTTCGCGCATCACCGGCAAGCCGCTGATCATCCATACCCGCAGCGCCAGCGAAGACACGATCCGCATCCTGCGCGAAGAAGGCGCGGCGCCGGAGGCGGGCGGCGTCGGCGGCGTCATGCATTGCTTTACCGAGTCGCTGGAGGTGGCGCGCGCCGCCATCGAGCTGGGCTTCTATATCTCGTTCTCGGGCATCGTCACGTTTAAAAGCGCGCGCGACCTGCAGGCGGTGGCGCTGGAAGTGCCGCTCGAGCGCATGCTGATCGAGACCGACTCGCCCTACCTGGCGCCGGTGCCGTTCCGCGGCCGTACCAACGAGCCCGGCTACGTCGCCCACGTGGCCGAGTACATCGCCACGCTCAAGGGCATACCGGTGGCCGAAGTGGCGGCGCAAACCACGGCCAATTTCTTCAAACTGTTCAAGCTGGCCTCCTGAGATGCGCAGTGCCCGCCGCACCACCTTGTTGGCATGCTTGGCATCGTTGGCGCTGATCTTCAGCGCCGGCAGTGCGCTGGCGGCGCCCCGGAGCGATGCGGAAGTGGCCATGTTCCGAGCCGTGCAGGTCGATAACGTGACGGGCGTGAAAAGGGCGCTGGCCGCCGGCATCGATCCCAATGTGCGCGAGCCTGGCGGCGAGACGGCGCTGATCGTCGCCGTGCGCAACGAAGCCAACCAGGTCGCCACCTTGCTGATGGACCAGCCGTCTATCGACCTGGAGGCCAAGGCGCCGAATGGCAACACGGCCCTGATGATGGCGGCATTTCGCAAGAATAAAGCGCTGGTGATGGACATGATCTGGCGCGGCGCCCAGGTCAATCAAAAAGGCTGGAGCGCCTTGCACTACGCTGCCGCTGCCGGCAGTACCGAGATTGCCAGCCTGCTGCTCGACCAGGATGCCGACATCAACGCCGAGGCGCCGTCCGGCCTGACGCCGTTGATGATGGCCGCACGCGAGGGCCAGGAAGCCGTGGTGGAGTTGTTGCTGAAGCGCGGCGCCGACGCCAGCCGCAAGGATGGCGGCTTTCACCTGACCGCCGCCGGCTTTGCACGCAAGGCCGACAAACCGTGGATTGCCAAGACTATCGAAGCACACCTGGCCGCCCAGGCCAAACGCTGACAACGATAGTAAAACAATACCGTTGCTGCCACGCACGCCCTCTAATGCAAGAATTGCTGGCAAATTCCTGTCTATCTCGTAATATGGTGCAGGGAAGAAATTCTCCATAATGGCCTTACCCGCGCTGCACCCAGAGACAGTGCGCATACACCGAGGACATCCATGCTGAACGAACGCGAGATCGAAAGCTGCTATCTGGGGCAATTCATACCAGTCCACTACCATCACAATATGTTGATGGACCAAAACCGCATGCACGGCTTCAAGTCGGCCATCGACTATGCCGTCAAACCGGGCGCCAAGGTGCTCGAGCTCGGTGGCGGCACCGGCGTGCTGTCATGGTTTGCGGCAGCCAAGGCCGCCAAAGTGTATTGCGTGGAGTTCAATCCCGACATGGTCAGGGAAGCGCGCAAGATGCTGGCGCTCAATCCCAACGGTGAAAAAGTCGAGGTGATCCACGCCGACGCCTTTGAATACCTGCCGCCCGAGCCAGTCGATGTGGTGATTTGCGAAATGATCCACGTCGCCATGTTGCGCGAAAAGCAGGTGGAAGTGATCGAATCGTTCAAGCGCCGCTATCTCGAACGCTTCGGCGGGCCGCTGCCAGTGTTCCTGCCGGAAGCGGTGATCATGGCGGTGCAGCCGCTGCAGCAGGAATACGATTTCGAAGGCTTTTATGCACCGATCGTGCAATTCCAGGAAACCCAGGTGGTCTATCCGGGCACGGTGGAACTGGCCCAGCCAGCCGTCTACGGCATCGTCGATTTCAACCAGCCCAACGAACTGACCTACGCCTGGCAGGGCAAATTCGTCATCGAACGCACGGGCGAGATCAATGCCATGCGCTTCATCACCAAGAACGTGCTGGCCGTGGTGCAGGAACGCTCAAGCACTATCGACTGGCTCAACCACTACATGACGCTGCCACTGGCCGCACCGATCAAGGCGCGCGAGGGCGATGTGCTCGAAGTGAGCTTCCAGTACCGCGCCGGCGGCTCGATTCCATCGCTGCAGGCATCGCTGCGGGCCACCATCCTCTACCAGGCTGCCAGCCAGCCAGCGGCACGGGTGCCGGCTTACGCGTAAATTCAGGGAGCCCGTGCCGGGTTCCCGATCCCCTGATAGCTGACGCGTTATACTTCTGCTTTTGCAGAAAGAGTGATATGGAACAGATCGATCAGCGCTACCTCGTCCAACAAAACAAGGTTGCCGACGGCGACAGCAAGCCGCCCGTGTTTGCCAAGGTTATGCGCAGCAAGGAGGGGGTGTTTGAAGGGGTCTCGTTCATCAAGTCGAAGGACAAGGCTTCGGTGCTGACGATTGAGCAGGCCAATGAGGCGATTGCCTGGGCGGCCAAAAAGAAGCCCAACGCGCATGAATACGTGACCAGGATCATATGCGTCGGGCAGTGAGGTCGTATCAAAAAGACCGCAGCGTCGTTCCAGCACCTTGCCGTGCATGCGCACTGTCTGCAGCGCTGCGCCTGGCTGCGCTCATTTTGAAACTACCTCCAGGATATTAGAAATCAACCTTGACGCCGATGCCGATCGATTTCTGCGCATAGTTGTAGTCGATCAGGCTCTGGCCGTAACCGCTGAAGGCCTGCACATAACCTTTCAGATTGGCCGCCACCGGGAAAGCCCAGCCCAGTTGCAGGGCGCCGTGGTTGGTGTGCAGGTTGCGGCGCGCCAGCAGCGAAATTTCGTGGCCGTCCCAGCGGTAGCTGGCCGTCAGGTCGCCGTGGCCGAGGTAATCGACGATGTCGATGTTGTCATTGTCCGAGCGCGAGTTGTCGAGCCGCTTCCAGATGCGGAAGTTCACCGCAAAATTCCCTTTTTCAGCGCCGATCTGCGCGTAAATCCGGTTCCAGCTACGCGACAGCGTCGAAGTCTGGCCGTTCGACTGGTGCACCAGGCCCAGCGTCAGATAGCGCACATCGACGCCGCCAAGGTTGAGCGCCAACGGCGTGGTCAGCATCAGCTCGGGCTGGTAGTTGGTCTCGCGGAAGGGGCTTGATTCCGAGCGGTTGTAAGCCTGCCAGAAGCTCTCCTGCGTATACCCGAACCACAGATCGACGGGATAGCCGAGCGCCTGCTCGAGCATCTTCATCTTGAAGCTGAGCTGGTAAGTCAGTTCGACGTGTTTCGATTCCAGGCCGTCCGGCGAAAATTCCTTGAACGGCTGATCGTTGTTGCCGCTACTGTAATTGGCCAGCAACAGGTAGTTGTCGCGATGCGGACGGAAGTTGAATACACCACGCTTGGCCGAGCGGTCCAGCTCCCAGCGTTGTACCATGGGCGATACCTTGTCTTCGGCCGGAATCGTGGTCAGTGCCGCCACCTTGGGCGGCAGCACGGCTTCGGGCGGAGGCGGCGGCGCGTCTGGCTGGGTGCGTGCTGGCGCATCGGCAGCAACCAGCTTTTCTTCCGGCGTGGCCGGGCCGCCGGTGGCAGGCGCTGCGGCCACCTGTCCGCCCGGGGTTTTGCGGGCCAGGCCGTCGTAACAGGCCAGCCGTGCGCTGGCGTCGCCCAGCACCGAGCAGCGTTCGAGGCGCAGCGCAATGTCTTCGGGTTCCAGTGCGTCGGCCTGTGCCAGGGCGAAGGCCGGGGCCAGGCTCAGGGACAGGATCAGGGCAGTTCTTGATCTTGCAGTCATGCGGTTTTTTCCAGTCATCAATAAGATTGCAGTTTGGTCCACAGCCTATAGTAATTGCTGCTCAGTATGTCGCACATTTGAAAGTAATTCATTTCTGAAGAACCCTTGAATTATCTGGCCTTCGCCGCACCTGTAGCTTCCCGGTGGGTTCCCCACCTGTTCTGTGCACAAGGAGATTGTGATGACCCGTAAAACACCCATCGAGCGCTACCGTAACATCGGCATCAGCGCTCACATTGATGCCGGCAAAACCACCACCACCGAGCGCATCCTGTTTTACACCGGCGTCAATCACAAGATTGGCGAAGTCCACAATGGCGCCGCCACGATGGACTGGATGGAGCAGGAGCAGGAACGCGGCATTACCATTACCTCGGCGGCCACCACGGCGTTCTGGAAAGGCATGGCCGGCAATTTTGCCGAGCACCGCATCAACATCATCGATACGCCGGGCCACGTCGACTTTACCATCGAGGTGGAGCGCTCCATGCGCGTGCTCGACGGCGCCGTCATGGTATATGACGCCGTCGGCGGCGTGCAGCCGCAGTCCGAGACCGTGTGGCGCCAGGCCAATAAATACAAAGTGCCCCGGATCGCCTTCGTCAACAAGATGGACCGCGTGGGTGCCGACTTCCTGCGCGTGCGCGAACAGATCGTCAACCGCCTGAAAGGCGTGGCTGTGCCGATCCAGCTGCCGCTCGGCGCCGAGGACGGTTTTCATGGCGTGATCGACCTGGTCAAGATGCGCGCCATCCACTGGGACGACGCCAGCCTGGGCGTGCAGTTCAGCTACCAGGATATTCCGGCCGAGTTGCTGGACCAGGCGCGACATTGGCGCGAACAGCTGGTGGAGGCTGCTGCCGAGGCCACGCCGGAGCTGCTGGAAAAATACCTCGAAGGGGCGGAGCTCAGCGAAGACGAGATCAAGGCCGGGCTGCGCCTGCGCACCATCCGCAACGAGATCGTGCCGATGCTCGCTGGCAGCGCCTTTAAAAACAAGGGCGTGCAAGCCATGCTCGACGCGGTGATCGAGTACCTGCCATCGCCGGCCGACGTGCCGGCCATTGCTGGTACCGACGAGGACGACCGCCCGGCCGAGCGCCATCCGACCGACAGCGACCCGTTCTCGGCGCTGGCGTTCAAGATCATGACCGATCCGTTCGTCGGGCAGCTGACCTTTTTCCGCGTGTACTCGGGGGTGGTCAATTCCGGCGATACGGTCTATAACCCGACCAAGTCGCAAAAGGAAAGGCTGGGCCGCATCCTGCAAATGCATGCCAACGAGCGCAAGGAAATCAAGGAAGTCTACGCCGGCGATATTGCCGCGGCCGTCGGCCTGAAAGGCGTGACCACCGGCGATACCTTGAGTGCGCCCGACCAGGTGATCGTGCTGGAAAAAATGGTCTTCCCGGAACCGGTGATTTCGCAGGCGGTGGAGCCGAAAACCAAGGCCGACCAGGAAAAAATGGGCATCGCCCTGAACCGGCTGGCGCAGGAAGATCCATCGTTCCGCGTACATACCGACGAGGAATCGGGCCAGACCATCATGTCCGGCATGGGGGAGCTGCACCTGGAAATCCTGGTGGACCGCATGCGCCGCGAGTTTGGCGTGGAAGCTGCGGTGGGCAAGCCGCAGGTGGCGTACCGCGAAACGATACAGAAAGCCGTGACCGACGTCGAGGGCAAGTTCGTCAAGCAGTCGGGCGGACGCGGGCAGTATGGCCACGTGGTGCTTACGCTCGAACCTCTCGAGGCTGGCAAGGGTTACCAGTTTGTCGATGCCATCAAGGGCGGCGTGGTGCCGCGCGAGTACATACCGGCGGTGGACAAGGGCGTGCAGGAAACCTTGCGCAGTGGCGTGCTGGCCGGCTATCCGGTGGTCGATGTACGCGCCACGCTCACCTTCGGTTCGTACCACGATGTGGATTCCAACGAAAACGCCTTCCGCATGGCGGCTTCGATGGCGTTCAAGGACGGCATGCGGCGTGCCGATCCGGTGCTGCTCGAGCCGATGATGACGGTGGAGGTGGAAACGCCGGAAGAGTTCATGGGCAACGCCATGGGCGACCTGACGGCGCGTCGCGGCATGGTGCAGGGCATGGATGAAATTGCCGGTGGCGGCGGCAAGATCATCCGCGCACTGGTGCCGCTGGCGGAAATGTTTGGCTACTCCACCACCTTGCGTTCGCTCACCCAGGGCAGGGCGACGTATACGATGGAGTTCCGGCACTACGCCGCGGTGCCCAGGCACATCCTTGACCAGATCGCGCTGGGCAAGGCAAAAAACTGACGGTCAGGCCAGGCAGGTACGCGCAAGGGCGTACTTGCCTGGCTGTTCGGCCGCAGTTTTAATCGTATATCTTGAATTTCAGCTGCACTGACAGCGCGCCATACAGGCGGTCCTTATACTTGGGCACGATCGCCACATTCACCCCCACGCGCTGGTACTCAAAACTGGCGGTCGGTATCGCCGCGGGAAACCAGCCGCCATCGCGCATGCGCGGATAGCCATCAAACGCGCCCACCACGGCGCCCAGCCGTACCGGCCCGATCTTGAACGGCTGGTAATACACGCCGACATAATTCGAATATGCCCGGTCGCTGTTACGAAAACGCCCGACCGTGGCCGACGCTACCGTGGAAAAACGGTATTCGGCGCCGATGCCAGGATTTTCATCGCTCAAGCCCCGGTCGCGGTCGAAGTGGTAGGAGTAAAAGCCGGCATTGAGCCAGACTTCCTTGAGCGGTGCCGATTCGATCGTCTCAAAGGTGTCGGCCAGCGCGCTGGCGGACAGGCCGGCCATCAGGGTTGCACAGGCAAAATACAGGCGTTTCTTCATTCCAGGCTTTCGACGTGAGGTAACAGGTCTTGCGATTATAGCGGCATGGCTTTAGCTGCCGTCCTGGCACTATAATCACCTTGCCGAAAATCATCATCATACTTTCATGACTACCATCTCGCGTCTGCTTGCCCTGTTACTGGTCTTCCCGCTGCTGGCCGGCTGTACCGCATCGTTCCGCCAACAGGTGGAAGCCTGTAAAGTCGGCGACTGGAACAAGATCGGCATGACCGACGGCCTGAAGGGCGTACCGTCCGACTTTGCCGAACGCAAGGATTTTTGTGGTGACCATGGCAGTAGCAGCATACCCGCCGATGCCGGCGCCCGCTACAGCGCTGGCTGGGAGCAGGGCAATGCGCAGAAATGGTCGGCGCTGGGCGTAGCCGACGGCGCACGCGGGTTGCCGCCGTCGCAGTTTGCCGTGCACGCCGCCAGCGAGGAAGTGCGCAAGCTGAAAACGCCGCTCAACCAGCGCGCCTACGACGACGGCTGGAACACCGGCAATACGCAATACTGGGACAGCAATGGCAAGCGCGATGGCGTGGCCGGACAGCCTTTGAACAGCAAGGAAGCGGCGCGCAGCAAGGCGGCCGCCATGCAACTACGTTTTGACGAAGCCGCCTACACCAGTGGCTGGCATGTCGGCAACCGTCAGTTCTGGCAGGACGCTGGCACCAATGACGCCAGCAATGGCGTGCCCGACAGTGAGTTGTTGAAACGCGCCGCCACTGCACGCAGCGCCGGCGTACAGGTGCAGGAAGAAGTGTACCGCGCCGCCTGGAATGCCGAAATCGTCAACTACTGGCGCAATCTCGGCGCGCGTGATGCCGTCAGCGGCATGGAATTCGGATCACGCGGCAGGGAAGCACGTCAAAAAGGCTTGAAGGTGTTCGAATCGGAATACCGCCAGGCCTGGGAAAAGCGCCTGGCCGAGTACTGGCGCCAGGCCGGCCTGGAAGACGGCTTCGGCAAGCCATTCCTGCTCGAAGAACGGATTGCCAACGCCAAACGCGACGGCGTATTTTCCATCCCCGGCACGCGCGCCTGGTACACACGCGCCTGGGAAGAGCAGAACGCCCTGTACTGCCAGCCCGATAACGCTTTCGAACGCGGCCGCACCAACAGCGGCATGGCGGTGGAAGTCTGCCGCCCCGAACTGCGCAACCCGCTCAAGCGCGCCTACCTGAGCGGCCAGGATTACGAACAGGCCGCCGCCCGCCAGCGCCAGGCCGTCAACGACGCCCGCGAAATCGAGGCACGCCTGTACGACGCCAACAAGCGCGTGGACCGCATCGAACGCGATCTGCGCAACAACCAGCCCAGCAAGGACAAGCCAGCCACCGAAGAAATGAACAAGCAAAACCGCCGCAGTGAGCAGGAGCGCCGTGAAGTGATCAACTTCATCCGCAGCCTGGAACGCCGGCTCGACGACGTGCGCCGTGCGATTGATCACAACGAGATGTATATGCAGCGGTTGCGGCGGGAGATTTATTGATGTAAAGAGGTAGGCGCGGAACCAAAATCGCACGCCCTGGTCTGATAGTGATGGCCACCTATCACCGAAAGCAATCGACAAGCCAGACATTGCGGACGGCAATTTATCAGGTGTATAGCAAGGAAATCTGGGGGCAAGCAGCGCGTGGCTCGGATTACCCAAGTGTCAAGGCTTATGTTGGACCGCTGGGGCGAAACGAAGATGGCATCGAGTTCGAAGTAGATGTGCCGCCACACCCCGGTTCAACGCCAACGGTGGCCAAATGGTATCTTGGCTACGAGCCGAATGTAAGCGGAGTAAAAAATCAGCTTCAGTATTGCAAAATGTCGGTGTCAATCACCGAGTTAAGGAGTGGTGATTTATCATGCAACTTCAAGACCTGAGTACAACGACGCCCCCGGTGCAAACCGGTATCTGGTACGCGCTTGCCACTGTTCATTTAAGTGCTGCGATGCGCGAACAACGTGGATTGCTATTCACGCCAGATATAGATGAACTCGGCGATTTTGAGTATTGCTATGTGCAATGTGCAGACGTACCCGTGTTGTTTCAACGGTATCAGTCCGAGCCCGAAGATATATATGTCATCGAAGTCGATGTACCCTTGCTGGTGAAGAAAACGGGCTTTTCTCCGACATCATTTTTGTGTCAATTATTGGCTTTCTGCCATATTGAAGCAACGGCAGTCAAATGGCGCAATGCCGAACTTGATCTGTTCTACCCGGAGCGCGCAGGCGTCGCTCCGGTGGTGACCACAGTCGATGATAACGGTATGCGCTTGCCACTTGAAGCCGCTGGTTAGCTGGATGAAGTGAGCTGCGGCGCATCCACCAGCAACGGCAGCAACTGCGCCGCCAGCGTTTGCAGTTCGGCGCCGCCGCGTTGCTGGATCTGGGTGACCTGCGCGACGATGCGTTCGTGGGCGAGCGTGGCGTCGGTCGATTTGAGCATGGCGATGCGCTG
>JBEVNE010000143.1:0-10874 GCA_040508275.1 Duganella sp.
CACGCACGGCAGAAGTGCAGCACAAGAACCACCTGCTGCAAAAGCAGAAGCGCGAGCTCGAGGAGCGCCAGCAGGAGGCGGAGGCGCAGCGCGCCGAGGCCGAGCAGCGCCGTCTCGACGCCGAGCGCCAGAAAGAGGAGGTGGAAAACGCCCACCGCAATATTTCGGTGCTCAGCGAACTGGGACGCGAAATGGGCGCCACGCTGGACATGGAAACGCTGATGACCACCCTGTACCGCCATGTGCACCACCTGATGCAGGCGCAGATCTTCGGTATCGGCTTTGTGCGCGAGGACGACGGTGTGATCCACTTCCCGTTCGCCATCGAGGGCGGCGGGCGCATCGAGCCCTATGAGCGGCGCCTGGACCAGCCCAACCAGCTGGCGGTATGGTGTCTGAATCACCGGCAGCCGTTGCTGATCAACGATTTCGACAACGAATACCAGGCGTACATGGACGACAGCGGCCTGCTGGCCGTGGGGGTGTGCCGGCGCCAGGATGGTGTGCTGATGCCGCGCGCCAGGTCGATGATGTATGCACCGCTGGTGGTGGGCGACCGCGTGATCGGCCTGCTCAGCGTGCAAAGCGTGGAGTGCAATGCTTACCGCCAGGTGCACATGGACATGCTGCAGACGCTGGCTTCGCACGCTGCCGCCGGCCTGGAAAATGCGCGCGCCTACCAGCAGTTGCAGGACACGCTGCAAACCCTGCGCCAGACCCAGGATCTGCTGCTGCTACAGGAGCGCCAGGTGCGCCTGCACACCGAAGACCTGGCGCTGGCCAACCGCGCCTTGCAGGACAACGATGAACGCCTGCGCCTGGCCAAGCAGAAGGCGGAAGACGCCACCCGGCAGAAGTCGGAGTTTCTGGCCAATATGAGCCACGAAATGCGCACACCGCTGGCCGGCGTGATCGGCATGCTCGGCTTTGCGCTGCGCGACGCCGGTCTGGCCGAGAGCACGCGCGAACAGATACTGCGCGGCCAGGCCAATGCGCAGTCGCTGCTGACCATCATTAACGACCTGCTCGATTTTTCCAAGATCGAGGCGGGCAAGCTGACGATTGAAAATATCGATTTTTCACTGACCTCGGCGGTGGAAAACGTCGTCAGCCTGTTTGAAGAACAGGCCGCCGCCCACAGCGTGGACTTTTGCCTGGAGTTCGGCGACGACCTGCCGCAGTTCGTGGTGGGCGACCCCACCCGCTTGCGCCAGGTGCTGGTCAACCTGGTCGGCAACGCCTTCAAGTTTACCCAGAGCGGCACGGTGACGATGCGCGTTGAACGCCTGCCGCACGAGGGCGAAAGCGCCGCCGATATCGCCGCCCTGGCCGGGCGCAAGGGCGTGGTCAACCGCATCCGCTTCCTGGTCGAGGATACCGGCATCGGCATCGAAGCCGAGGCGATTCCGCGCCTGTTCCAGAAGTTCGAGCAGGCCGACGCTTCCACCACGCGCCGCTATGGCGGCACCGGCCTGGGCCTGGCGATCTGCCGCCAACTGGTCGAGCTGATGGGCGGCAGCATCAACGCCGTCAGCGCGCTCGGGGAGGGCAGTACCTTTGTGTTCGAGCTGCCGCTGGCCAATGGCGTGGCGCCGCCGCTGGTGCCGCATGTGCCGCGCGCGCCGCACAGCCATCAGCTCAAGGTGCTGTGCGCCGAGGACTTCCCGACCAACCAGATCATCATCCGCATGATGCTGGAAGACCTGGGCCACAAGGTCGATATTGCCGCCAACGGTGCGCTGGCGGTCAAGGCCTGCGCGCTCACGCGCTATGACCTGATTCTGATGGATGGCCGCATGCCGGAACTCGACGGCGCCAGCGCCACGCGCCTGATCCGCGCCGGCGGACCCGATCACGCGCCGGTGCGCGACCAGGAATTGATGATCATCGCCCTGACCGCCAACGCCAGCGAAGAAGACCGCAGCCGCTACCTGGCCTCTGGCATGGACGACTTCCTCACCAAGCCTATCGATGAAGACAAGCTGCATTTCCAGCTGAGCCGGGCGATTGAACGGCAACTGCAGCGCGGCGTGCAGCTACCGCCGATGGCGCCGAGATCTGTGGCGGCGACGGCAGCGGATGCGCCTGCGGTGGGTACGGCGGCGCTGGACGCCATGTTCGGCGTAGCCGCAGCTGCGGTGGCCGTGGACATCCCCGCCGGCGCTGGAGCGCCGGCGCCGAGCGACGTCGCCCGTCTGGCGCAGCACAGCGGCAGCGGTGACCTGAAAGCGCGCCTGCGCAGCGCCTTCCGCCAGGATGCGCCGCTGCGCCTGGCGGACCTGGAACAGGCGCTGGCCGAGGGCGACCGCGACACCGCCGGCCGCCTGCTGCATGGCATGAAGGGCAGCGCCGGCTACCTTGGCGAGCAGGAGCTGCAAGCGCTGTGCGGGGAGCTCGAACCGTATGCCGACCAGGGCGCCTGGCAGCAGATTGAACCGGCCATGCCCCGCTTGCGCACACTGCTGGCGGCGATTGTTGCAAAAAATGCTTGATTGTCCTGGACGTTTCAGGCAGTGTTAAAATGATTAACCACCGTGCCACGGCACAGGGAGCGCCATGAAAGTTCTGGTAGTCGATGACGACGTCGTCTCGCGTATGGTCTTGATGCACCTGATCGACAGTTGCGGCAAATTCGACATTGTCGAAGCCGAGGACGGCCACGATGCGTGGCAGCAGCTGGAGGCCGGCCTGCGCCCGGCCATCTGTTTTTGCGACCTGCGCATGCCCAGGGTGTCCGGCCTGGAACTGCTGCAGCGCGTGAAGTCCCACGCCGATCTGCAAACCATGCCGTTTGTGCTGGTGACCTCGGCCACCGAAAAAGACGTGATGCACGAGGCGACCAGCGCCGGCGCCGCCGGCTACATCGTCAAGCCGTTTCACGCCGAACAGGTACGCGTGCATCTGACCGGTTTCCTGGACCAGGCTGCCAGCGGCCATAGCCATGTCGCCGAGGATCCCGCTGCCACGCTGCACCGGCTGGGCATCAACGGCGAGCGCCTGCTGGTGTACCTGGGCGGCTTCCATAACCAGCTGCAGGCGGCCAGCGGCGACCTCGAAGCGCTGCTCGGGCAAGGTGACCAGCCGGGCGCGCAGGCGCGCATCGAACGCCTGCATGCCGGTTGCGTGACACTGGGCCTGGAAGGAGCGGCGGCGGCGCTGACCGGCAGCGCTGGCGGGCGCCTGTCCAACGAGGCCGTGCAGGCTGTGATCGTCGATGTGATCCGCGCCGTCGAGCAGCAAACGGCGCTGGTACGCCAGCGCGGCCTGGTCTGAAAAAAACGGCGCTGGCCAGCATGCACTTGAAGTTAAAGTAGTTTAGGTTTAAAGTATCTGTCTATATTTGCTTACGGGTGGCTACCGTACTTAAACTCAGTGCGTGACGACCATGCCGACCTTATCTCATCTATCGACCGCAACGGGCTTTGCGCCCGTTACCGACTCCTTTGCTGCTGACCGCCTGCCGCCGCCGGCGCTGTGGCCCGAGCGCTGTTTCGACCTGCCGCACCTGCAATATCCGCCACGGCTGAACTGCGTGGCCGAGCTGCTCGACCATGCTACCGGCACTACCGGCGAGCGCCTGGCGCTGTGCAGCGAACAGCAAGCCTGGACCTATGCCGAACTGCGCACCCAGGTGGACCGCATTGCCCACGTGCTGCGCGGCCCGCTGGGACTGGTCAGCGGCAACCGCGTGCTGCTGCGCGGTACCAACACGCCGATGATGGCGGCTTGCGTGCTGGCCGTGATCAAGGCCGGCTGCATCGCCGTGCCGACCATGCCGCTGCTGCGCGCACGTGAGCTGGGCGCGATTGCCGCCAAGGCGCAGGTGAACGCCGTGCTGTGCGCGCAGTCGCTGTCGGCCGAACTCGACGCCGCCGCATTCGACGCCGCCGGTGCGCCGGCGCTGCGCGCCAAAACGCTGTTCTTCGGCGGCGCAGATGGCCAGCTGGAAGCGCTGATGGCGGCGCAACCGGCGCATTTCGAGGCAGCCGATACGGCGCGCGACGATATCTGCCTGATCGGTTTTACCTCGGGCACCACGGGAGTCCCCAAGGGCACGCTGCACTGCCACCGCGACCTGCTGGCCATATGCGACTGTTTTCCGCGCTCGGTGCTGCAGGCGCGGGCCGACGATGTCTTCATTGGCACGCCGCCGCTGGCATTCACCTTTGGCCTGGGCGGCTTGCTGCTGTTTCCCCTGCGGGTGGGGGCGGCGGCCGTGCTGCTGGAAACATTCACGCCGCAATCGCTGCTGGACGCGATTGCCCGCCACCGCGCCACCGTGTGCTTTACCGCGCCCACCTTCTACCGGCAAATGGCGCCGCTGGCAGACCGGCGCCAGCTGGCCAGCCTGCGCGCCACGGTGTCGGCCGGCGAAATGCTGCCTACGGCCACGCGCGAGGCCTGGCGCCAGGCCAGCGGGCTGGAAATGATCGACGGTATCGGCTCGACCGAGATGCTGCATATTTTCATCGCCGCCGCCGGCGAGCAGGTGCGCGCCGGCGCCATCGGCAAGCCGATACCGGGCTACCAGGCCTGCGTGCTCGATGGCGCCGGCCGGCCGCTGGGACCGGGCGTGATCGGCCGCCTGGCCGTCAAGGGGCCGACCGGCTGCCGCTACCTTGACGATCCGCGTCAGCAGGACGTGGTGCTGAATGGCTGGAACCTGACCGGCGACGCCTGCGAGATGGATGCCGACGGCTATTTTTACTATCGCTCGCGCACCGATGACATGATCGTCTCGGCCGGCTACAACATCGCCGGCCCGGAAGTGGAAGACGCGCTGCTGCGCCATCCTGCCGTGGCCGAATGCGGCGTGACCGGAGAGCCCGATGCCGCGCGCGGCCAGATCGTCGAAGCGCACGTGGTGCTCAAGGAGGGGATAACGCCGTCGCCGCAACTGGTGTTGCAGTTGCAGGACTTCGTCAAAGGCCAGATTGCGCCCTACAAGTATCCGCGCGCGATCCGCTTTCTGAGCGCGCTGCCGCGCACGGAAACCGGCAAGCTGCAACGCTTCAAACTGCAGCGTTTCAAGCTGCGCAAAGGCTAACGAGGACAGGCGATGAATATTGTATGCGTGGGCGGTGGCCCGGCCGGCCTGTATTTCAGCCTGCTGATGAAGCAGCAAGACCCGGCGCACCGCATCGTGGTGATCGAGCGTAACCGCCCCGACGATACCTTTGGCTGGGGCGTGGTGTTTTCCGACCAGACGCTGGCGCACCTGGGCGCCGCCGATGCACCGAGCGCGCAGGCGATCGCCGCAGATTTTCATCACTGGGACGCCATCGACGTGCTGTTCAAGGGCCAGCGGATCACCTCGGGCGGCCATGGCTTTTGCGGCATCGGCCGCCAGCGCCTGCTCGATATCCTCCAGCAGCGCTGTCGCCAGCTGGGTGTGGAACTGCTGTTCGAGACCGAGGCCGATGACGACCGTGCCCTCGCTGCGAGCTACCAGGCGGACCTGGTGCTGGCCGCCGATGGCATCCACAGCCGCCTGCGCGAACGCTATGCTCATAGCTACCGGCCGCAGGTGGAGCAGCGTCAGTGCCGCTTTGTCTGGCTGGGCACGCGCAAGAAATTCGATGCCTTCACGTTTGCCTTCCAGGAAACGCCGCATGGCTGGTTCCAGGCCCATATCTACCAGTATGACTGCGATACCTCGACCGTGATCATCGAAACACCGGAATCGGTCTGGCGCGCCGCCGGCCTGGCCGACATGACGGCGGCGCAGTCGATCACTTTTTGCGAACAGCTGTTTGCCGGGCAGTTGGACGGACACGGCCTGCTGTCGAATGCCGCCCACCTGCGCGGATCAGGCATCTGGAGCACTTTTCCGCGCCTGGCCTGTGAGCACTGGGTGCACTGGCCGGAGGATTCAGCCGCAGCGCCGGTGGTGCTGCTCGGCGACGCCGCCCACAGCGCGCATTATTCAATCGGATCGGGCACCAGACTGGCGCTGGAAGACGCCATCGAGCTGGCGCGCTGCCTGGGTAGCGGCGACAGCCTGGCTGACGCGCTGGCCGCTTACCAGCAGTCACGCTCCGTGGAAGTGCGCAAGCTGCAAAACGCCGCGCGCAATTCCATGGAGTGGTTTGAAAACGTCGCACGCTATGCACCGATGGCGGCGCCGCAATTTACCTATTCGATGCTGACCCGCAGCCAGCGCCTGTCGCACGCCAGTCTGCGCCTGCGCGATGCTGCCTATGCCGATGGCTACGAGGCATGGTTTGCCCGGCGGGCGTTCGGGCAGGCCGGCATGGCAGCACCGGCACCGGCGGCGGCCGTGCCACCGATGTTTACGCCTTTTAAGGTGCGCGAACTGGTGCTGAAAAACCGCGTGCTGGTGTCGCCGATGGCCCAGTACAGCGCCGTCGATGGCGTGGCCGGCGACTATCACCTGGCCCACCTGGGGGCGCGCGCGCTGGGCGGGGCGGCAATGGTATTGACTGAAATGACGGCGGTGTCGGCGCAGGCCCGCATCACGCCCGGCTGTCCCGGCATGTACGAACCCGCGCACATGCTGGCATGGCGGCGCATCGTCGATCTGGTGCACCACCACAGCGATGCGGCGATTGCACTGCAACTGGGCCATGCCGGCGCCAAGGGTTCTACCCGCCCCATGTGGGACGGCATCGACCTGCCGCTGGAGGCCGATAACTGGCCGCTGGTGTCGGCCTCGCCGCAGCAGTATCTGGCTGGCGTGTCGCAGATGGCGCGCGCCGTCACGCTGGCGGAAATGGACGCCATCGAAGCCGATTTTGTCCGCGCCACCGAGGCGGCGCATGCGGCCGGCTTCGACTGGCTGGAACTGCATTGCGCCCACGGCTACCTGCTGTCATCGTTCATCTCGCCGCTCACCAACCGGCGCAGCGACGATTACGGCGGCAGCCTGGAAAACCGCTGCCGCTATCCGCTGCGCGTGTTTGCCGCCATGCGCACTGCCTGGCCGGCGTACAAGCCGATGAGCGTGCGCATCTCCGCCCACGACTGGGTAGAAGGCGGCATCACGCCTGACGATGCGGTGCAGATCGCACGCCTGTTCAAACAGGCCGGGGCCGACATGATCGATTGTTCGTCGGGGCAGGTCAGCAAGCAGGAGCAGCCCCTTTACGGGCGTATGTTCCAGACCCCGTTCGCTGACCGCATCCGCAACGAAGCCGGCATAGCCACCATTGCCGTCGGCGCCATCGAGGACGGCGACCAGGTCAACACCATCATCGCCGCCGGCCGTGCCGACCTGTGCGCCATCGGCCGGCCGCATCTGGCCCATCCTGCGTGGACGCTGCAACAGGCCGCGCTGATGGGATACGCGGCGCAGCCATGGCCGCGCCAGTACCTGGCCGGCAAACAGCAACTGCAACGCACCGTGCAACGGCAAGGACCACCATGACCACCATCACCACCTCTACCGCCACTTTACCCCTGGCCTTGCCGCTGGCCGGCAAACACGCACTGGTCACGGGCGCTGCGCGCGGCATCGGCGCCGCCTGCGTGGACTCACTGCTGGCGCAGGGCGCGCACGTCACGCTGGCCGGGCGCGACGCCGCCGCGCTGGCAGATGCCTGTACCCATGCCCTTGCCCGTGCTGCGCTGACCAGCGCAGCGGGCAGGGTGCAAAGTCAGCTGCTCGATGTCACCGACGCCGAGCTGGTGGCCAGCGCCTTTGCCGCCGCCGCCAGCAGCTTTGGCGCCATCGATATCCTGGTCAACAACGCCGGGCAGGCGGCATCGGCGCCGCTGCAGAAAACCGACGCCGCCTTGTGGCAGCGCATGCTCGACGTGAATCTGAGCGGCGTGTTTCACTGCACCCAGGCGGCGCTGCCGGCCATGCTGGCGGCGCGCTGGGGGCGCATCGTCAACGTCGCCTCCACCGCCGGGCTGACCGGCTATCGCTACGCTGCCGCCTACAGCGCCGCCAAGCACGGCGTGGTGGGTCTGACGCGCGCGCTGGCGCTGGAAGTGGCCAGCCAGGGCGTGACCGTCAACGCCGTCTGTCCCGGCTATACCGACACCGACATCGTGCGCGCGGCGGTGGACAATATCGTCGCCAAAACCGGCCGCAGCACCGAGCAGGCGCGCGCCGCCCTGGCGGCATCCAATCCGCAGGGGCGGCTGCTCGACGCTGCCGAAGTCGCCAACGCCGTCGCCTGGCTATGCCTGCCGGCATCCGCCGCCATGAACGGCCAGGCCATCGCCATCGCCGGCGGCGAGGTGATGTAACGGTGCCGCGCTCACGCCAACAACCGGGCAGCGACGCAGCGAGCGAGGTCGCCAAACTCGCCGAAGAAGCCGCATCCACGGCGCCAGGTCCAGTACCAGTGCTGGACCTGGCCAGCCGCCTGACCCAGGACGACCACCAGTCGCTCAAGCTGTGGCTGCGCATGTTGTCGTGCACGGTCCGGATAGAAAACGAAATCCGCAGCCGGCTGCGCACCAGTTTCGGCATCACGCTGCCACGCTTCGATTTGATGGCGCAGCTCGAACGCTACCCGCAAGGCCTGCGCATGGGTGAGCTGTCGCGGCGCATGATGGTCACCGGCGGTAATATCACCGGCATCACCGACCAGCTCGAGCAGGAAAAGCTGGTGCAGCGCGTGCCCGACCCGCGCGACGGGCGCGCCTACAGCGTCAGGCTGACTGCTGCCGGACGGCGCGCCTTTGCCGCCATGGCGGCCGAGCATGAAACCTGGATCGCCGAGCTGCTGCAGGACATGCCGAACGCCGACAAGGGACAGCTGATCGAGCTGCTGTCGCAGATGAAGCAGCATCTGAATGCGCACAGCAGCCATCAATAGAAAAGCAACAGCAACAGCAATAGAAATTTATAGGACTACCACCATGCGCTACCTCCCCGGCCAGGCCCAGCAACTGCCTGGCAACCGCAGCCCGCTGGCCGGCTACCAGGCCCGCCACTTCCTGTTTGCGCTCGCCGACGGCGTCGCCACACTCACGTTGAACCGCCCCGAGCGCAAGAACCCGCTGACGTTCGAATCGTATGCCGAGCTGCGCGACCTGTTCCGCGCACTCGCTTATGCCGATGATGTGAAGGCGGTGGTGCTGGCAGGCGCCGGTGATAACTTCTGTTCGGGCGGCGACGTCCACGACATCATCGGTCCGCTGACGGCGCTCGACATGCCGGGGCTGCTGGCTTTCACGCGCCTGACGGGCGACCTGGTCAAGGCCATCCGCGCCTGCCCGCAACCGGTGATCGCCGCCGTTGATGGCGTGTGCGTGGGGGCCGGCGCCATGCTGGCGCTGGCGTCGGACCTGCGCCTGGGCACGGCGCGCAGCAAGACCGCCTTTTTGTTCACGCGCGTGGGCCTGGCCGGCTGCGACATGGGCGCCTGCGCCTTGCTGCCGCGCGTGATCGGCCAGGGCCGCGCCGCCGAGCTGCTTTACACGGGACGTTCGATGTCTGGCGCCGAGGGCGAACGCTGGGGCTTCTTCAACAGCCTGCACGAACCCGAGGCGCTGCACGGCGCCGCACGCGCGCTGGCGCAGGGCCTGGCCGATGGCCCGACTTTTGCTCACGGCATGACCAAGAATATGTTGCAGCAGGAGTGGAATATGGGCGTGGAACAGGCCATTGAGGCCGAAGCCCAGGCCCAGGCCATCTGCATGGCGACCAACGATTTTCACCGCGCCTACCATGCTTTCGTGGCCAAACAGGCGCCCCGTTTTGAAGGCGATTGAACATGTCCGATAAAAGCTATCTCGACTGGCCGTTCCTGGAACCGCATCACGCCGCGCTGGAAGCGCAGCTCGACGCCTGGGCTTCAGCCCACCTGGACCAGGAGCAGGGCGGCCATGACAACGCCGGAGTGGACGACGCCTGCCGCCAGCTGGTGCGCCAGCTCGGCGCCGGCGGCTGGCTGCGCCACGCAGTGGCCGGCCGCGCCGATGGCGGCGCCGCCGACGTCATCGATACGCGCGCCCTGTGCCTGATCCGCGAAACGCTGGCGCGCCACGATGGCCTGGCCGATTTCGCCTTTGCCATGCAGGGACGGGGGGCCGGCGCCATCAGCCTGCACGGCAGCGCTGCACAACGCCAGCGCTACCTGCCGCGTGTGGCGGCAGGTAGCGCAATTGCCGCCATTGCGCTGTCCGAACCGCAGGCCGGTTCCGACGTCGCCGCCATGCAGTGTGCGGCGCGCCTCGATGGCGACCAGTATGTGCTCGATGGCGAAAAAACCTGGATTTCCAACGGCGGCATCGCCGACTTTTACGTGGTGTTTGCCCGTACCGGCGAGCAGCCGGGTGCGCGCGGCATCAGCGCCTTTATCGTCGATGCCGATACGCCGGGCCTGATGATTGCCGAACGCATCGCGGTGATGGCGCCGCATCCGCTGGCGCGCCTGCGTTTTGACAATTGCCGCGTGGCGGCCAGCCAGCGCATCGGCGCCGCCGGCCAGGGCTTCAAGGTGGCCATGTCCACGCTCGATGTATTTCGCACCTCGGTGGCGGCGGCGGCGCTGGGCTTTGCCCGCCGCGCACTCGATGAAGCGCTGGCCCATGCCAGCTGCCGCCAGATGTTTGGCCAGATGCTGGCCGATTTTCAGCTGACCCAGGCGCGGCTGGCGCAGATGGCCAGCGGCATCGACGCCGCCGCGCTGCTGACCTACCGCGCCGCCTGGCAGCGCGACAGGGGCCAGGGCCGCAAGGTCACGCGGGAGGCGGCCATGGCCAAGATGACAGCCACCGAAACGGCGCAGCAGGTGATCGACGGCGCCTTGCAACTGTTTGGCGGGCAGGGCGTGGTCAGCGGCCAGCCGGTAGAGCGCCTGTACCGTGAAATCCGGGCGCTGCGCATCTACGAGGGCGCCACCGAAGTTCAGCAGTTGATCATCGCGCGCGATCTGCTGCGCGAATACGCTGAA
>JBEVNE010000212.1:0-5002 GCA_040508275.1 Duganella sp.
TCTGGTAGTCGAGCGCATCGAGCGCCAGGAACAGGCCCACGCGGCCGCGCGTCAGGTCCTGCATGGCAATGCCGGCGTCTTCCACGCAGTGCCAGATACTGCGCAGCAGCAGCCGCTGTTGCGGGTCCATGGCACGCGCTGCCTGCTCATCGAGCCCCCAGAAGGCTGCATCAAAAAGCTCGACGCCCCCGATCAACCCGGCATGGCGCATGCTGCGGTAGTCGTCGCCCCCATCGCCGTCCTGCATGGCGTCGTTCACCCCACGCGCCTGCCACTGGCCGCCCGGCTCATCATCGATGGAGATGGTTTTCGCTTGCAGGTTGTTCCAATAGGCGGCAACGTCGGTAGCGCCGGGCAGGCGCGCATCGATGCCGATAATGGCGGCTTGCGGGCCAGACTCCGCCGCTGGCGTCACGGTGGCCGGCGGCGCCTCGGCTATCGGTAGCGGCTCTGGCGGTGGCTCTGGCGGTGGCGGTGGCGCTGGCAAGGCAGCAGGCGCCAGCGTGACCTGCCGCAGGTGGGCAATCAGCCTGGCAGTGGAATTGAGTTCCATGAACACAGCGCCGCTCAAGGCCAGCCCCAGGCGCCCATTTAGCAGCGCCGCAATCCTGGTGGCGCCAATGGAATCCATGCCGTAGTCGGCAAACTCCACATCATCGTCAAGCGCTGCCGGCGCCATGCCAAGCACTTGCGCCACCGCTGCGCGTACCATGTCTTCGTCCAGGCTGGCCGTCATCGGCGTTGCTATAACCGTTGCGGCGTCGGGGGAGCTCTCTGCGGTGACTGGGCGTGCAGTCAGCAGCGCGCGGATACGGCGGGTATCTCCCTGGAACACGCCAAACTGCGACTCGTCCGACGCCAGCGCAGCGGCAAAGGCGGCAATGCCGGGCGCCTGCTGCAAGGGTTCGATGCCGAACTGCTCGCGCATGAA
This sequence comes from Duganella sp., assembly GCA_040508275.1. GTDB lineage: Bacteria > Pseudomonadota > Gammaproteobacteria > Burkholderiales > Burkholderiaceae_D > Rugamonas. The sequence goes on from JBEVNE010000212.1 coordinate 932, forward strand.
CTGGGCATAGGCCGGCTGCATCGACATGCCGCCCTCCTGCCACAGCGGCCAGTTGATCGACAGGCTGCGCCCATGACGCTGGCCGCGCGCTGCCAGCGCTGCCCGTTCACCCATAAAGCTGTCGAGGAAGGCGTTGGCCGTGGCATAGCCAAACTGGCCGGCGTTGCCCAGTGCCGCAGACGAGGAAAAGGCCACAAAAAAGTCCAGCGCCATGGTGCTGGTGGCGTGGTCCAGCTGCACAATGGCCAGCTTGGCCGCCAGCACCGTGCGCAGGTCATCGGCCGTGGTGCGCGGGATGAAGTTATCGGCCAGTACACCGGCGCCATGGATCACCCCATGCAAGGCGCCGTGGCGCGCCACCACCTGCTCCACCAGCGCCTGCACCTGCTGTGGCAGGGCCATGTCGCAAACCATGTATTCGGCCTGTACACCCTGTTTGCGCAACCGTTGCAGATCTTCGTTGCGCACAGCATCAAGCGGAGAACGGCCGGTCAGCACGATGCGGGCGCCGGCGCCCTGCCCGATATGGCTGGCAAACAGGCGTCCAAGTCCACCGAGACCACCGGTGACCAGGTACACGCCTTGCTGGCGTATCACTGCGGCCAGCGTTGGCTCGCCTGCCGGTACGGCGCTATCGAGCGGCTGCTGCACCAGCACCTGACGCAGCTGGCCGCGTGGATAGGCGACTTCGGTATAGCCATCGGCGGCGCCGGTTTCATCGCGCAGCCTGGCGCGCATGACCGGCAGATTGCCTTCATCGATCGCGCAATCGAGCACCAGCCGCGTGCGAATATGCGGCAGCTCAAGCGCAATGGTGCGCAAGGCACCCATCAGGCTGCGGTACGGATGGCCGGTGGCGTGGTAAGGCGCATGGACGATCAGCAGTTCGGCTTCGGCACCACGCAGGCGCCGGCCATCCTGGCACCAGGCCAGCAAGGCGCCGGCATGGCGCTCGATATCGGCCGCATGGTCGCCGCTGGCGGCGAGCATCTTCAGCTCGGCGCCGGCTGGTGCAACCAGGCTGGCCGGTGCGCCGATGGCGAATATGGTGACAGTGCCGCCAGGTGCTACGGCGGAAGACAGCGGCTGCTCCTGCCAGCGCGGCGTAAAATACACAACGTTCGCCGCTGCGGCTGGAACTGCAGCAGGGTCAGGAGCAGGTGCAGGTGCAGGTTCATCTGCGGTAGCGGCAGTTTGCGGTGACGGCGCATCCACCCAATGGCGGTCGCGTGCAAAGGGATAATGCGGCAGGCTGATACGCTGCGCCGCATGGTGCGGCAGCAGGCGCGCATGCAGCGCCGCCCAGTCGATGGTTTCACCATGCAGCCATGCCTGCGCCAGCGCCGCCAGGTCGGCATCGGCAATCAGACGTGCCGCCGCCTCGCTGGCGGCGGCCGGCCGGGCCTTGGCGACCGTGCCGCGCAGCGCAGCCTGGCCATGCCCGGCCAGTGCTGCCAGTTGCGTGCGCAGCGCGGGGACATCGCTGGCAATCAGCACCGCCCGCTCTGTCATGGCCACACGCCCGGTTTGCAGCGTGTAGGCCAGGTCGGCCAGCACCACGCTCGCGCCATGGCGTTCCAGATAAGCGAGCAGGCGTCTGGCAACGGCCTGCAGCCGCTCCGCGCTCTTTGCCGACAGCGGCACCAGCAGCGGCACCGGTGCAGGTAAAGTGCGTTCGGGCGCGACATACTCTTCCAGGATCAAATGGGCATTGGAGCCGGACGCGCCGAACGAACTCAGCGCCGCACGCCGGGGCAAGACCACTGCGACGCCCTGCTGCATCATGGTCGGCTGGCGCCACGGTTCGCACGCCTGCTGAACATAGAACGGCGTATTGGCAAAGTCGAGGAAGGGGTTGAGCTCGGCCGAATGCAGCGATGGCACCAGAGTGCGGTGCTGCAGTTGCAGCGCCAGCTTGGTCAGGCCGCTGATGCCGGCCGCCGACTCGGCATGGCCGATATTCGACTTGACCGAGCCGATGGCGCAGTACTGCCTGTCGCTGGTGTAGTAGCCAAAGGCCTTGGTCAGGCCCTGGATTTCGATCGGATCGCCGAGCGAGGTGCCGGTGCCGTGCGCCTCCACATAGCTGATGGTGCGCGGGTCGATGCCGGTCTTTTCCAGGCATTGCTCGATCATGTCGGCCTGGGCCACGGGACTGGGCACGGTCAGGCCGCTGACCGCCCCCACATGGTTGGTGGTGCTGCCCTTGATCACGGCATAGATATGGTCGTTGTCGCGCACCGCATGGCTCAATGGCTTGAGCAGCACGGCGCCCACGCCTTCCGCCGATACATAACCATCGCCACCCTTGCCAAAAGCGCGGCAGCGGCCATCGCTGGCGTGCATGTCCATCATCCCGTAGGTCATGTATTTGAGCGGGTGCAGCGACAGGTTGACGCCGCCGGCCAGCGCCACCTCGCATTCGCCGCTGCGCAGGCTTTCCATTGCCATGTGCACGGCAATCAGAGACGACGAGCAGACCGTGTCGATGGCCATGCTCGGACCATGGAAGTTACAGAAGTACGATACGCGGTTGGCGATCTGGGCGTAATTGAGCGACACCGGCATCGCTTCGCTGCGCGCGATGGCGTCCGCCGTCAGCAGCGCGTAGTCGTTGTGCATCACGCCTGCGTACACGCCCACGTGGCGGCGCTGATGGCGGCCGCGCGGTGTGACCAGGTTTTGCGGCGTGTAGCCGGCATCTTCCATCGCCGCCCAGCATACTTCGAGAAACTGCCGCTGCTGCGGGTCGAGCAGTCTGGCTTCCCATGGCGAGATGCGGAAAAACTGCGCATCGAAGCGGTCGGCGTCATTGATAAATCCGCCCCAGCGCGACATCGGCTTGCCCGACGGCGAACTAATGCCCGCCAGGCGCGTTGCTTCCCAGCGCGCCGGCGGCACCTCGGTCACGCAATCTGCGCCGGCCAGCAACTGCTGCCAGAATTGCTCGACATCGTCGGCCCCCGGGTAGCGCCCGGCCATGCCGATGATGGCGATGTCCTGCGGCGCCGTAGCGACTGGGCTGGCTGTGGGACTGGCTGCGGGAGCGGTTAAATGCGCAGCCGAAGCGAGCGAAGCGGCAGGTGTAAGCGTCGCAGACGGCGTGACCTGTGCAGCGGCGCCAGCTTCCTCCTTCCACGCGCCCGGATACTGCTGGGCGAGATACTGGGCCAGTTCGGCGATAGTCGTGTATTCGAACAGCAGCGTGGGTGCCAGCGCTGCACCCACCCTGACTTCCAGCTCGCGCACCAGGTCGAGCAGCCTGGCCGAGTCAAGTCCCAGCTCGTAGTAGCCAAGCGTGGTGTCGATCTGCCCGGCCGGTATGCCGATGCGCCTCGCCATCAGTCCGGCCAGGTACTGTTCGACGGCGCCGGCCGTTGATGGCGTTGCTGCATTGTTGACAGCGACCGGCATCCTGGCTTTGTCACCGCCATGCGATGCCGCCATGACCGATTTACGCTGCGGGTTGATGGCGCCTTCGTCGCGCACCAGCTTGCAGGCATAGTTGTGGAGATGCGCGACCTTGTCGCCGGCGTGATCGAAAAACTCGATATCCATGTACAGCAGTTCGTTCTTGCGGCGCAGCGTATCGGTGGCGATACGGGCGGTGCAGCGCGTGGTGAGCGGCGCGCTGGCGCGGAACGAAGCGTAGAACAGCGGCAGGATCAGGCGTGCTTCCCCTTCAAAAAACGCGGCGAACAGGCGCTGCGCGCCGACGCTGCAGCCGTCGATCAGGGCCGGATGGAAGCGATAGGCGCCGGCATCGGCCAGCGCATCGGCGCCGACTTCAATCTCGATATACGTGGCCTGGGCTGTTTCGTGGACCTGTCCCACGGCCCGGATCGCACCGTCATGCTGCAGCCCCTGGCGGCTGCACTGGGCGTACATTTGCGCGAGCTCCAGCGTGCTGGCGGCGTCGCGGCGTACCTGTGCCAGATCGAGCCTGTCGGCGAACACCGCAGGTGCTGCGAGGTGCATTTCTGCCGTCGCATAGCGCTGGCGCGGCTGTGATGCATCAGCAGCCGGATCGCTGCCCTCAAGCTCCACCTGCCATTGGCCGCCGGCCTGCTC
>JBEVNE010000216.1:0-9483 GCA_040508275.1 Duganella sp.
TCATCGAAGTCGACGCCGCTTCGCGCACCAAGGTCGACGACACGCGCGAGCTGCTCGAGAACGTGCAGTACTCGCCCACGCGTGGCCGTTACAAGGTGTATTTGGTCGACGAAGTGCACATGCTGTCGACGCATTCCTTCAACGCGTTGCTGAAGACGCTGGAGGAGCCGCCGCCGCATGTGAAATTCCTGCTCGCCACCACCGATCCGCAGCGCCTGCCGGTGACCGTGCTGTCGCGCTGCCTGCAGTTCAATCTCAAGCAAATGCCGCCCGGCCATATCATCGGCCACCTTGACAATATCCTCGGGCAGGAGGGCATCAGCTTCGAGCAACCTGCGCTGCGCCTGCTGGCGGCCGGCGCCCATGGCTCGATGCGCGATGCGCTGTCGCTGACCGACCAGGCGATTGCCTATGCGGCTGGCGCCGTCACGCTCGACGCCGTCCAGGGCATGCTCGGTGCGCTCGACCAGTCTTACCTGGTGCGCCTGCTCGATGCGCTGGCGCGCCAGGATGGCGCCGACCTGCTGGCCGTGGCCGATGAAATGGCTACCCGCAGCCTGTCGTACAACGGCGCGCTGCAAGACCTGGGCACGCTGCTGCACCGCATCGCGCTGGCGCAGACCGTGCCCGCCGCCTTGCCCGACGATTTGCCCGAATATGCCGACATCGTGCGCCTGGCCAGCCTGTTCGACGCCGAAGAAGTGCAACTGTATTACCAGATCGCCGTCCATGGCCGCAATGAGCTGGGCCTGGCGCCTGACGAATATGCCGGCTTCTCGATGACGCTGCTGCGCATGCTGGCCTTTCGCCCCGGCGTCGGTGGCGCCGAAGGACAGCCGGCTGCCGCGCCGGTAATGTCGCGCCCGGCCGCCGTGGCGGCGGCGCGTGCCGCTGCTGCCGGTGGCGGCAGTGGCGGCGCTGCACCGCCGGCGCGGGCCGCGTCGAATATCCAGGCCAGCCATGCCAGCGTCGCGCCGCAGGCGGTGGTTGCCGGCGCCGCCGCCGCGCTGGCGCGCAGTGCTGCGCCGGCTTCGGTGGCGGTGCCGGCAATATCGGCCATGGCCTCACCGATGCATCCGCCTGCACTGGCGCCGGCGCCGGCCGCTACGCCGATGCCGATGCCGGCACAGCCGTCGGCCCCCATCGCAGCAGCAGATGCCACGCCAGCCACGCCAGCCACGCCGACCCCGGCCGCACTGTTCAGTCCCGCTCGCGTTGCATTCTCTGGGGGGGGGGTTGCTGCGCGCGCTGCTCCGCGGCCCGGTGGGCGTTCGATGGCGCCGTCGCCTTCGGCTCCCTCTGCACCGGCAGCGGCAGCGTCACCAATGCCCGCAGTGTCACCGGCGGCGGCGCCTGGCGCCGGCGCTTCCCACTTTGGCGGTTCTTCGGCCTCGGGCGCCAGCGCTGTAGCGGCGCAGCCGACGCAGTCAACCCGGCCGGCGCCGTGGGACGATATGCCGGCGGAGATCAGCGCCGGCGGCGCCGCCGTGCTGGAAGCGCCCGTGCAGCAAATTCAGCAGGTGCAGCCGGTACAAGCTGTTCAGCATGCACCTCAGCAGGTGCAGCAACGGGTACAGCAACAAGCACAGCCACCAGCGCCGCAGCAAGCCAGCGCAGACGACGACTTGCCGCCCTGGGTTACCGAGTTTTCCGACGACAGTGCCGTGGCCCACGGGGCGCCGGCTTATGCTGCCTCGCCGGCGCAGTCGCAGGCCCTGTCCGCGCCCACACCCGGATATGGCGCCGAAACGCCAATCGTCATGCCGGCGCGTGCGCCTGCCGCGCCATCGCGGGCGCCGTATGCATATGTGATCACGCCGGTGCCGGCCCTTAACTGGGACGGCAACTGGCCCGCGGTGGCTGCCAGCTTGCCGCTGCGTGGTGTGGCCCAGCAACTGGCCATGCAGGCCGAACTGATTCAATGCAGCACCGATGGCAACGCCACCGTGTTCCAGCTGCGCGTGCCCATCGAAACCTGGCGCACGCCGGGCAACGTGGAAAAGCTCACGCTCGCGCTGAACGAGCATTTTGGTCGCCCGGTACGCGTTGATACCGAACTGGGCGCCGTCTGGTACACGGCCAGCGCCGAGGCCCAGGCCTTCCGCGCCGCGTGCCTGAAAGCCGCCGAGCAAACGGTGGCCAACGATCCCTTTGTCAACAGCCTGATCCGCGAGTTCGACGCCTGGGTGGTGCCGGGCTCCATCGTGCCGCCACCACAGCAGCAACAAGCCGCGGGCTGATTTACCTTACTACCCCTTCAATACGGAGAACCCTATCATGATGAAAAACCAACTGGCTGGCTTGATGAAGCAGGCCCAGGCAATGCAAGACAATATGAAAAAAGCCCAGGATGCACTGGCCCTGATCGAAGTCGAAGGCCAGTCCGGCGCCGGCCTGGTCAAGGTCGTGATGACCTGCAAGAACGACGTCAAGCGCGTATCGATCGATCCTTCGCTGCTGGCCGACGACAAGGACATGCTGGAAGACCTGGTGGCCGCCGCCTTCAACGACGCCGTGCGCAAGGCAGAAGCCACCTCGAACGAAAAAATGAGCGGCCTGACCGCCGGCATGAACCTGCCGAGCATGCCGCCCGGCTTCAAGATGCCTTTCTAAGCCACGACACTCCCCAGCATGTCGAGATCGCTCGATCTGTTAACCGAGGCCTTGCGCCGGCTGCCCGGCGTGGGACCCAAGTCGGCGCAGCGCATGGCCTTCCACCTGCTCCAGCATGACCGCGAAGGCGCCGACATGCTGGCGCGCGCGCTGCACCAGGCGGTGGGCGCGGTGCATCACTGCGCGCTCTGTAATACCTTTACCGAAGAAGATATCTGCGACCTGTGCGCCGACGACACGCGCGACCGGCGCCTGCTGTGCGTGGTCGAAACGCCGGCTGATCAACGCATGATCGAACAGACCCTGACCTACAAGGGCCTGTACTTCGTGCTGATGGGGCGGCTGTCGCCGCTGGACGGCATCGGACCGAAAGACATCCACCTGGAAAAGCTGGTGGAGCGCGCTGCCGACGGCCTGGTGACGGAAGTCGTATTGGCCACCAATTTCACCAACGAGGGCGAAGCCACCGCCCATTACATCAGCGAGATGCTCAAGGCGCGCGGGCTGCAGGTCAGCCGCCTGGCGCGCGGCGTGCCGGTGGGCGGCGAACTCGAATATGTGGACGCCGGCACCATCGCCCGCGCCATGCTGGACCGAAGGGCAACATGAACAAGCAAACTGACGGAGCGGCGCTGCCGCTGGCCGGCATCAAGGTACTGGAACTGGGCACGCTGATCGCGGGCCCTTTTTGTGCGCGCATGCTGGCCGAATTCGGCGCCGAAGTGATCAAGATCGAAGCGCCCGGCGACGGCGACCCGATCCGCAAGTGGCGCGTGCTCAAGGATGGCACCTCGCTGTGGTGGTCGGTCCAGGCCCGTAATAAAAAGTCGCTGACGCTGAACATGAAGGATGAACGCGGCCGCGCCATTGCGCGCCAGCTGGCGCTGGAAGCGGACATCATCGTCGAGAACTACCGGCCCGGCGTGCTGGAAAAATGGCAGCTTGGCTACGAGCAGCTCAAGGCGCTCAATCCGGCCACCATCATGGTGCGCCTGTCCGGCTTTGGCCAGACCGGGCCGATGAAGGATTTGCCGGGCTTTGGCGCGATTGGCGAATCGATGGGCGGCCTGCGCTATGTGTCGGGCCACCCGGACCGCCCGCCGGTGCGGGTTGGCGTGTCGATCGGCGATTCGGTGGCGGCGCTGCACGGCGTGATCGGCGCCATGATGGCGCTGCGCCACCGCGACGCTACCGGCGGCAAGCACGCCGGCCAGGGCCAGATGGTCGATGTGGCGCTGTACGAATCGGTGTTCAACCTGATGGAGTCGCTGGTGCCCGAGTACGACCACGCCGGCGTGGTGCGCGAGCGCACGGGCGGCGCCTTGCCCGGCATCGTGCCGTCAAATACCTACACCACGGCCGATGGCGAAAACATCGTCATCGCCGGCAATGGCGATGCGATCTTCAAGCGCCTGATGCTGGCCATGGGCCGCTTCGATCTGGCTGGCGACGCGCAACTGGCGCGCAACGATGGCCGCGTGCAGCGCACTGAGGAAATCGACGGCGCCATCCAGGCCTGGTGCTCCACCCAGACGATAGACAGCGCGCTGGCGGTGCTGCAGGCGGCCGATGTCCCGGCCGGAAAAATCTACTCGGTGCGCGACATGATGAGCGATCCGCAGTTTTTGGCGCGCCAGATGTTCGAGCAGCACCAGTTTGCCGATGGCACGCCGATCAAGCTGCCGGCCATCTCGCCCAAGCTGTCGGCCACGCCGGGGCGCACGCAGTGGATCGGACCGGCGCTGGGCCAGCACAACGAGGAAGTGTTGCGCACGCTCGGTTACGACGATGCGCAGATTGCCGCGCTGCGCACGGACGGCGTGCTGTAGCCGCGCCGTGCCCTCAGGGCGCTGCTGTGGCGGCGGGCCTGTTCAGCATGGTGGCTATCGCTTCCGGCGCCGAGGGATGGCCGAGAAAATAGCCTTGCACCATATCGCAGCCGTATTCCTGCAGCAGTTGTAGTTGCTCCTGCGTTTCCACGCCCTCGGCCACCACCGCCATTTTCAGGCCATGCGCCATGGCGATGATGGCGCGCGTGATGGCGGCGTTTTCCGAATCCTGCGGCAGGCCCTGGATAAAGCTCTTGTCGATTTTGAGTGCACGGACGTCGAAGCGCTTGAGGTAATTCATCGACGAATAACCGGTGCCGAAATCGTCGATCGACAGGTACACGCCAACCCCGCGCAATTGTTCGAGCGTGACCATGGTGGCGCGGGCGTCGTCCATCAGCGTGCCTTCGGTCAGTTCCAGTTCCAGCAGGTAGGCGGGCAGACCGCTGTCGTGCAGCGCCGACAGCACGACCTGGGTCAGGTTTTCATCCTTGAACTGCTTGGCCGACAGGTTGACGGCCACCCGCAGCGGTTGCCGGCCCAGGCTCTGCCACGCCATCGCCTGGCGGCAGGCAGTGCGCAGCACCCATTCGCCGATCGGCACGATCAAGCCGGTTTCCTCGGCCAGCGGAATGAATTCGGTCGGCGAAATCACGCCGCGTTCGGGATGGCGCCAGCGCACCAGCGCCTCGACGCCGACGATGTGGGTGCTGGCGACGGCAATCTGCGGCTGGTACAGCAGGTAGAGTTCATCGTTTTGCAGGGCCTTGCGCAGGCCCACTTCGAGCTTGACGTGGCTCATGATCTGCATGGTCAGCGATGAGCTATAGAGCTTGGCGTTGTTCTTGCCGCAGCTCTTGGCGTGGTACATGGCGGTATCGGCAAACTTCAGCAGCGAGCTGCAGTCTTCGCCATCTTCGGGGTAGAGCGAAATGCCGATGCTGGCGGTGACGAAGATCTCGTGCGCGGCGATCTGGAACGGCCGGCGCATGGCTTCTTTTACACGGTGGGCCACATTGAGGGCGTTTTCCACGCGTTCCAGGTCGGGGATCAGTATCGTGAATTCATCGCCGCCCAGGCGCGCCAGGTTGTTGCCGCCCACCTCGGTGCGCGACACCAGGTCGCTGGGCCGCGTGGTTTCGCGCAGCCGTTCCGAAACCGCCATCAGCAAATGGTCGCCAACGTCGTGGCCGAGGGTGTCGTTGATGCGCTTGAAGGCGTCGAGGTCCATGAACAGCACGGCGAATTTCTTGTTGCCCTTGCGCGAGCGCACCAGCTCCGCTTCCAGCGTTTCCAGGAAGGCCTGGCGATTGGGGATGCCGGTCAGGCTGTCGCAGTAGGCCAGGCGGCGGATCTGTTCTTCGGTGCGTTTGCGTTCGCTGATATCGCGCACCAGTCCCAGCACTTCGTCGGCGCCGGTGGCCACCAGCCGCGCCTCAAAATGGCGCACGGGCGGCGGCACCGGATGCTCGCCCTGGCGTGCGCGCAGTGTGGGCGAGGCGCCCGCGATCAGCAGTTCGTAGTCGAGCGAACTGATATGCTGGGTGGCCAGCACATGGCGCACTTCGTCGAGCATGCGCAGCGCAATATCGGGCGGCAGCACGTCGTTCAGGTGGCGGCCGACGCAGCGTTCGCTGGCAAACACGTGGCTCGCTTCGTGGCCTGGTTCGTAGTCGAGGTAGTAGCCGTCCTTGTTCATGCGGAAGAAGGTGTCGGGTATCGCCGCCAGCACGGCGCGGTGCTGGGCATCGGCAATGCGCAGGCGGGTAATGGCGTCGCTGGCGCGCAGCACGTACAGCACGCGGTGGCCGAGTATCGGCCAGTTGATCGGCTTGGAGACAAAATCGGTGGCGCCGGCCTCGTAGGCTCTGGTCACCGATTCGAGCTCGTCGCCGCCGGTGACCATGATGATGGGCGTGACGGCATGGGTTTCCAGCCGGCGGATCTCGCGGCATACGCCAAAGCCGTCCATGCCCGGCATTTCCACGTCCAGCAGTACCAGGTCGGGCGCCAGTTCCTGGTAGCTGGCCAGCGCCTGCTGTCCATCTTCCGCTTCCACCGCATCCAGGCCGACCTGGGCCAGCATTTCCAGCATCAGCAGGCGCATCACGGGATCGTCGTCGGCCACCAGTACCAGGCCTCGTTTGCGGGTTGCGGCAGTGGCCATGTCAGGATTCCTTTGCCAGCAAAGCGTTCAGCGCCTGCCGCACGGCCAGGAACCCGCGCTCCATGTCCGCCAGCAGGGCGGCGGCGCCGGCGGTGCTGTGCTGGCGTGCCAGTTGTTCCATGTCGCGGCAACGCTGTGCCAGCGCCAGAGCACCGACATTGGCGCAACTGCTTTTCAGGCTGTGCGCGGTCTTGCGCAACTGCTCGCTGTCATCGGCGACGATGGCCTGCTGCAGCGCCAGCAGGTGCGCGGGCGTGTCGGCCAGGTAGGCGCGCAGCACGCGCGCCAGCAGCGCTTCGCCATGGGCGGGACTGAGGGCGCGGATGTTGTGCAGTGCTTGTGGGTCGAGCAGGTCGGGCAGATCGGGCGTGGAGCGTTGCAGCGGCTGGGCAGTTTGCGATGTTGCTCCACTGTGTGCTGGTGCTTCCGGTTGTGCGGGGAGCGCGCTCGCCCGTGTTGGTGTTTGCGCTGGCGGCGCCAGTGGCGTCAGTGGCGACACGCGAGGCAGGTTGATCCAGCGGGCGATGGTCTGGCCCAGCGCCTGTTGCGTAAAGGGCTTGCTCAGGTAATCGTCCATGCCCGCCGCCAGGCACGATTCGCGGTCGCCCTGCAGGGCGTTGGCGGTGATGGCGATGATCGGCAGGCTGCGGGCGCGGCCTTGCTGCAGTTCGTGGCGGCGGATTTCCGTGGTGGCGGCAAAACCATCCATCACCGGCATCTGGCAATCCATCAGCACCAGGTCGAAGTCGCCCGATTGCAGTGTGTGCAGCGCTTCGCGGCCATTGCAGGCGCGGCTGACATCGAGGCCCAGGCTTTCGAGCATGGCGCTGGCCACTTCGACGTTGACCGGATTGTCTTCGGCCAGCAACACTTTGCGGCCCTTGCGCGAACGCAGCGGTGCTGTGCTGCCGCTGAGCGTGGACAGCGGCGGCGCCACCGGTGCTACGGCTGGAAGGGGAAGCGTGGCGGGCGCTGCTGCTGGAGGAGCAGGCGGCGCCAGCGTGGGCCGTGGCTGGATGGCGATGCAATGGTGCAGGTCGCATTCGCGCGGCGGTTTGATCAACTGGAACGCCACCCCGGCCGCACGCTGCTGCACGCTGTCGGCGGCGTTACGCTCGGTGCTCAGCAGCAGCACGCGCAGGCCGGACAGCCCGGACTCGGTGCGCAGGGTAGCCGCCAGCGCCAGGCCGCTGGTGCGCGGCAGTTCCATGTCGAGCAGCACCACGTCGTAGGGATGGCCGGCGGCCGCTGCCTGGCGCAGGCAGGGCAGGCAGTCGGCGGCGCTGCTGGTGTTGCAGGCCACGCGCCAACTGGCGAGTAGATGCTCCAGCTCGGCGCACGTAGTGGGGTTTTCATCGACGATCAAGGTACGTATTCCGTGGGTTGTATGGTTGGGATCGTCGATATCGACGCGCGGCTTGTCGAAATTTAAGGCAAACCAAAAGATGGACCCTTGCGTTAAAGCATGATCGACACCGATGGCGCCGCCCATCAGCTCGACCAGTTGCTTGGAAATCGCCAGGCCCAGGCCGGTGCCGCCATGCTTGCGCGTGGTCGAACCGTCGGCTTGCGAGAAGGAATCGAAAATCCGTGTGCGCGCCTCGCTGGAGGCGCCGATGCCGATGCCCGTATCGTGCACTTCGAAGCGCAGCGAAACGCCGGGACCATCTTCGCGCGTGACCGCCACCTTGAGGATGATTTCGCCACTGTCGGTAAATTTGACAGCATTGCCGAGCAGGTTGAACAGCACCTGGCGCAGCCGGTTGGGATCGCCGCAGATGGCAATCGGGATATCGTTGGCGATGCGCAGCTCCAGCCGCAAGCCCTTGGCCTGGGCCTGCGGCGAAAACACGTGGTCGATATCATCGAGCAGGTCGCGGAAATTGAACTGGATATATTCCACCGTCAGCTTGCCGGCTTCGATCTTGGAAAAATCGAGGATGTCGTTAATGATGACGAGCAAATGTTCACCGGAGCGCTTGACCATCTCCGTGTAGTGGCGCTGCTGTTCGCTGAGGCAGGTGGCCAGCAGCAGTTCTGTCATGCCGAGCACGCCATTCATCGGCGTACGGATTTCGTGGCTCATGGTGGCCAGGAAGGCGCTCTTTGCCTGGCTGGCGGCCTCGGCTGCATTCTTGGCGCGTTCCAGTTGCTCGGTGCGCACGCCGACCTGCCGTTCGAGCTGGTCGCGGTATTGCGCCAGCGCGCCGTCGCGCGCCTCGACCTGGGCCAGCATGTCGTTGAAGCTGTCGATCAGCGCGCCGAGGTCGTCACCGCGCTGGTGTTGGATGCGTTCGGTAGGCTGGCCTCGGCTCACCTGCTGGGCTGCGGCGATCAGGCGCGTGACCGGTTCGGCCACGCTGCCGCGCGAGCGGGCGGCGATCAGCAAGGCCGTCATGAAGGCCAGCAGCGCCGTCACGCAGGCCGCGCTCAAGCTCTTGGCGATATCGATCCACACCGGCAGTTCGCTGCGCTCGATAACGATGGCGCCGGCCCTCTCGCCGGCGCGCAGGATCACGCGCTGCAAGCGCGTGACGGGCGTCCAGCGCGGTGGGTTGTGCAAGGTGCGGAACGCCTGGTTTGCGGCGCCCGTGCCGGCAGCATCACTGGAACGGGCACTGACGCCAGTGTCTGCAACGGGCACGGCCATGGTGTCCGCCTCGACCTCGGCCAGGCGGCTGGCAAATTCCTGGTCCGGCGCCAGCCGTGCGCTCAGGTAGCGCGCCAGCAGTTTGCCATCTTCATCGTAGAGTGCCGCTTGCAGCAGGTGCTGGTCGTGGCCGAGCACGGCCAGTTGCTGTTCGGCTTGCTTCGCGTCGCGGCGGCGCAAGGCCGTCTCGCTTTGCTGGCCGATCATGGCAGCCAGCAAAGCGA
>JBEVNE010000222.1:0-17537 GCA_040508275.1 Duganella sp.
GGGCGCATACACGGCGCTCAGCTTGGGCTGGCGGATAGTGCCGTAATCGTTCATGCCGTAGTTGACGCCACGCGAGGGATCATGGAACTGGCCGCTCAAGCGGTCCACGCGGTAGCCGGGGATCAGTTTCAGGCCCGCCAGCGGTTGCCATACCGCCTGCACATACGCGCCGTGGTGGTTGAAGCGGAAGCGCTGGTCGCGCGTGGTGCTCATCCTGACCTGGTCCACCGTGTTGTAACGTGGGCTGCGGTTGTCCTGGCGCTCGCCGCTCACGCCGGTTTCGAGCGACAGCGTGGGCGCCGGCCGGTAGGTCAGCGTGGCCAGCAGGCCGTGGTGCTGTTCGTCGATCATGCGCTCCTGCTGCGACGCCGTCACCGCATAGCGCAGCCAGCGCTGGTCGCGCACGTCATTCAGGTAAGCCTTGGCCGACAGCGACAGCGCGGCGCCGAAGCGGTGCTCGAGATGCACGCTGGCCTGCGTCATGGTGCGTTCGCCACCGCTTGATTGGGCATAGCCGTAGGAAGTGGTGGGACGGCTGCGCGCATCGGCCGCTTCCAGGTAGCCGGCTTCGTCGCCCTCGCCTTGCGTATGGCGCACGGAAAAGCCACTGCGGGTGTCGCCGTCATCGCTGGTGTACCACCACTTGCCGCTGACCGTGGTCTTCTTGAATGCGGCATGGTCGCGGTAGCCGTCCGAGGCCAGTGCGCCGATAAAATAATTCTGCGACCAGTTGCCGCGCTCCACGCCTTGCGCCAGCTGCACTTCGCGCGTATTGAAGCTGCCGTAGCTGGTGCGCAGCTGGCCGTCGTTGCCGCCCTGGCGCGTGTTGATGTTGGCGTTGCCGGCGATATTGTGCAGACCGTAGCGTGGGTCGTTGGTGCCGCGTACTACCTCGATGCTGCTGATTTCGAGCGGAAACAGCATGTCGAGAAAGGGCATGCCGCCGGCGTTGTCGTTCGATGGCACGCCATCAATCAGCAGCTTGACGGCATTGACTTCGCCCTCGCCGTTAAAGCCGCGAAACGACAGCTTGCCCGACTCATTACCCTGGCGGAATTGCGTGAGCATCACGCCGGGCGCCCGCGCAAACAGTTCCCACGCATGTTGTACCTGCTGCTGCTGCAGCAGGTCCGCGCCCAGCACATCGACCGAACTCATGATATTGCGCGCCGCCAGCGGGCCGCTGCGCTTGCCGGTGATCTCGACGCTGCCGACGATCAGCGTGGAATCATCCTCGCTGGTGTTGTCGGTGTGATTGGCATGGGCAGCGCCAATAGCTGCCAGCAGCGCTGCGCAGACGAGCGCGCGCCGGTTACGTATAGCCTTATGCATACATTTTTCTCTGTAAAAATCTCAATGAAAGTCTTTCTGGCGGTATTGACCAGGAAAAACGGCGAGCAGATTTACGAGAAGGCGGGCGGACCGCGCGGTGCCGCAGCTATCCAGGCAAACTGGACGCTGGGCGCGGTGTAGAACAGGGCCGGAAATACATCATGGCCGCCGAGCACGGCAAAAGTGAGGGTGGCGGGCGGCGGCATGCCTGCGGCGCCGGTGTGGGCGGCGCAATAAGGGCAGTTTTCCATGTGGTGCTGGAGCGCGCTTTTCAGCGGCTTTAGCGGCTTTTGCGTGCCGCCGTCGCCGAGCTGAACCATTTTGGTGCCGGCGACGGTACAGATTTCCACCCAGGCAGCGGGGCCGCTGCGCGACTCCAGCGCATGCGAAATGGCTGGCGCAAGCGCACTGAACAGGATTGCCAGCATGGCGATCCAGGTGGTCAGGCGACGGCGTAGGTGTAAGCGATACATCTCCCGATTATAGATGATCAGGCGGAATGCTCGCCAGCGGCAGCCTGGTCGGCCCTTCCTCGCACGCTACCTTCCCCACTTGGCAACGCGCGTGAGTGGCGCATAGTCGAATTCGAGCAGGGCGTCGTCGGGCCAGCTGGTGTCCTGTACCGGTGCGACGAATTCCGTACCGCCGTTTTCCACCATGTCGGCCGGCAGTTGCACGCGGCGGTCACCGCTGCTCAGGTACATGGCGACGATGGTGCCGGGGGCGATAAAGTCATTCTTGATGCGCGCCGCTATGCAGGGCTGGCCGGCGGCGCCGATCAGTTTGCGGATCAGGTAGGGCGTTTCGTGCTGCTCGATGGCCCAGCGCACCGCGCATTCGAGCCGCAGGTCGCCCAGGCGGCGGCTGTTGGCGGGCGTGCCGGGCGTACGCACGTCGGGCCGCCAGCGGAAGGTGCCGGGTTTGCGGTTGAGCAGCAGTTCAGCATCTTCCTTGCTTGCCGCTTCGCTGCGCGGCACCTTGAATGTGCCATCGTCCTCGACCGGTATCGGAATGCTCAGTTCATCGCCGGCGATACGCAGCTTGACGCCATCGAGCGAGGCATTGGCTCTCTTGGGCAGCAACACGAAGCGCAGCACGGCTTGCGGCGCCAGCTGGCGCTGGGCATCGAACACGTCAAGACCGGCGGTGAAGGCGCGGTAGGTTTTCCAGTCGGGGTCCTTGCTGCTGCTCACGACCACGGCGGCGACGCTGGCGTCGGCACTGGCGGCGGCATCAGCGGTGGCAGGAGTGGTGGTAGTGGGATCATTGGCAGCACTGGCGCCGCCGGGCAGGCAACACGCCGCCAGCAGGCTTGCGAGGGAGAGTATGCGTTTCATGGGTCACCTGTCAAAAAATTTAGGAAGACAGCGGTTGCATGGCGCGTGTCGGTTGCCAGGCGCTGCCGTTGTCATGCTCGGCATGCGGCCAGATGTGGTCCATGCTGCTGCCGTTGAGGTAACGGAAACTCACCGGCAGGCCGTCGCGATGGGCCAGCCCGAGCTGGCAGGTGCTGGCCCATTGCTGGCTGACGAAAGCGTCCGCCGCCGCCCGCCCTGGCGAGGGCGCCTGGTCGCGGCACACGATCAGGCCGGAAGCCGCACGTGTAAATGTGCAGTCGGCCATCGGCTTGTGCAGGCCCAGCCCCAGCGACTTCAGATAAGCCTGTTTCAGCGTCCACAGTTCGAGGAAATAAAAGTAGCGGCGTGCGGCCGGGCAGGCCGTCAGTTGGTCGAGATCGGCGGCGCTGAAGTGCGAGCGGGCGATCTGCATGAAATTCGGGCGTATCGGATAAATGGTTTCCAGGTCGATACCCAGCACGGCGTTGTCGCCCACGGCCAGGGCGACGTGGCTGGCGCATTGCGACAGGCTGAAATGCAGCTTGTCCTGGCCGGTCAGCCGCATGCGGCCGCAGTCGTCGCGGGCAAACTGCAACTGCCCCGGCTCACGCCCGGCGTACGCGCCCAGCACCACGCGCCGCAGCACGCGGCTTTGCAGATACTGCCACTGTCGCTGCGCCGGCCGCATGGCGCGCTGGAGTTCGTCCTGTGCATCGCCAAGGTAGGCCAGGTAGTGCGGCGCCAGCCTCATCGGTGCCGGAATTTCCAGTTCCAGCAGATACACCGCAACCGCGTCCTGCACCGGATTGGTGCGCGGATCAATGCAGGCGGTATCGGGCCACGGGCTGGGATGGGACATGGTGCGTCGCTTCAAAGCTGGAACAAGGCCTCGATTATCCGGCGCGTAGTTGCCCTGGGTAACTAGTAGAACTGCTAGGTGTTCTCTGGTACTTGCTATGCGTTATTGTTGCGCCATTTGTAACAAGCGCAGGCGGCGGGCAACAAAATCCACCGTAAACAGGTTTTGCAGGTCTTCTTCGCTGCTGCAGCTTTGCACGCGGACGTCGCCGTCAAACAGGCGCAGCAGGACGGCGTAACCGAGGCCGGTCCATTGTTCGCCGTCATGAAACTGCTGCTGCTGACGCATCGCCGCGACTGGCCACAGCGCTTCAGCAGCAATCGGAAACGCACTTGCTGCTTGCAATTCGCAAGCGAATTCGACGAAATCGAGCAGCGACATGCCATATGCGCTAAACAGCGACCGGGTGGTGTCGATCGCGTTCGCTCCCTCGAGATACAGGACCCTGGCGGCAATGCCAGCAATATTGGTGTTGTTCATGAGCCCGTTTGTATCGATGAAATTGTTGATATTTTGTCTTAGAAATTTAATATCATGATACATTTCAATACAGAAAAAAATAATTCAAACAACAGATGTCAGTTCCTTTACTAGGTGGAACATGGGTGATGGTGCGATGGAAGGGTTTGCCAGCCTCTACGACGGGTTGGCGGGAGCGGCTTGCGAAGCCGATGCAGTGCTCAAACTGCAGGCCGGGGCCCAGAACCTCGGATTTGACAAGGTTTTGTTTGCCGTGATTCCGCAGCCCAAAGCCAGCCTGACGGATGTGTACTTGCGCAGCAATTATCCGGGCAAGTGGCGTACTGCCTACGACAGCCAGAATCTACGCGCAGCCGATCCCACCGTTGAGCATTGCTTCAAGGCTTCGTCGCCGTTCGTCTGGGTGCCGGAATCGTTCAAGAGCGGGGCGCAAAGCGATTTGTACGAAGAGGCGGCCGCGCATGGAATCAAGGCCGGCGTGACGCTGCCGATCCATGGCGTGGGCGGCGAGCTCGGCATGCTGACCTGCGTGCGCGATCAGAGTGCAGGCAGTGCCTTCAAGACCGATCTCGGTCAGCAACTGGGCAATCTGACCCTGTTACGCGACATCGCCTTCGACACCATGCGCAAGTACATGCACGCGCCGCCGCCGGTGCAGGAGGCGCCGGTGCTGACCGCGCGCGAACTCGATTGCCTGCAATGGATGGTGGCCGGCAAGACGGCGTGGGAAATCGGCCGTATTCTCAGTATCTCCGAGGCCGGCGTCAATTTCCATATCGGTAACCTGCGCACCAAGTTCGGTGTTACCCGCCGCAACGACGTGGTCATCAAGGCGATCCGGCTGGGACTGGTCACGCTGCCCGGCTGACACGCTAAGAGGCCGTTTCAAAAAGACCGCAGCGTCGTTCCAGGCCTTGCCGTGCAGGTGCACTGTCTGCGGCGCTGCGCCTAGCTGCGCTCATTTTGAAACAACCTCTAAGGCGTCACGTCATCGCTGTCGGCGCTGCGCGCCAGCAGCAGGTCGGCGTCATCGATCATGCGCCGCAAATACAGGCGCATCAGCATCAGCTCCGGCAGCGGCATCGGCTTGCCGCGCTCGAAGCGGCTGCCACGGGTCTGGCTGACACCGAAGCGGCGCCAGAAATCGGTCTGGTTCTCACGCATCACGACGCGAAAATCGCGGATCAGGTATTTGTCGCGCGCGGTGATCCAGTGCAGCTGGTCGCCATCGTCGCGCGTTTCGCTACGCGAAGGCAGTACCAGGCGCCTGGTGGGGAGGGGGGCGCCGCCGGTGCGCCGCCCGCTGGAAAGCTTGCTCATGGTTGTGCTCCGTGCGGTGTGCGGGGGCATACTGCCGCCGCATCGGCCGTTATCATCAATGCAGGGCGCCGAACAGGGCCGCGCGGGTCTTGGCGCCAAGGTGGATTTCCAGCGCCACCGCTTTTTCCACACCGATCTGTAGCGGCATACCCATGCGGGTGGTCTCCACGCCGGCATGGCGCAGCAGGCGTTCGACAGCGGTGGTGGTCACCGTCACGTACTTGGAGATGCCCTGTTCGTCGGCAAAGTTGACGATGCCGCGCATCGCTTCCTTGGCCCGCTCGGCAAAGCCGAAGCGGTTGTCGCCTTCGGTTTCAATGGCAAACCGGCTCAGCTCCCAGACATTTTCCTGCTCCGGCAGCGCTGCGCCCTGCACCAGCTCGGGGAAGGTGTCCTTCAACATATACGGTCCCATGGTGGGCAGGATGCGCCAGCAGCCGCAGATGCGCTGATCGGTGGCGCGGATCACCATGTAGTGCGGTTCGAGCGCATCGTAGCCATCGATCTCCATGCCGGCCAGTACCGGTACTTCCCAACCCATACGGTCGCGGAACACCTTGGCACGCAACACGTGGATATCACGCAGTTCTACACGGCTGAATTTGTGACGCTGTCCAATTTGAATCGAGTTCATGGTGGTTCCCCTGTAAGTTGAAGTTCACTGCTTCGGTGACTACGCTTGTCGAATTGCTGCGTTCGATGTAGCTACTTTAGGCAAATTGACTAAATCAAATAACTGGCGGCCCTGCTAGTGAAAGGGCCGCAACAACCTAGTAGAACTTCTAGGGACAAGAACAGCGATTCATGCAGTCCCTTCCGGCAGCCCTTGCGGGCCGGGGCACTAGCAAACCTGTGAGTAAAAAAAGTCGTGCCGATTTGCTTTAATGCATTTCATCGGCGCGCGCTCGGCGACGCCTCACGTGACACAGACAGGTACTCGTAACGCCGGCCCAGCATGCCGGCAGGTCTTCTTAGAAAAGGTTTGCATCATGGCGGATGATCTCCAACACACATTTCCTCTCTCGTCGGTGCAGCAGGTGATCTGGCTGGACCAGGCGCTGCACCCGGAACTGCCGCTGTATAACATCGGCATGACCTGGCAAATCCAGGGCACGGTCGATGCAGACTTGCTGCGCAAAGCGATCAATGCGGTGGCTAACGCCAACGATGCGCTGCGCCTGGTATTTGCTGAAGAACAGGGCGTGCCGGTGCAGCGTTGCCGTCCTGCGCTGGAGGTGGCGCTGCCGCTGCGCGACCTGCGCGGCCAGCCCGACGGCGAGGCGCAGGCGCGCGCTTACCTGGAACAGGCCTTCCGCCAGCCGTTTGACCTGGCCGGCAGCGTGTTGTGGAAAATGGAGCTGGTGCAAACCGACGCCTGCTGCTACTGGCTGCAGTGCTACCACCACCTGGTCAATGATGGCTATGGTGTGATTAATTTTTTGCACGCGGTGGTCGACACCTATAACCGCTGGCAGGACGATCCGCAGGCGCCTGCCGGGGCAGGACCATCGTACCGCGAATTCATCGCCGACGATGGCGATTATTTGCAATCCTCCCGCTATGCGCGCGACCGCCAGTTCTGGCGCGACCGCTACGCGCAGCTGCCGGCGCCGCTGTTTGCCGACCGCGCCGCCGGTAATGGCGGCGACCCCGCCACCAGCGGCCAGGTGCGCTGGACCGTGCCGCGCGCGCAGTTTGACCGCTACACCGCTTTTGCCGCCGGGCGCGGCCACGCCATCACCCACCTGATCCTGGCCGCGCTGGGCGCCAGCTGCGCCCGCAGCTATGACGTCGAGCAAGTGGTGTTCGGCGTGGCCGTGCATAACCGCGGCTCGGCGCGCCAGAAACAGACCATCGGCATGTTTTCCTCGGTCAGCCCGGTCGGCATCCGCATCGATGCCGACACCAGCTTCACTGACCTGATGAACGAGGTGGCGGCCGAGCTGCGCCGCGGCTACCGCCACCAGCGCTGCCCGATTGCCGACATCAACCGCGACCTGCAACTGGGGCTGCAAGGCCGCCGCCAGCTGTTTGACATTACCCTGTCGAACATGGGCTTCAACGGCGCCGGCCAGCTGGGCGGCGCCGAGGCGCGGCTGCTGCCGATGGATAACGGCTATGAACAGGCGCCGCTGGCCGTCATCATCCGCGACCATCACCCCGGCGAGGAAGTGATCATCGACTTCAATTACAGCGAGCCGTTGTTTGCGACGGACGAAGTGGCGCGCCTGCAGCAGCGCATGGTGCTGCTGATCGAGGCGGCCCTGGCCGACCCGGCGCGGGCGCTGTGCCGCCTGCCGCTGATGGATGCGCAGGAGCGCCTGCAAGTGTTGAGCGGTTTCAACGCCACCCCGGTGGCGCGTCCGCAGGGCGAACTGATACACCAGATGTTCGAGGCCCACGCCAGCGCCACGCCGCAGGCATGCGCGCTGGAACATGGCGACGTCCGCCTCAGCTACGACCAGTTGAACCGCCGCGCCAACCGCCTGGCCCACCAGTTGCGCCACTTCGGCGTGCAGCCCGACGACCGCGTGGCCATCTGCGTCGAGCGCGGCATCGACATGATCGTCGCCGTGCTGGCCGCCTGGAAGGCCGGCGCCGCCTACCTGCCGCTCGACCCGGCCTATCCGGCCGAACGCCTGGCGTACATGGTGGAAGACGCGGTACCAGCGGTGCTGCTGACCCAGCAGGCGCTGCAGGCGCTGCTGCCGGCGCTGGATATCCCCGTCGTGCTGCTCGATAGCCTGGACGAGGCGCTGGCCACCTGGCCAGACAGCAACCCCGATCCGGCCGATTGCGGCCTGCGCGCCGAACACCTGGCCTACGTGATCTACACCTCCGGTTCGACCGGCAAGCCGAAAGGCGCGTTGAACCATCATGCCGGCTTATGCAATATGGCTTACACGGCGCTGGCCGACTTCGCCGTACAGCCGCACAGCCGGGTGCTGCAGTTCGTCTCGTTCAGCTTTGACGCCTGCGTGCTGGAGATCGTCATGGCGCTGGCCGGCGGCGCCCGCCTGTGCCTGGCGCCGCTGCACGCGCTGATGCCGGGCGAGCCGCTCGAGCGCACTGTGCGCGACTACGGCATCAGCCATATCTTCATGCCGACCGCCGTGCTGGCGGCGTTGCCGCGCAGCGCCGAGCTGGGGGCGCTGCAGGCGCTGATCGTCGGCGGCGAAGCCCTGTCGGCGCCGGTGGCCGACCACTGGGGTACGCGCCACCCGCTGTTTAACATCTACGGCCCCACCGAAACCACGATTTTCGCCACTTACTACCGTTGCGGCGTACCCCGCAGCGGCGACACGATACCGATCGGCCGCCCGCTGGCCAACGCCCGCGTGCACATTCTCGACCGCCGCCTGCAACCGGTGCCGGTCGGCGTGGCCGGCGAGATCTATATTGGCGGCGCCGGAGTAGGGCGCGGCTACCTGCACCGTCCGCAGCTGACGGCTGAGCGCTTCATCACCGATATCTTTTCGGACCAGCCGGCGGCACGCCTGTACAAGACCGGCGACCTGGCCCGCTGGCTGCCGGACGGTAACATCGAATTCGTCGGCCGCAACGATTTCCAGGTCAAGCTGCGTGGCTTCCGCATTGAGCCCGGCGAGATCGAAGCGCGCCTGGCCGCCATCGAGGGCGTGCGCGAGGCGCTGGTCATGGTCCGCGAGGACGTCGCCGGCGAGCGCCGCCTGGTAGCCTACCTGACCGCCCAAGCTGGGGCCGAGCTGACCGCACTGGCCCTGCGCGACACGCTGGCGCAGGACCTGGCCGAATACATGCTGCCGGCTGCCTTTGTCGTGCTCGAGGCGTTTCCACTGTCGCCAAACGGTAAGCTCGACCGCCAGGCGCTGCCGGCGCCCGAACGTTCGGCGCTGGTGCTGCGCGGCTACGAGGCGCCGCAGGGCGCAGCCGAACAGGCCATCGCGGCGATCTGGCAGGAGCTGCTCGGGCTCGAAGCGATCGGCCGCCACGACCACTTCTTTGAACTGGGCGGTCATTCGCTGCTGGCCGCGCAGCTGGCTGCGCGCGTGCGCCAGGTGCTGGGCCGCGAAGTTACCCTGCGCACGCTGTTCCAGCATCCGCAACTGGCAGCGTTTGCCGCCGCAGTGGGCAATGCCGCACGCATCGGCGCCGACGTCATCGCCACGCTCGACCGCAATGCGCCGCTGGCGCTGTCCTACGCCCAGCAGCGCCTGTGGTTCCTCGACCAGCTCGACCACGCGGCCGGCGCCGCCTACCATATGCCGGCGGCGCTGCGCCTGCGCGGCCGGCTCGACCTGGCGGCGCTGCAGGCCGCGCTCGACCGCGTGGTGGCGCGCCACGAAAGCCTGCGCACCAGCTTCCGCGATATCGATGGCCAGACCGTACAGGTAATTGCCGCTGCCGATGTCGGCTTCGCCCTGCAACAGCGCGACCTCAGCCAGATGCCCGGCAATGAACGCGGCTACGCGGTCCAGCGCCTGTCCGACGCCGAAGCGATTCAAGCGTTCGACCTGGCCGGCGGTCCGCTGATCCGCGGCCAGCTGCTGCGCCTGGCCGCGGACGAGCACGTGCTGCTGATCACCCAGCACCACATCATTTCTGATGGCTGGTCGGTGGGCGTGCTGGTGCGCGAGCTGAGCACCCTTTACACGGCCTTCAGCCAGGGTCAGGCCGATCCGCTGGCGCCGCTGGCGCTGCATTACGCCGACTATGCCGGCTGGCAGCGCAACTGGCTCGAAGGCGATATTCTGCAAGCCCAGACCAGCTTCTGGAAGCAGCAGCTGGCCAGCGCGCCGGCGCTGCTCGAGCTGCCGACCGACCGTCCGCGCCCGGCGCAGCAAAGTTACGCCGGCGGCGCCGTCGCCGTGCTGCTGGACGCCGAGCTGACCGCCGGCCTGACGGCGCTGAGCCATAAGCATGGCGCCACCGTGTTCATGACCCTGCTCGCCGCCTGGTCCACCCTGCTGGCGCGCCTGTCGGGCCAGAACGACGTGGTGGTCGGCACCCCGGTCGCCAATCGCCACCGCACCGAGCTCGAAGGCCTGATCGGCTTCTTTGTCAACACGCTGGCGCTGCGCGTGCAGCTCGACGACGATCCGACCGTGGCGCAACTGCTGGCGCGCGTCAAAGCCCATACGCTGGCCGCGTATGACCACCAGGATCTGCCGTTTGAACAGGTGGTGGAAGTCGTGCAGCCGGCCCGCAGCATGAGCCACAGCCCGCTGTTCCAGGTGCTGCTCAACCTCGACAACGCGCCCGGCGAGCGCACCCTGCATTTGCCGCAGCTCGACATCGACATGCTCGATCCGGCTCATATCACCAGCCACTTCGACCTCACCCTGGCGCTGGCGCACAAACATGGCGCCAGCGGCGCCACGCTGGAAGGCTACCTCGAATACGCCAGCGATCTGTTCGACACCGCCACCATCGAGCGCATGGCCGTGCACTTCGATACGCTGCTGCGCGCCATGCTGGCCGACGACAGCCTGCCGGTCAGCCACCTGACGCTGACCACGCCCGCCCAGCGCGACCAGCTGCTGCTGGCGTTTAACGATACCGCGCGCGCCTGGCCGAAGACGGCGCTGATCCATCAGCTGTTCGAAGCCCAGGCAGCGCAGCAGCCGCAGGCGCCGGCGCTGCTCGAGGACGGCGCAGTGCTCGACTACGCCACCGTGAACCGCCAGGCCAACCAGCTGGCCCACTACCTGCGCACGCTCGGCGTGCAGCCCGACGATCGCGTGGCGCTGTGCATGGAGCGCAGCAGCGCCATGCTGGTGGCTTGGCTGGCCATCCTCAAGGCCGGCGCCGCCTATGTGCCGCTCGATACTGGCTATCCGCAGGAGCGGCTGGCGTTCATGCTGGACGACTGCGCACCGGTGGCGATCCTGTGCCAGGCAGCACTGGCGCCGCTGCTGCCGGCCAGCGCCGTGCCGCTGGTGCTTACCGACGATCACGCCACGGCGGTGGCCATCGCCGCCCAGGCCGCCGGCAATATCGACCCGGCCAGCATCGGCCTGCACGCCGGCCACCTGGCCTACGTGGTGTACACCTCCGGTTCGACCGGGATTCCCAAGGGCGTGATGGTCGAGCACAGCAACGTGGTGCAGCTGGTGATCAATGAGCCGTGCGTGCAGATCACGCCGGCCGCCTGCCTGGCCTATTGCGCCAATCCGGCTTTCGATGCATCGACCTGGGAAGTATGGGGCGCCCTGCTCAATGGCGCGCGCCTGCTGGTGGTGCGCCAGGAGCAGCTGCTCGATCCGCTGGCGTTCGGCGCGCTGCTCACGCAGCAAGGCGCTACCATCGTCCAGCTGACCGCGGGCCTGTTCCACCAGTATGCCGAAGCGCTGGCGCCGGTGTTCGCCCGCCTCGACTACCTGCTGTTCGGCGGTGACAAGGCCAACCTGACCACGGTGGCGCAAGTGTTCCGCAACGGCCGTCCGCGCCACTTGGTGCACACTTACGGACCGACCGAGACGATCGCCTTCACCACCACGCTGGAAATCAGCCAGGCGGTGCTCGACAGCCAAGTGCTGCCGATCGGCCGGCCGATTGCCAATACCCGCGCGTATATTCTTGACCGCCACCTGCAACCGGCGCCGCTGGGCGTGGCCGGCGAGATGTATATCGGCGGCGCCGGCGTGGCGCGCGGTTATCTGCAGCGCGACGAGTTGACCGCCGAGCGCTTTATTGCCGATCCTTTCAGCAGCCAGGCCGGCGCGCGCCTGTACAAGACTGGCGACCTGGCCCGCTGGCTGCCGGACGGCACCATCGAATTTATCGGCCGTAACGACTTCCAGGTGAAGCTGCGCGGGTTCCGCATCGAGCTCGGCGAAATCGAAACCCGGCTCGCTGCCTGCGCCGGCGTGCGCGAGGCGCTGGTGGTGGCGCGCGACGACGTTGCCGGCGACAAGCGCCTGGTGGCGTATTTCACTGCCCACGAAGGCGCCGCGCCGGAAGCGCCCGCCCTGCGCGCCGAACTGGCCCAGCACCTGGCCGATTTCATGCTGCCCGCCGCCTTCGTGGTGCTGCCGGCCTTCCCGCTCACGCCCAACGGCAAGGTTGACCGCAAGGCGCTGCCGGCGCCGGACCGCTCGGCGGTGGTGGTGCGCGACTACGAGGCGCCACGCGGCGATACCGAACAGGTCATGGCGCGCATCTGGCAGGTGCTGCTCAAGCTCGAGCGGGTCGGCCGCCAGGACCATTTCTTTGAACTGGGCGGCCACTCGCTGCTGGCGGTCCAGCTGGTGGCGCGCCTGCGCCAGGAGTTCGGGCGCGAGGTGAGCCTGCGCACGCTGTTCCTGCACCCCACACTGGCCGCCTTCAGCGCCGCCAGCGGCAGCGCCGGCGAAGCGGTCGGCAGCAGCGTCACGGCGCTGGGCCGCAACGCGCCCTTGCCGCTGTCGTTTGCCCAGCAGCGCCTGTGGTTCCTCGACCGGCTCGACCGCAGCGCCGGCGCCGCCTACCATATGCCCGGCGCCCTGCACCTGAAGGGTGTGCTCGACCGCACCGCGCTGAAAACCGCGCTCAACCGCGTAGTGGCGCGCCACGAAAGCCTGCGCACCACCTTTGCCGAAGTCGACGGCCAGACCGTGCAGGTGATCGGCGCCGCGCATGTCGGCTTTGCCCTGGCCGAACGCGACCTGGACCACCTGGCCGGCGCCACACGTGACGCCGCGCTGGCCGAGATTGCCGGCGCCGAAGCCTTGCAGCCGTTCGACCTGGCCAGCGGTCCGCTGTTCCGCGGCCAGCTGCTGCGCCTGGCCGAGGACGAGCACGTGCTGCTGCTGACCCAGCACCATATTATTTCCGACGGCTGGTCGGTGGCGCTGCTGCTGCGCGAGATCAGCACGCTGTACGCAGCCTTCAGCCAGGGCCGCGACGATCCGCTGCGTCCACTGGCCATCCAGTATGCCGATTATGCCGGCTGGCAGCGCAGCTGGCAGCGCAGCGCCGCCTGGCAGCTGCAGGCCGCATTCTGGAAAGAGCAGCTCGTTGGCGCGCCGGCCCTGCTGGAACTGCCAACCGACCGCCCGCGGCCGAGCCGGCAAAGCTATGCCGGCGCCAGCATCGCCGTCACGCTCGACGCCGGCATTACGGCCGGCCTGAAAGCGCTGGGCCACAAGCACCAGACGACGCTGTTCATGACCGTGCTGGCCGGCTGGGCCGCCGTGCTGGGCCGCCTGGCCGGGCAGGACGAAGTGGTAATCGGCACCCCGGTGGCCAACCGCCAGCGCACCGAACTCGAAGAACTGATCGGCTTTTTCGTCAATACCCTGGCGCTGCGCGTCAAACTTGGCGGCAAACCCAGCGTGGCGCAGCTGCTGGCGCAGGTGAAAACCCTGACCATGGCCGCCTACGAGCACCAGGACCTGCCGTTCGAGCAGGTGGTGGAAGCGGTGCAGCCGGCGCGCAGCCTCGCTTACAGCCCGCTGTTCCAGGCCGCCATCAATCTTGACAGCGGCGACCACGACGGCGCACTGGCCTTGCCCGGTCTGCAGACGCGCCGCATCATCACCCAGTCACACGTGAGCAGCCGCTTCGACCTCAGCCTGATGCTCAAGGATAACGGCGACACCATCAGCGGCGAGATCGAATACGCCAGCGACCTGTTCGACGCCAGCACCATCGAGCGCCTGGTGATGCACCTGCAAACGCTGCTCGGCGCCATGGCCGCCGACGACCTGGTCAAGGTGGCGCGGCTGCCGATCCTGACGGCGGAGCAGCGCCGCCAGGTGGTGCAGTCGTTTAACGACACCGCCCGTCCTTATCCCGACAACAAGCTGGTGCACCAGCTGTTCGAGGAGCAGGCGGCGCAGGACCCGGCGGCGATTGCCCTGGTCTGCGACGGCGTGCAGATCAGCTACGGCGAACTCAATGGCCGCGCCAACCAGCTGGCGCACCATCTGCGCGCGCTGGGCGTGCAGCCCGACGACCGCGTGGCCATCTGCATGGAGCGCAGCAGCGCCATGGTGGCCGGCTGGCTCGGCATCCTCAAGGCCGGCGCCGCCTATGTGCCGCTGGAAGCGAACGCGCCGGCCGAGCGCCAGGCCGCCGTGCTGGCCGACTGCCGCCCGCTGGCGCTGCTGACGCAAGCTTCGCTGGCGGCGCGCCTGCCGGCTGCCGCTGCTACTACTGCTACTGCTACTGCTACTGCTACTGCGCTGCAGCGCATCGTCGTCGACAGCGACACCGACGCCGCTGCGATTGCGCGCCAGCCACGCGAGAACCTGGCGGCAGACGCCATCGGCCTGGCCGCGCACCATCTGGCCTACGTCATCTATACCTCGGGTTCGACCGGCCTGCCCAAGGGCGTGATGGTGGAGCACCGTAACGTCGTGCAACTGGTGATCAACAACAGCTTTGCCGAGATCGGCCACAAGGACGTGATCGTCCACTGCGCCAATCCGGCCTTCGACGCCTCGACCTGGGAAGTGTGGGGCGGCCTGCTCAACGGCGCCCGCGTGCTGGTGGTGCCGCAGGCCGTGCTGCTCGACCCGCAGCGCTTCACCGAGCTGCTGCTGGCAGAAGGCGCCACTGCGGCGTTCATGACCATCGCCCTGTTCAACCAGTACGCCGAAGCCATGGCCGATCTGCTGCCGCGCATGCAGTACGTGCTGTTCGGCGGCGAACGCACCGATCTGAGCCGTATCAAGGCCGTGGTGCGTAACGGCGCTCCCGAGCACTTCGTGCACTGCTACGGCCCCACCGAAACGACCACCTTCGCCACCGCCTTCGACATTCCCGGCATTGCCGATGATGCCCACGTGCTGCCGATCGGCGGGCCGCTGGCCAACGCCCAGGTGTATATCGTCGATGGCGACCTGCAGCCGGTGCCGCTGGGTGTGGTGGGCGAGATGTATATCGGTGGCGCCGGCGTGGCGCGCGGCTACCTGCACCAGCAGGCGCTCACCACCGAGCGCTTCATCACCGATCCGTTCAGCAGCCGCGAAGGTGCGCGCCTGTACAAGACCGGCGACCTGGCGCGCTGGCTGCCGGACGGCACCATCGAATTCGTCGGCCGCAACGATTTCCAGGTCAAGCTGCGCGGCTTCCGCATCGAACTGGGCGAAGTCGAAGCGCGCCTGATGGCCTGCCCCGGCGTGCGCGAAGCGCTGGTCATGCTGCGCGAAGACCAGCCCGGCGACAAGCGCCTGGTGGCCTACCTGAGCGCCCAGCCCGGCGTGCAACTGGTGGCGGCCGATCTGCGCCACCAGCTCGGTGCGCACCTGGCCGAGTACATGCTGCCCAGCGCCTTCGTGGTGCTCGACGCTTTCCCGCTCAACGCCAACGGCAAGATCGACCGCAAGGTGCTGCCGGCGCCGGCTGCGCCGGATGCCGCCGCGCGCACCTACCAGGCGCCGGTCAGCGACGCCGAGTGCGAGCTGGCGCTGATCTGGCAGGAGCTGCTGGGACTGGAGCGGGTAGGGCGCGACGATCATTTCTTCGAGCTGGGCGGCCACTCGCTGCTGGCCGTGCAACTGATGGGACGCGTGCGCCAGAGCTGCCAGGTGGAGATCTCCCTGACCGACCTGTTCGACAGTCCGGTGCTGCACCGCCTGGCCGAGGTGATCACCACGCTGCAGTTCTCGCAGTTCCTCGGGGAAGACATGGAAACCATGAAAAACCAACTTGGCAATTTGTCCGAAAGCGAATTGCTGGCCATCCTGAACGAAGAGACTTCCAAAGATGAATAAGCCACTCACCGATCTGCATCAGCTGCAACAGGCGATCCTGATGCAGCGTCTGCAAAAGCGCGTTCGCCAGGCGGCCTCGCAAGCCCGCTCCCAGCCGCAGATTGCGCTCGCCGACCGCCAGCAGCCGCTGGCCCTGTCCCACGCCCAGCAGCGCCTGTGGTTCCTGACCGAGCTCGATCAGGCCGCCAGCATTGCCTACCACATCCCGGCGCAGCTGCGCCTGAGCGGCAGGCTCGACGTGGCTGCCTTCAAGGCCACGCTGAACCGGATCGTCGCGCGCCACGAAAGCCTGCGTACGCGCTTCGTCAAGGTGGACGGCGTACCGGTCCAGCAGATCGATGCCGCCGACGTTGGCCTGGCGCTGACGCAAACCGATTTGAGCGATCTGCCTGCCGGGCAGCACGCCAGCGCCGTGCAGCGCCTGTCGGATGACGAGGCGATCCGCCCGTTCGACCTGGCCAACGACGCGCCGATCCGCGGCCAGTTGCTGCGCCTGGGCGCCGAGGAACACGTGCTGCTGCTGACACAGCATCACATTGTCTCGGACGGCTGGTCGATCGGCGTGCTGGTGCGCGAACTGAGCGCCCTGTATGGGGCCCTGGTGCAGCAGCAGCCCGACCCGTTGCCGCCGCTGGCGATCCAGTACGCCGACTACGCCGCCTGGCAGCGCCAGTGGCTGCAGAGCGAAGTGCCGCAAACCCAGGCCGGCTGGTGGCAACAGCAGCTGGCGGGTGCGCCGGCGCTGCTCGAGCTGCCCACCGACCGGGTGCGCCCGGCACGCCAGAGCTATGCCGGCGGCAGCGTGCCGCTGCTGCTCGATACCACGCTGACCGCCGCCCTGAAAGCGCTGGCGCAGCGCCACGGCGCCACCCTGTTCATGACGCTGCTGGCCGGCTGGGCTACGCTGCTGGCGCGCCTGGCCGGCCAGGACGACGTGGTGATCGGCACCCCGGTGGCCAACCGCCAGCGCCCGGAAGTGGAAGGTTTGATCGGCTTTTTCGTCAACACACTGGCGCTGCGCGTGCGTTTCGAGCGCGATCCGACCGTGGCCGAACTGCTGGCGCAGGTCAAGTCCGCCACCCTGGGCGCGCATGACCGCCAGGATCTGCCGTTCGAGCAGGTGGTGGAAGCGTTGCAGCCGGCGCGCAGCATGAGCCACAGCCCGCTGTTCCAGGTGCTGTTCAGCCTCGACAATGCACCGGCCGGCGGCGCCCTGCAACTGCCGGGCCTCAGTATCGACAGCGTGCAGCCCACCCATAACACCGCGCAGTTCGACCTGACGCTGTCACTGGCCGACAGTAATGGAGAACTGAGCGGCAGCCTGCGCTACGCCAGCGACCTGTTCGACCGCGCCAGCATCGAGCGCATCGGCGGCCATTTCACCACGCTGCTGCGCGCCCTGGTGGCCGACGACCATGCCCGCGTGGCCAGCCTGCCGCTGCTCTCGCCCGATCAGCGCCAAGCGCTGCTGCACGACTTCAATGCCGCGCCCGCGCCCGCTACCGCTGCAGAAGAGCAGGGCGCCCTGCT
>JBEVNE010000236.1:0-23777 GCA_040508275.1 Duganella sp.
CTGCCACGGTCATTGCCAGCGGCAGCGCGCGCTGCCGCGTAAAGAGTCGAGTCGTTCCGGCCATCATGCGTCCTTTCGTAGGGGTTAGCGCGAGCCCTGATTGGCCAGTTCTTCCGGTCCGAAATAGCTGGCCGGCAGGCGTGGAATCACCTTGTACTGGGTTGGCATTTCGTTGGAGGCTTCGTTGAGCAGGTAGGCGCCGGTCTGCACGTTATAAGTGCCCCACATGACATTGCCCAGCACCGCCGGAATATCGGGCGCCAGCAAAGTCAGGGTGTAGTTGCCGCGCCAGATCTGGCCCTGGGCGTCGTAGCCATCGACCAGGATGATTTGCCAGGTGTCTTCGTCGAGGTAGTAACGGCGCTTGGCCACCACGTGGCGCTTGCCTGGAATCAGTGTGGCTTCCACCTCCCACACGCGGTGCAGCTCCCAGCGCACCAGGTCGGGATTGAGGAATTGCGGGCCGACCAGGTCGGCGATTTTGGCCGATGCCGCGCGGTTGTTGTTATACGGGATGTACAACTCTTTTTTGCCGATCAGTTTCAGCTCGTGGTGGTCGATGGGCCCGAACAGCATGAATGCCTCGTCGAACAGGCCGATGCCGGAGGTGACCGAATCGGGCGTGTCGTACGATACCGACGGCGCCCGCCGCACGCGGCGCTGGCCCACCAGGTATTGCCAGATGGCGCGCGGCTTGGCCTCGTTGATGCCGTCGTGGACCAGGATGCCTTCGCCGGCCTTGGAGGCCGGTGCGCGCGTGATCAGGCGGCCGAACTGGTAGATGCCGTCGAATTTCTCCAGGCTGCCGTCCTTGAAGTAATACGGCCGCATAAAGGTCTGTTCCGCCTCGGTGGCGGTGGCGCGTTTGCCGTCCGGCGTCACGATCACGGTGCGCAGCGGCAGGATGGCTGCTTCGCCGGTCCAGGCCAGGCGATGGTTCATGATCGCCTCAAAGCCGGTTTTTGGAATCGGGAACGGAATGCCGCCGTAGGCGCCCTCTGCACCGTAGCCGCCATCGACCGACTTGGCGCGGGTGGCGTTTTTGAAGGTGTTGTCATATACCCAGGCAGGCGCGCCGCCGGTGCGGTGGGTGGGATAGATGTCGAGCCGGTAGGCCGGGTATTTTTTTAGCATCGCCACCGTCGCTGCAGAGAGCTTTGCTGCGTGTTGATCGACGTTCTTGCCGGTGATGACCAGCAGCGGCTTTTCGGCGGCAAACGGATCGACGCGGAAGTCGCCCGGCTTGTAGCCCGGCTGCACCTTGGTGTAGGCGCCGTCCCAGGCAGGAATGCTGCCATCCTTGTTGCCGGCTTTTTCGGCGCCCAGCGGGGTCAACGTGGTTTGCAGTTTGGCCGCTTCTTCTGCGGTGACGGCGGCATGGGCCGGGGCGGCGTGCAGGGCAACATGGAAGGTCAACGCGGCGGCAGCCAGTTTCACGGTGGTTTTCATTGTTATGGTGTCCTTAGAAAGAGCGTTTGATATTGAAGGAGATGTAGTTGCGGTCCTTCAGGGCCTGGGCGTAGCTGAGGATGGGCGTGTTGGTGGCCGGGTTGTTTTTCAGGAAGGTGCCGGCGGCGCCGAGGAACCTGACGTAGCTGATGCCGAATTTCCAGTCCTGGTGGTAGGTGCCGTTGACGCCGATATTGAAGTCGCCGCCATGTTCCACGCCGCCGTTGAAGCCGGCCAGCGCGCGCGAGCGGCCGTCGAGGTTGTAGCCGACGCCTATCGGTATCGTCAGGTCCAGTCCATCGACGACCTGGTAGTAGGCCGGCTCGAAGATCATGCGCACGGCGGTGGCGTCACGCGTGGTATTGGGATCGAGCGAACCCTGGAAGTTCACGCTGGTGGCGCGGTTCCAGGCGATTTCGCCAAGCAGGGAGGCGCCTTCGAAGAAGCGGTTGGTCGGCATGACGTAGATTGCCGACAGGTTGGCGTGGGCCGTGTTACCGACGGCATAGGCCGGGTTGTCGCGGTTGTCGCCGATGATGCCGGTGCCGCGGCGCGACAGGAAGTTGGGCGTGGGATCGCTGACCAGCGGCGTATTGCGCCGTATCGAGACTTCGGCCGCCACGTTGGCGCCCAGCACCACGGTACTGGCGCTGGCGCCAAAGGTGCGCACGTTTTCTCCATACACGGCCTGCACGGTCGAGGGCGCGCCCGGTGGAAATGCCGGCGCAAAGCCCAGGTAGAAGTTGGGCGTTTTATCGTGGTAGCGTGCGGCGTAAAAGCCGTATTCGATGTCCGAATCGGCTGGCGCCCACTTGAGCTGCATGCCGCCCTGGCCGCGATTTCTCGCCTTCATGTCGGGCTGGGTGATAAACGCCGGTGCGCCGCTGTTGGTGGGGGCGACCAGGTAGGCGGTGGCGCCGGCGCCGGCGGCGTCGTAGGAACTGAGGTAGCTGCCGGCCCCCGGCAGTTGCGTTGGCCGCCATTCGAACTGGTAGTAGCCGCCAATCGACACCGTTGGCAGCACCTGCAACTGGCCCGAGACCTGGTTGACCGGGCGCAGTATCTCCTTGAACTGCGCCCCCGGCACGCTGAGCAGCTTGACCAGGTCCACCGGACCCTGGGCGTTGGCGATGCCATTGGCGCCGAAGAACAGGCTCTCGCCATATTGCAGCGTATGGCGGCCTACGCGCACGGTGCCCGGCAGCTCGCCCAGCGTGCCCTTGGCAAAGACAAAGGCGTCGAGCAGTTCGGCGTTGCGGCCATGTAGCACGCGGGTACCGTTGGCAAAGCGGGTGGCGCTCTGGCCGGCCAGGGTGACGGCGTTGCTGGCGGCGGAAGCGTTGTCGTTGCGGCTCGTGTAAGCGTCGTCGTACCAGCCGGCGGCGCTGATGCGCATGCCCAGCGTGCGGGTGCCTGCGTCAAACTCCGACAACCAGTCGATGCGGCTGGAGACGATGCCCTTGTTGCGGAAGTTCTGGTTGCCGTCGTCGAGGTTGTAGCCGGTGAAGTCGCCCGGGCCGGCCGACGGATAGCCGCCGGCCAGCAGGCGCGCATCGGCATCCTTCAGGCGGTAGGCGCCGCTGTATTTGAAGGTGTTGTTCCAGCTGATCTTCAATTCGGGATCGGCGGTCTGGAACTCGTAGGCCTGGGCGGCGGGCAGGGCTGCCGCCACCGCAATGGCCAGCATGCTGCGGCGTACACTTGTTATGGTTTGCATTGCTGTCTCCTGATTGTAGTTATGGGTATTGCCGGGTAAATCCGATCAGATAAATGTAGAAGCGAGCCCTCCATCAACCGGCAGGTTCACACCGCTGATCCAGCGCGCATCGTCGCTGCACAAAAAGGCCACCACGGCCGCCACTTCGTCGGCGTAGGCCGGGCGCTTCATGCGGTGGGCGTCGCGCTGCACGCGCTCTTCACCGAGCATCGAGACAAAATCGCCAAGAATCGGCGTGAATACCGGGCCGGGTGCCACGCTGTTCATGCGCACCGAATGTTCGAGGAACCATTTTTGCGACTGCACATAGGTCCAGACGATCAGCGCCTCCTTGAAATACTGGTAGCAGCTGTCGTCGGGCACCGGGTGCTGATCGAGCCAGGCCTGGCCGGCGGCAAAGCCCTCCGTGGCGGCCAACTGCTTGTGCAGGTCCAGGCGTGCGGGCCAGTCGGCGCCGAGGATGGAGGCGACGTTGACGATGGCAGCGCCAGCCGGCATGCGCGGCAGCACGCTGGTGCTCAGGTAGCGCAGGCCCAGGTAATTCACATGGGCCAGCAGCGCCGGATTGGCGGTGCCCGGCACACCGGCGATATTGCACAGGGCGTCCACGCGCTGCGGCAGTTGTGCCAGCGCCGCGTCGATGCTGGCGGTGCTGCTCAGGTCCACGCTGACAAAGCCGTCCAGCGTCAGCCCAGGCGCGTTGCGGTCCATGCCGATCACGGTGGCGCCTTCAAAGCGCGCCAGCCTTGCGACTTCGGCGCCGATGCCCGACGCTGCGCCAGTGACAACGATGGTCTTGTTACGTAGTTTCATAAGGTCTCCTCAGAATGGATAGCGCGGTGCTGCGGTCTTGATGGTGAGCCACTGGGTTTGGGTAAATTCTTCCCAGTCGATGGTGCCGCCGTGGCGGCCGCCGTTGCCCGAGGTGCCGCCGCCGCCAAACGGCGCGTGCGCCTCGGCCAGCACGGTCTGGTCGTTGATGTGCACGTGGCCGGATGGCACGCGGTCGGCGATATGCATGGCGCGGCCGATGTCGGGCGTGATCACGCCCAGCGCCAGGCAGCCGCTGGTGGCCGAGGCCAGCGCAATCGCTTCTTCATCGGTGTCGAACACGGTAATCGACGCCACCGGGCCGAACAGCTCTTCCTCGAAACAGCGCATGCCGGCGCGGGCGCCCGTCAGCACGGTGGGCTGGTAGAACTGCTGTTCGAAGCTGCCGCCGGCCAGCAACTGCGCGCCATCGGCCACGCTGTCCTGGACGATGGCGTGCAGGCGCGCGACCTGGCGCGCGCTGATCAGCGGTCCCAGTGCAACGTTGCCACCCATCGGGTCGCCGACTGGCAGGCGCCGGGCTTTTTCGACCAGCTGCTCGATCACGGCGTCGGCGATGCCGCGCTGGATCAGCACGCGGCCGGCGCACATGCAGACCTGGCCCTGGTGCAGAAAAGTGGCCCAGGCAGCGTTGGAAGCAGCGATATCGGGATCGGCATCGTTCAGGATGATCAGTGCATTCTTGCCGCCCAGTTCCAGCGACATTTTCTTCAGGTTGCGCCCGGCCAGTTCGCCCACGCTGTGGCCAGCGGCAGTCGAACCGGTAAACGCGATCATGCCGATATCGGGATGGCTGCACAGGGCCTGGCCGGCGTCGGCGCCGCCCGGCAGCACGTGCAGCACGCCCGGCGGCAGGCCGGCGGCCTCAAAGATGCGCGCGATCAGCACGCCGCCGCTGACCGGGGTTTGCAGGTCCGGCTTGTGCACCACCGCATTGCCGGTGGCCAGTGCCGGTGCAATCGAGCGGATCGACAAAATCAGCGGAAAGTTAAACGGCGAGATCACGCCGACCACGCCATGCGGCACGCGACGGGCGATGCTCATGGTGCCGCTGCTGGAGGCCAGCAACTGGCCCTTGGGTTGCGTGAGCATGGCGGCGGCTTCGTGCAGGTGGGCAGTGGCTTCGCGCAGCTCCAGGTCCGCTTTGGGACGAATCGCGCCGGTTTCGCGCACGATCCAGGTCGAGAGTTCGTCGTGGTGCTCGGCGATGAGCGCGGCGGCGCGGCGGAAAATCGCCGCGCGCTCCTTGTAGTCCGAGGCGGCCCAGGCCTTTTGCGCGGCACGTGCCTGCACGCCGGCGGCCAGCACGTCCGCCGCGTTGGCCAGGCCTATGCTGCCCAGTTGTTCGCCGGTGGCAGGCTCCATGAATGTGTGGGCGCCGCCCTGTGCGGCGATCCACTGGCCGTTGAAAATGCGCTCACGCCAGATGGTGGGGGCGAGGAAGGTGTTGCCGGTATCGGTCATGTTGTCTCCTTGGTTGATGGGGTGGGGAAGTCGTCCTGGCCTGCTTGCACGCTAGTTGCATAAGGTCCGCTTGCCGCTCTTGCCCTGACTATTACAAATTGCGTGCCAGCGTTGAACGCAAGCTGGCTAGTGCGATGCAGCATCGCTGGCACAGGGGCTGGAGCTGAATTTCGCGGGGCATGGCTTGCGCAGCGCAACAAAAATCAGGTGGAGTAATGACTTCATCAAATGATCAAACTGGAGAAATGCCGATGTATGATTTGATAAAACAAGAAGGGGGAGACATGAACAAGCGTGAGCGTATTTCGCTGGCGGAGGTGTCGCAGGCCACCGGCAAGGTGCTGAACCGGGGCGACAGCGAGCATTTGAACGAGGGGGCGGCACCGACCCTCGACGACATTACCCAGAGCCTGCATTTTTCGCCGGGCGATGGTCGCATCTGGCTCAATGGCCAGCGCATGCAGCTGCTGCACATGTCGTCACTGGGTTCGCTGCGGCGCGAACTGCTGGAGAGTATCGGCGCCGAGCGTACCCGCGGCCTGCTCACGCGGGTCGGTTATTCGGCGGGCGCGCGCGACGCCCAGCTGCTGCGCGAACGCTGGCCCGAGGCCGATCCGACGGCACTGTTTTCGGCCGGCCCGCGCATGCATTCGCTGGAAGGGGCGGTCAAGGTGGAGGCGCTGCATTTTGAATTTGACGTGGAACTGGGCACCTATCGCGGCGAATTCCTCTGGCATCATTCTGGCGAAGGCGAGGTGCACGCCGCCGATTTCGGCATCGGTACCGAACCGGCCTGCTGGATGCAGACCGGCTACGCCATCGGCTATACCAGCTCGATGATCGGCCGCCTGACTATCTACCGCGAAATCGAATGCTGCTCGATGGGGCACAAGCACTGCCGCCTGATCGGCAAACCGGCCGACGAGTGGGATAACGTCGAGGAAGACCTGCGTTTTCTGAACGCCGAGGCATTTGTCAGCACCACGGCCTATAGCGAACCGCAGGCGCACAGGAAGGCCGCAAAACTCGAGGGCGATGACGAACGGCCGTATGCCGACAAGGAAATGGTCGGCGTGTCACCGGCGTTCAACGCCGCCTGCCATATGCTCAAGCGCGTGGCGCCCACTGCTGCGACGGTGCTGTTCACCGGTGAATCGGGCGTCGGCAAAGAGCTGTTTGCCTACATGCTGCACCAGATCGGCAAGCGCAAGGGCCAGCCTTTCGTCGCCGTCAATTGCGCGGCCATACCGGAAACGCTGATCGAATCGGAACTGTTTGGCGTTGAGCGCGGCGCCTTTACCGGCGCCACCGGCTCGCGCCCCGGACGCTTCGAGCGCGCCAGCGGCGGCACGCTGTTTCTCGACGAAATCGCCACACTGAGCCTGGTCGCCCAGGGCAAGCTGCTGCGCGCGCTGCAGGAAGGGGAGATCGAGCGCGTGGGCGGCGTGCGCAGCATCAAGGTCGATGTGCGGCTGGTGGCGGCCACCAATGTCGATCTGCGCGAGGAGATACGCCAGGGCCGCTTTCGCGAAGACCTGTTCTTCCGCCTGAACGTGTTTCCGATTCACCTGCCGCCGCTGCGCGACCGCCGCGACGATATCCCGCTGCTGATGGGCTACTTCATGCGCCACTATGGCCAGAAGCACCAGCGCCGCCTGACCGGTTTTACGGCGCGCGCCGTCGATGCGCTGCTCAACTACCATTTTCCAGGCAATATCCGCGAGCTGCAAAATCTGGTCGAGCGCGGCGTCATCTACGCCAACGAAGATGGCCCGATCGATCTGCCGCACCTGTTTACCAGCGGCGAGGAATCGCAGGCCGCGTATTTTTCACTGGCGCAGACAGGGCGCCTGACCAGCCATGGCGCGCCTGCTGCCGCAGCTGCACCGGCCGTAGCCGCCAGCAAGGAACTGCTCGACGTGCTGCCGGCCATGCTCGGCGAAGCGAAAAACTGGTCGCTCGATACGCTCGAGAGCACGCTGATCCTGGCGGCCGTGAAGCGCGCTGACGGCAACCTGTCGGCGGCAGCGCGCATGCTGGGGTTGACGCGGCCGCAGTTGTCGTATCGGATGAAAAAGTTGGTAAGGTAGCTAAAAGAATCCTGTTGCGATACACAGCGAAATTCATCTCTGCAGAAGTGGCGCGCTGGTTGATGCGTAAAGAATGGTGATCTGATCACCGCGTTGCAGCCTGGTTAAGGACTGCATTTTTTGTTGACGCGTCAGACCTAGCATTAGCCGGTCGTGAATCACGCACTGGCCTGTAGCAGTGTCGAATTGGGCGAGAAAATAAGCAGTTTTCAGTATCGGTGGAATTGTCGTAGATGTAGACGTTGTCCGCGATTTCCGATGCGCGTGGCAACAATGCAAGGGTACGCACATAACGCTCACGCACCTTTTGTGGCGCAACGTAATGTCCCGTAGTTGTGCCTGTCTCATACCTGAACTTCACCCTGGCCACATTTTTTTCAGGATCGTCGGTGGTGATGAAGGTTAAGAACAGGCGATAGCCCTGTTCCTTCAACATCAGCATTTCGTTGATACGCGAAGGATGCGACATCACTGTCTCGAAAGCGAATGGCAGCTTGCTGGCGATTGCTTCGGCGCGTGCCTGTACCGCAGCGGCTTGAGCGGCTTCATCGCGCGCATCCTGGTTCGCGAAATCCCCCTTCAAATCCTTGGCAACCTGGTCGGGATTGATGAAGCGTGCAGGTACCGGGTAGACGCCGTGGACAGTTGCCAAGCCGGTGTGCTTGATCTCCTCGATTACCGATGTTTTTCCAGCGCCATTAGGTCCGGCAAACACCATCGCGTGCAGGTCAAACGTTGGGAGATGAGACGAGGACATAAAAAAACGCGATAAGCGCCGCGTTCTCCAGTCAGTGAATTATTTACCACTCGCAGGCGTTTGCTCACGATGCTGGCCAGGTCAGATGAAACTGCCTTGGATGCATCACGCTTGGGCGCATTGTCTGTGCGCAGTTTAATTTCAGCAAGCGTTTTTCCCATGTTGCCGATGATTGCCCTATCCCACTCAGCAACTGTAGCGCCAAGAAATGGAGCGTCCCCTTTAATGGTAGTAGGGGAGTCGAACCTGCTGGGGCCGCGAATCTTCAGTGTCATGATGGTATCCCTTCAGTTGACTTGCGCTGTTAATTATAGTCCAAGTCAGATCGCGCGCACGGATGTGAACAGGGAGTATTCAGGTACTCTCAATTGGCGAACGGCATCGAGCGCCGAATGGCGATAGTATTACTTCACACAAATATACTCATCGACGTGATGCACCGCGTCCCGGAAGCCATCATGTAAGTGGCTGCCCAATACAATAGCAGGATCATCAGCGCGATCAGCTCACTCATAGCACCGGCAACGGCGTCACCGTCACCTGCACATCAAGCTCCTGGCGGCCGCCACCGAGCACAATGCCGCGCATCGGCGTGACGTCGCTGAAATCGCGGCCCCAGCCCAGCGTGATGTGTTCGTGCTGTACCAGGCAGCGGTTGGTCGGGTCAAAATCAATCCAGCCCAAGGCAGGACAATATACCGATACCCAGGCATGCGAGGCGTCGGCGCCGACCAGGCGCGGTTTGCCTTCGGGCGGGTGTGTGAGGATGTAGCCGCTGATGTAGCGTGCCGGCAGGCCGAGGCTGCGCAGGCAGCCGATCATCAGCTGGGCAAAATCCTGGCACACGCCGCGCCGGCCGCGCAGCACCTGTTCGAGCGGGGTTGAAATATCGGTGGCCTTGCTGTCGAATTCAAAGTCGTCGAAAATCCGCTGGGTCAGCTCGAGCGCCGCATCGAGCTGCGGCCGGCCGGGCGTGAAGCTGCGCCGTGCATAGGCTTCCAGCTCTGCAAACCAGTGCACGTGCGGCGACGCATACAGGTAGCGGCAGGCTTCCAGCGTGGCCGCGCTTTTCTCCTTGCCCATCATGTCGCGCACGCTTTCCCACGGCAGCGATGTCGCGATGTGCGCCAGGTCGGGGCGCGCGCGTAGCAGCACCGTCGATTCGGCATGCACCAGCAGGCTGTCGTGCGGCAGCGTGAGCGCCACGTGGCGCACGCTGTTGCCAAAGTAATCGAGGCCGTCCCTGCCTTCGCTGACCACCGGGTCGAGCCAGATCAGGTGCGATTCGGTCTGCTGCCAGGCAAACGGACGCGGTGTCATGTGCAGGTATTGCTGCGACAGGGTGACCGTGCAGTCATAGCGGTAGCGGGTTTCATGCACTACGCGGTAGCGGGCGCAGGCTGCAGTTTCATCTGGCCAGGCGCTCATGCTGTACGCTCCCTGGACTGGCCATTCTCGGTGTAGCTGAAAAACTGCACGCTGAGATGCTCGGACAGCGCCGCGCTGGCAAGCTGTATACGGTTCAGTAGCGCGCCCAGCATGGCATTGCCGTGTGTGAGGTCGGCGCCGGGCGCCAGCGCCTTCAGTTCGCTGCGTAAAGGCGCCAGCAGGTGGGCGCCGCAGGCCCCGTGGGTTTGCGCGATGCGGCGCAGCGTGCCGAGGATGCCGTCGAGCTGGAACACGATCGAGCGCGGATTGCTCTCGTCGCACAGCAGCAGGTCCAGCACCGGCAGCCACTCGGGCTGGGCGCGGTAGCGGGCGCGGTAGGTGATGATGCTGTCGGACAGTTCGAGCAGCCATTCCAGGTTGCCGTTGCAGTCCATTGCCAGCGCGCGCTGCAGCACTTCGCACTGGAATTGCAGCCGTTCGAGCCGGCGGCCGATGGACATGAAGCGCCAGCCCAGGTCGCGCGTCATGCCGTCGAGGGCAAAGCCTGCCAGCATCATCAGCGAGGTGGCCGCGTCGTCGAGGATGGTCATCGCCGCAGACTGCGACGGCCGCTCGCCGGGGTGCACCGCCGGCTGCACCATGCGGTTGAGCGCACGCCAGTTATCGGCCGAAAAGCGCTCGTGCAACTGGCTGGCCACCCGGTGCAGCTGGCGCTGCTGGCTGGCCAGACCGGGTACGGCCGGCGAAACCACGGCCTGCAGCAGGGCCGCTTCGATCTCGGCGTCGCTGAAGATGGCGGTCGGCGCAAATGAGCTCTGGGTCTGGCTCATGGTTTGCCCGCCCTGGCTCAGTGTCTGACGCTGTATCTGGCCCTGTATCTGGCCCTGCATTTGTCCGGGATTGGTCGGCGCCGGCTTTTTCGGGGCTTCGAGCAGCTCGAAGTGGATGCACAGCGCCTCGACGGTCGGCCACTCGGCGCCGCGCTGCTCGAGCCTGACGTCGGACAGAAAATTCAGCGCCACCCGCAGCAGGCGGCAGACATTGTCGCAGCGTTCGGCATGGCGGCCGTACCACAGCAGGTTTTCCGCCACCCGGCTCGACAGATTGGTGTCTTCGCGCACCAGGTTGTCGCTGGTGATGCTGCGGTCCTGCGGCCGGTGCACGGCCACGCGCGTGCGCGCCTGCACCCAGGTATCCTTGCTGGCGCCGCCCATGTGCATGGTCAGCACGCGTGCATCGGCTCCGGTGGCCACGCGCGTCAGGCCGCCAGGCATCACCACGTAGCCA
Source organism: Duganella sp. (assembly GCA_040508275.1). Lineage (GTDB taxonomy): Bacteria > Pseudomonadota > Gammaproteobacteria > Burkholderiales > Burkholderiaceae_D > Rugamonas. The sequence goes on from JBEVNE010000236.1 coordinate 10,985, forward strand.
TTCGGCGTGGCGCATGCGAACACGCGCAGGCCGACGGCGCGCGCCTGCAAGCCTGGCATGGCGCCGCCTTTCCACACGGGCGCCTGCGACAGCCGTATCACTTCCTGGGCGATGAAATTGCCTGGATTGGCGCGCAGCCCGGCGATAAAAGCCGCGCGCGCCGCGCCATCGAGGTCCTGGCCAAAGACCGCCGACTGCGGCCGCTGCGAAAAACTGGGTTTGATCACCAGCCGGTCAAGTTTGCCGATTACCGCTTCCAGTGCGGCCGGCTCGCCGCACCACCAGGTGGCCACCGACGGCATTTTCAACGGTTCGCCCAGCAGACGGCGCGACAGCGCCGGCAAAAAGCCGAGCAGGGCGCCCGATTCGAGCAGGCTGGAACCGAGGCTGTTGGCAACGACTACGTTGCCGCGCCTGGCGGCCTGGGTCAGGCCGGCCACGCCGAGCATGGAGCTGTCCAGTTCCAGCGGGTCGCAGGCTTCGTCGTCCACCCGTCGCATGATCACGTGCACGCGCTGCAGGCCGGCCAGGGTTTTCAGATAGACCACGCCGTCGCGCACGGTGAGGTCGCCGCCTTCGACCAGCGGCAAGCCGAGATAGCGCGCCAGGTAGGCTTGCTCGTAATAGCTGGCGGTGCGCGGGCCGGCGGTCAGCAGCACAATCAGCGGCATGTCGCCGTCGCGCAGCGGCGCCGGCGTATCGCCACTGGCCGCGCAGCGCCGTCCCCAGTGCACCAGGCTGTCGTGCATGGTGCGGAAGAACCTGTTCAGCGGCTGTACCTTCAGTTCGCGCAGCAGGTCGGGGAACGTGGGCGCGATGATGGCGCGGTTTTCCAGCGCGTAGCCGGCGCCGGATGGCGCCTGGGTGCGGTCGGCCATCACCCACCAGCCGCCGTCGGGGGCGCGCGCCAGGTCTACTGCGTAAAAATGCAGGGCCACGTCGTCATGGTGACGGATATCATGGCAAGGCCGCAGAAAGCCCGCATGGCCGTGGACCAGCGCCGGCGGCAGCAGTCCTTCGCGCAGCATCCTCTGTTCGCCGTAGACGTCGCCAAGGATCTGGTTGAGCAGGGTGGCGCGCTGGATGACCGCCGCCTCGATGCCGCTCCATTCGTCGGGCGGCAGGATCAGCGGCAGGGCGTTCAGGTCCCACGGCCGCTGGCGGCCGTCGCGGTCGGCCGGCACGTTGTAGGTAACGCCGTTCTCGCGCACCTGGCGCTGGACCATCTCGTAGCGCTGGCGCATCATGTCCGGCGCTTCGTGCTCCAGGTTGGCCAGCATGGCGCGCCAGTGCGGGCGCGGCGCCCCGGCCGCGTCCAGCATCTCGTCAAAGCTGTCTGGCGCCGCCAGGTAATGGGCGAAAAGGGGAGAAGGCATGGATGCGCGTTACGGATGGATGATGGATTGCCGGATTGCTGGAACGAAACAATAGGTCAATCTGCCTGCCAGCGCAAGTCCAGGGTCATCGGGAAGCTCGGATTGTGTGCCTCTTTACGCACAGTCATCGGGCCTGGCGTGTGGCCGTGCGGCCAAAAACGTGCAAACCGGCGGGCTTCGGCGGCGTTGGCGTTGACCGGCGATCCGGTCTCGCTGCGCCCTCCGGGATGCACGACGTGGTAGGTGCAACCGCCTATCGCGCGCCCGCTCCAGGTATCGACCAGGTCGAACGTCAGCGGCGCCTGCACCTTGATGCTCGGGTGTAGCGCCGACCATGGACTCCAGGCGCGGAAGCGCACGCCGGCCACGTATTCGCCGGGCACGCCGGTGGGATGCAGCGGCAGCATGCGGCCGTTGCAAGCCACCACGTGGCGCCCGTCGGTCAGACCGCGCACCAGCAACTGCATGCGTTCCACCGACGAATCGACATAGCGCGCCGTACCGCCGGCGCTCACTTCTTCGCCCAGCACATTCCATGGCTCGATGGCCTGGCGCAGTTCCATTTCCACGCCCTCGTAGACCACGGTGCCGAAGCGCGGGAAGCGGAATTCGATGAACGGCTCGAACCAGTGTTCCTCGAAGGCGTAGCCGGCCGCACGCAGGTCGCGTGCAACGTCGCGGATATCCTGGGCGACGAAATGCGGCAGCATCCAGCGGTCGTGCAGCGCCGTGCCCCAGTGCACCAGCTTGGCCTGGAAGGGCTGACGCCAGAAGCGTGCGACCAGCGCGCGCAGCAGCAACATTTGCAATAAGCTCATGCGCTCGTGCGGCGGCATCTCGAAGGCGCGGAATTCCACCAGGCCCAGGCGCCCGGTCGGACCGTCCGGCGAATACAGTTTATCAATCGAGAATTCGGAGCGGTGCGTATTGCCGGTCAGGTCCACCAGCATATTGCGCAGCAGGCGATCAACCATCCACGGCTTGTCGCCGTCGTGCATGGTCGGCAGCACCTGGTCCATCTGCTGGAAGGCGATGGCCAGTTCATAAAGGTTGTCGTCGCGCGCTTCATCGACGCGCGGGGCCTGGCTGGTCGGCCCGATAAAGGTGCCGGAGAACAGGTAGGACAGCGCCGGATGTACCTGCCAGTAGGTGATCAGGCTTTTCAGCAGGTCCGGCCGGCGCAGCATCGGGCTGTCGGCGGCGGTGGCGCCGCCGAGCGTGGCGTGGTTGCCGCCGCCGGTGCCGGTATGGCGGCCGTCGTGCATGAATTTTTCCGTGCCCAGGCGGGTCAGGCGCGCCTCCTGGTACAGGGTGGACACGTTGTAGACCAGCTCATTCCAGCTGGCCGCAGGATGAATGTTCACCTCAATCACGCCAGGATCGGGCGTTACGCTGAGCAGCTTGATGCGCGGGTCGCGCGGCGGTGGATAGCCTTCGATCCACAGCTTCATCTTCAGCTTCGATGCGGTACTTTCCACGGCCGTGACCAGCGCCAGATAATCCTCGATACGCGTCAGCGGCGGCATGAAAATGTGCAGACGGCCGGCCCGTACTTCCAGGCACAGCGCGGTATGAATCACATCGCGCGGGGCCGGTTCGGCTGGTTGCGCCGGCCGGCGCGTTTTGGCGGCGTGTTCCGCCGATTTGCCGGCGGCCAGGCCCAGGGTAGGGCGCTTGTCTTTTTTTGCCGCCGGCAGTGCGCCGCGCGGGGCAAACGGATCGACATCGAAATCGGCCTCCAGCGCGCGCTGTTCCGGCAGTACCCACGGCAGCGTGGCCAGCGGCAGGCGCAGGCCCATCGGCGAGTCGCCTTCGAGCAGGTACAGGTGTTCGCGCCGCAGCGGCCAGGCCGAGGTGCGCCAGCTGGTGCCCAGCATAACCGCCGGATCATAATCGGCCGCCTTGAGCGGCAGCACGTAGCCGGCCACCTGGCCCAGTCCGCGTTCAAGCAGACGCGCCAGCCGGCGCCGCTCCTCCGGCGCCGTCAGGTCGGCCTGTAGTGGATCGAGATTGCGCGGCAGCGCCTGTTCGCGCTGGGCCTGCAACAGCACGTCCTCGTAGGCGGGAATGGCGCTGTTGGCCGGCAGCCGCAATGCCTTGGTCAGTTCGGCGGCAAAGCTGGCCGCTTCGGCGCTGCCATAGCCGTCATCGACGTTTTCGTCGGAGAACAGGGTGGCGTCGAGCCACATGGGCTGGCCATCGACGCGCCAGAAAATATTCAGCGCCCAGCGTGGCAGCGGCTCGCCCGGATACCATTTACCCTGGCCGTAGTGCAGCATGCCGCCCGGCGCAAAGTGGTTTTTCAGGCGGTGCATCAGGTTGCCGGCCAGCTCGCGCTTCTTGTCGCCGTGCGCCAGCGTGTTCCATTCGGCGCCGTCCATGTCGTCGATCGACACAAAAGTAGGCTCGCCCCCTTGCGTCAGGCGCACATCCTGGCGCTTCAAATCGGCATCGACCTGCTGGCCCAGTTGGTCGATCTTTTGCCAGTCCGCTTCCGAATAGGGCTTGGTCACGCGCGGGTCTTCGTGGATGCGGGTGACCGTCATGGTATGGAAAAAAGTCACCTCGGCCTGGTCGGTATAGCCGCTGACCGGCGCTGCCGACGATGGCATCGCCGTGCATGCCAGCGGAATATGGCCCTCGCTGGCCAGCATGCCCGAAGTCGGGTCCAGCCCGATCCAGCCGGCGCCCGGAATATATACCTCGGTCCATGCATGCAGGTCGGTAAAGTCTTCGGCGGCGCCACTGGGACCGTCGAGCGCTTCCTGGTCGGCGCGCAGCTGGATCAGATAGCCGGAGACAAAGCGCGCGGCCAGGCCGAATTCGCGCAGGATCTGCACCAGCAGCCAGCCGCTGTCGCGGCATGAGCCCGAGCGCTTCTGCAAGGTTTCTTCCGGCGCCTGAACGCCGGGTTCCATGCGCAGCAGGTAGGCAATGTCGTGCTGCAGGCGCTGATTGATGGCGACCAGGAAGTCGTTGGTCAGGACAGGCTCTGCCAGCAAAGCTGTGCGGGCGCCGGCCACCCACTCGGTGAGCAGCGGCCCGGGCGCTTCCGTGCGCAGGTAGGGACCCAGTTCCGCCGTCAGCTGTTCAGGGTAGGCGAACGGGAATTTCTCGGCATATTTTTCAACGAAGAAATCGAACGGGTTAATCACCGTCATGTCGGCGACCAGATCGACGGTGAACTCGAGCAGGTCGGCTTTTTCCGGGAACACAAAACGGCCGATGTAATTGCCGTAAGGATCTTGCTGCCAGTTAATGAAATGCTCGTGCGGCTGCACCGTCAGCGAGTACGACAGAATCGGCGTACGCGCATGGGGCGCCGGGCGCAAACGTACTTCGTGCGGCGACAGGTTGACCAGACGGTCGTAGCGATAACTGGTCTTGTGATGCAGCGCGATACGGATAGCCATGCAGAATGCCTTTCGAGGTGGGCGCGGCCGGAGCCGGAGCGATAGACATGGGTAAGCATGATTCATACCTGAAATTCAAGTCTTGAATTCCTTCCGGTGCGCCATTGTGGTGCAGATGATGTCGATATCGACAGCGATGGGTTCCATGTGCCTGGCCATGGTAGCGGCCAGCACATGGCTTCAGTGCTTATGACGCCGCGGGCGCCTGGACCTTGTGGGCATGCACTACCTGGTGGACGAAGGTCAGCTTTTCCAGCACGGGCGTGCTGAGCTTGAACGGATACGAATCCGGCATGCCGATGCTGCGATTCAGGCTGTTCAGCACATAAGTCAGCGCGAACCAGTCGGAGATGGTGTCGTCAAAGGTCTCGACTCTGGTGGGCAGGGTCACGCCTTCCAGTGACGGCTCGTCGGCCTTGGCCGGTTTGAGCGACAGGCCGCAGGCGTGCGCGGTTTCCAGCGTATCGATCATGTGCAGGTAGTGCGCCCAGGTTTCGGCCCAATCTTCCCACGGGTGGGAGCTGGCATAGCTGCTGACGAAACGTTCTTCCCAGTCGGTGGGCGGGCCTGCGTTGTAATGGCGTTTGAGCGCTGTGCTGTAATCCTCGCGCTCGTCGCCGAACAGGGCGCGGAAACCGGTTATCCACTCGCTATCGACGACCAGCCGGTCGAAATAATAGTGCCCACTTTCGTGGCGGAAATGTCCGAGCAGCGTGCGATAACGTTCATGCATCTGTTCGCGCGTGCGTTCGCGCTCGGCCGGATCGGCTTCGGCAATGTTCAGCGTGATCAGGCCATTGTCGTGGCCGGTCATCACGCACTCGTCGCTGACGCCGTCTTCGAGGAACTGGAAGGCCAGGCCGGTTTCCGGTTCCGTCTCTTTGGATGCGGGCGTGAGGTTCAGCGTGGCCAGCGAAAACAGCAGGCGGCGCTTGGCGGCCTCGAGGCGCGACCACAGGATCTGATTTTTTTCCGACGACAGCGCTGGAATCACCACCGTCAGCTGGCATGACGCGCACAGGTCGTGCGCATCGTCGGCGGCCAGCATCCAGTTGCACACATCGTGTTCGACGTAGTTGCTGCACTGTTTATACAGCTTGCCTGCGTCCCTGCTGTTCAGGCTGCGCCACAGGCCGTTCTCGGCCGGTTCGTAACTGTTGATGGTGCGCAGGCCCGGTTCATAGCCGAGCATGCTGTCGCAGTTGGCGCACAGCGTATTTTCGAAAAAGACTTGCTGGGAGCACTTATCGCAGTGAAACGTTTTCATGGGGCACCGGTGAGAGATTTAAAAATATTGTTATTTAATAATCTATCAGCATAGCGAGGATGATGCCTCGCTATCGTGCGCTTGGGGGCTTTGGTGCACAAATAATCGGGGTGCTCGGTGTATGGCATACGGCAATTGACTGCGAAGACGTGCTGCATCACACTCACGGCCATGAACCTTCCTCAGATCCAGCATCAACTTCGCTATAAACAATGGGCCGACAGCCGAACGCTGGCCGCAACAGGCCTGATCGATGTGGCGCAATTTCCGTCCGAGATGGCTTTTGCCTGCCAGCAGCTTAATCACATGATACGCGTGGAGGAGGTCTTCAAGGCCAGGCTGCTGTGCGCGCCTGAGCCGCACACCACATCCAACTCCGATCCTGGGCTGGTGCCGCCACTGCAGGAGCTGGTGCAGCGGGTGTCGGCTTCAAATGCCTGGCTACAAGCCTACGCTCAATCCCTGTCCGGCGTCGCGTTGGCCGAGACCATCCGCTTCCGCTTTTTGGATGGTCAACAGGGCGCCTTGACGCGGGAAGAAGTGCTGTTTCATCTGGTTAACCATGGTACGTATCACCGCGGCGCCATCGGCCACGTTCTTGACCTTGCCGGCAATCTGCGTCCTGCCGATACCTACACCGTATTTATTCATGCCGACCAGCCAGAGCGCCGCGACGACTGAGACGGCGTTAACTCAGCTGAAATATATCGCGCCATTTGCCGAAAGGACAGGCGATTGTCATTATTGACCGGGGCAGTGTGATCGCCGCTGGCGCTGTTCAGCCCAACCCCAGCGGCTCGCGGTATGCGCGCGCCTGCGTTTCAAGCCAGCTGCGGAAGGCTCCCAGCGCCGCGTGGTCGCCATGGGCTTCCGGGTAAATCAGGTAGTAACTGCGGTCGCTCAGGTAGTCGTGACGTGCAACCTGTACCAGCGCGCCGCGCTGCAATTCATCTTCCACCAGCAGGCGCGGTATCAGCGCCACACCCATGCCCTGCAAGGCCGCTTCGGCCGCCATCGAATACAGTTCGTAGCGCGGCCCGGCCATATCGCCATCAACCTGCATCGCCCGCGAAGCAAACCAGTCGCGCCAGCCGTAGGGGCGGGTGCTTTGCTGCAGCAGTGTCAGGCCCTGCCAACCGGCTTGGTCTACGCTGGTGCGCGGCGCGATCAGGGCCGGATGGCAGACCGCCACCAGGTTTTCGCGCATCAAAAACACGCCCTCGGTGCCCGGCCACACGGCGCTGCCAGCGTGGATGGCGGCGTCGAACTGGGTGTCGTCGAACAAAAATGGCCGGGTGCGCGCCGACAGATTGATGGTGATGCCCGGGTGTTCGCGCGCAAACTGCGGCAGGCGCGGCATCAGCCATTTGGTGGCGAACGTCGGTACCACGCCCAGTTCCAGCACGCCGCCCTGGCCACCCTTGGCCATCAGGTCGAGCGTATCGCGCTCCACTTCATCGAGCCGCGCCGTCACCTGGCGGCTATAGGTTTCGCCCGCCTCGGTCAGCACCACGCCGCGCCGGCTGCGGCGAAACAGTTTCAGTCCCAAAAATTCTTCCAGTGCGGCGATCTGCCGGCACACGGCGCTTTGCGTCAGCGCCAGTTCGTCGGCGGCCTTGGTAAAACTCTGGTGGCGCGCCGCCGATTCAAACGCCGACAAGGCCGCCGTGGACGGGATTTTCCTGCGCATGCTCTGCTCCAAAAGATTAACAAGTGCGTTTTACGCACAGATCAGTGCGAACAAATCGCTTGTGGCGGGGATTTTTGGATTGTACATTAGGCATATCATCAATGACAGAGTGAGTTCGGAATGAGCCAAACGCATAAAAAAGCCGCTTTCCAATGGGACGACCCGCTGCTGATCGATCAGCAATTGAGCGAAGAAGAACGCATGGTGCGCGATTCCGCCCACGCCTATTGCCAGGACAAGCTGGCCCCGCGCGTGCTCGAAGCATTCCGCAACGAGCACACCGACCTCGAAATTTTCCGTGAAATGGGCGCGCTCGGTCTGCTCGGCGTGACCATCCCCGAACAATACGGCGGCAGCGGCCTGTCGTCGGTGTGCTATGGCCTGGTGGCGCGCGAAGTCGAGCGTATCGATTCGGGCTACCGCTCGATGATGAGCGTGCAGTCGTCGCTGGTGATGGTGCCGATCTATGAATTCGGCAACGAAGCCACGCGCCAGAAATATCTGCCCAAGCTTGCCACCGGCGAGTGGATCGGCTGTTTCGGCCTGACCGAACCGAATCACGGCTCGGACCCCGGCTCGATGCTGAGCCGCGCACGCAAAGTCGATGGCGGCTATGTGCTCAGCGGTTCCAAGATGTGGATCACCAATTCGCCGGTGGCCGATGTATTCGTGGTGTGGGCCAAGGACGACCAGCAGCAGATCCGCGGCTTCGTGCTCGAAAAAGGCTGGGAAGGCCTGTCGGCGCCAGCCATCCACGGCAAGGTCGGCCTGCGCGCTTCGATCACCGGCGAAATCGTCATGGACGAAGTATTCTGCCCCGAAGAAAACGCCTTCCCTGACGTGCGCGGTCTCAAGGGCCCGTTCACCTGCCTCAATAGCGCCCGCTTCGGCATCGCCTGGGGCGCTCTTGGTGCAGCCGAAGATTGCTGGCACCGCGCACGCCAGTACACGCTGGACCGCCAGCAGTTTGGCAAGCCGCTCGCCGCCAACCAGCTGATCCAGAAAAAACTGGCCGACATGCAGACCGAAATCACGCTGGGCCTGCAAGGCTGTTTGCGCCTTGGGCGCATGAAGGACGAGGGCACGGCGGCGGTGGAAATCACCTCGATCATGAAGCGCAACTCCTGCGGCAAGGCGCTCGATATCGCCCGCATGGCGCGCGATATGCTGGGCGGTAACGGCATCAGCGACGAATTCGGCGTCGCCCGCCACCTGGTCAACCTCGAGGTGGTCAATACCTACGAAGGCACCCACGACGTGCACGCGCTGATCCTCGGCCGCGCCATCACCGGCATCGCGGCCTTCTGATGAACGCCCCGCCACTTGCACCCGGCGCGCTGGCAGGCGTGCGCGTGCTGGACCTGTCGCGGGTGCTGGCCGGTCCCTGGGCCGGTCAGCTGATGGCCGATCTGGGCGCCGACGTGGTCAAGGTCGAGCGCCCCGGCGCCGGCGACGATACCCGTGCCTGGGGCCCGCCCTGGCTGGCCGACGTCGATGGCGCCGCCACCTCCGAGGCAGCCTATTACCTGAGCGCCAACCGCAACAAGCGCTCGGTCACCATCGATATCGGCAACCCGCAAGGGCAGGCACTGGTGCGCGAGCTGGCGCAACAGGCCGACATCGTGCTGGAAAACTTCAAGGTCGGCGGGCTGGCCCAATATGGGCTGGACTATGCGAGCCTGAAGCAACTGAACCCGCGCCTGATTTACTGCTCGATCACCGGCTTCGGCCAGACCGGCCCGTATGCGGCACGCGCCGGCTATGACTTCCTGATCCAGGGCATGGGTGGCCTGATGAGCGTCACCGGCCGACCCGACGGCGCCGCCGGTGAAGGACCGCAAAAAGTCGGCGTGGCGCTGACCGATGTGATGACCGGCCTGTATGCATCGGTGGCGGTGCTGGCGGCGCTGGCGCATCGCGAGCGCACGGGCGAGGGCCAGCATATCGACCTGGCGCTGCTCGACGTGCAGGTGGCCTGCCTGGCCAACCAGGCCGCCAATTACCTGGTGGGCGGCACGGCGCCGCAGCGCATGGGCAATGCCCACCCGAATATCGTCCCTTACCAGGATTTTCCCACTGCCGACGGCTACATGATCATCGCGGTGGGTAATGACAATCAGTTTGCCAAATTCTGCGCCACGCTCGGTCATGCCGACTGGGCGCATGATGCGCGCTTTGTCACCAATGCGCAGCGCGTTCAGCATCGCAAGGTGCTGGTGGCGCTGATCGGTGGGGCTACCGTGCTACGCAATACCGCCGAATGGATCACCGCGATGGAAGCCGCCGGCGTGCCGTGCGGTCCGATCAACACCATCGACAAGGTGTTTGACGATCCGCAGGTGCAGGCGCGCGGCATGCGCATTGAGCTGCCGCACCCGGTAGCCGGCACCGTGCCGCTGGTGGCCAATCCGATCCGCATGTCGGCTTCGCCGGTGCAATACCGCCAGGCGCCGCCGACGCTGGGCCAGCACACGGCCGAGGTGCTCGGTGAATGGCTGAACATGGACAGCGCAGCGCTGGCGGCGTTACAACAAGAAAAAATCGTCTGAGGATATCCAATGAAAGTGCTGGTGGCGGCAAAGCGGGTGGTGGACCACCTGGTGAGGGTGCGCGTGCGTTCGGATGGCAGTGGCGTCGATATCGCCAACGCCAGGATGGCGATCAATCCTTTCGACGAAATTGCCGTGGAAGCAGCGGTGCGGCTCAAGGAGGCAGGCGTGGCCACGGAAGTAGTGGTGGTGAGCTGCGGCGTACCGGCCAGCCAGGAAGTGCTGCGCACCGCGCTGGCGCTGGGCGCCGACCGCGCCATCCTGGTACAGACGGATGCGGAGCTGCAGCCGCTGGCCGTTAGCGTGCGCGAACCCTCACTGCGCAAGGCTGGCGTGATGCTGGCCGATGCGGCGGCGCTGGCCGACCGCCTGCGCCATGAAGCCAAAGTTATCTAATCTATCCTCCATTCCCATGACTTCTGCCGCCGTTTCCTCTACTACCTCCGCGCTCGTCATCGCCGAACATGACAACACCACACTGAAAGCGGCCACGCTGCACGCCCTTACCGCCGCACTGCAATGCGGCGGCCCCGTGCACCTGCTGGTGGCTGGCCACCACTGGCAACGCGATTGCCACCGTGCGCTCGGGCGACGCCGTCAAGGTATCCAGAGTCATCGTCGCCATTAACAAAGACCCTGAAGCGCCGATCTTCTCGGTAGCCGATTACGGCGTGGTGGGAGACCTCTTCGAGGTAGTGCCCGCGTTGGTGGCGGCGTTAGAGTAAGGCAGCAGGACAGATGAGAAATTAAGGGGAGGGCTTCGAGACCAGCTTCCAGCATTAGCCACACCACGTCAATTATTTCTAGAGTTCTTTTTTCCCTGAGGCATAATTGCCTTCTTTGTAATTATGGGAAAATCATGAAAACCGTACGCCAAGCTGTTTCCATACTCAGTGTTTCTATGTTCTTACGGCTTGCGGCGGCGCTGGTGATAGCGCGGTGCCCGAGAGCAGGCAGTTGTCCCAGACTTCGTTTTCGGCGCCGCTCGTGCAACAGCCCGAGGCGGCTTACACTGATGTGATCCAGCGTCTGTATATGGGTTTTTTGGGCCGTCCTGCTGACACTCGTGGCCTGGAATTTTGGACGGAAATATTCATTGCCAGTGAAATGCCCAATACGATTGCTGGCATTATCGATGCCTATCCGGTGAATGCACGAGCGCGGCAGCTGGTAGATGCTTTTGCCCAGAGCCCTGAGTCACAGACCTTGTATTCGGGCAATAACGCGGTCTTTATTAATGCTGTCTATCTGAATCTGTTTAACCGTAATGCCGAGCCTGAGGGGCGCGCATTCTGGACTGGCCTTATTGATCGTGAGCAGTTCGGCCACGCCCAGGCCGTATTGTTCCTGCTTGAGGGTGGGCAGAATGATGATGCGGTGGTGCTGTCGCATAAAATGCAGGCAGCGACATACTTTACCTCGCAGCTCGACACGCCTGATGAAATAAGCAGTTACTCGGGGTTCCGGGCCAATCGGGGAGTACGCGAATTGTTCTCAACCTTCACCGCCAAGAGCGACGTGGAGACAATACGAGGCGAGGTATCACGCTTTATTTCAGCACTGGCAGGTTCGGACGCCAATGAACCTACTTTGACTGAGTACGTCGGCTTTAACTATCTGCAGGAGAAAAAAAACGTACCGGCCTATAATGCGCGCTACGCCTATGCAAGCCGCGGCTTTAACATCTCGTCTGGCAGCTTAAGCTACGGCGGCTCGCCAGTACAGAACGTCGGCTGGAGATATGCCAGTAACCGAGAATTTTTTTACTCCGAACCGATTACCGCCAATGTATCGTTGCTGAGCAATGATGTTCTGCCGGCGGTGGTCATGCTGTGTCAGCCGCAAACGCGCCAAGGTGGCACGCAGACCTACACTAAATCGACTGATGTGCTGGTTGCACGTAGCGCGCAACCTGATCGATGCCTCGCAATTGGCGGGGCAGACGTTTACCCAGCTGCGTGACAACTGCGCCACGCCGTCCGACAGCGGCAGTGCCAGGTTTGATGCTGACGGTAACATGCAATTTACATCACGCGGGATCAGCTTCACGTTGCCCGCAGCGGTAGTCAGTAACGTGCTCAGCGGTGGGCAGACGTTAGAAACTGCCGGTGGAATCAAGCTGGCGTTTGCCGCTTACAGTTATGTGAACGCCGATGGCAGGACGGCTTATGCATTGGTAGAGTTAAAGGGGTCTGATGGACCGACTCTGCTGCCAGATGGCGGTCTTGTAATATGGTCTCAGGAGTAATAGGTAACAAGGAGACTGGGTCGATGCAAATAAGCCTTGTCAGCCGGAGATGCATGCGCTATAGTTCTGTCCCTCGCAGAACACAGCGCCGCAGCAGTGAGTAACAAAAAGCGCGATACTGAGTGAAACGAGAAAAAAGAAGGTTGACGAAATGCTGCAAACGCTTCATACTCTTCCTTCTCGCTGACAAACAAAACGATTTGTCAAGTGCGAAAGTAGCACCGAATAAAGTTCTTTAAAAATTAACAGT
>JBEVNE010000241.1:0-24654 GCA_040508275.1 Duganella sp.
GACTGAAAATGTCCAGACCGCGCAGGGCATCGTTGTGGTGGTGACGGTACCAACGCAGTTTGCCTTGCTGAATACGCAAGCGTAAAATTTCGCCCGAAGCGTTTTCTGAGGTCACCCCCGAAGTCACCCCTGAGGTCACCCCCGAAGTCACCCCTGAAGTCACCCCCGAAGTCACCCCTGAAGTCACCCCTGAAGTCACCCCCGAAGTCACACGGCTGCTGGTGGTCATGCGCGAGGAGATGCGGCGCATGGACATACAGCTTGCGCCAGGGTTGAAAGATGAAAAACACCTGCGTAACAGCTATCTGCAGCCCGCGCTGGAAGCAAAATTGATTGAAATGACCATTCCCGAAAAACCCCAGAGCCGGCTGCAAAAGTATCGATTAACAGCCAAAGGATGGCGCAAAGTCTCTATCCCTTAGCTCGTCGCGGTTGCCGTGGGTGCGTAACCTGGTGGGCTTTTACGATGCGGCAGAACTGGTCGGGTTTGGGAACTTCCCCAACGTCAAGCGCGTGCTGGACAGCTTTGTGGCGCGGCCGGTGGTCGAGCATGGGGTGTTGATTCCAGGGTGAGTGGGGCTGGCGCGTGCCGGCGGTAAGCCAGGCGCCATTTTGCGCATATCTTATAAGAGTAGCGAAGCCTGAAAAAATGCGTTATCCACCGTTCAATTATCTGTGTTCCGAGAGCGAGTAAGTTATGACTGACGATGAACAATTCACATAAGTTTTCGACATGATGGGCGGTGATATCAGTGTCCGGGTCGATGGCGGAATCCACCTGAAGGTGAATACGACCGACAAAGACCCTGTCGAACTGGGTGAGCAAGAGGCATTGGAACTGGGCGAACTCCTCGTCCGTCTGGCGAATGAGCAACGCGGCTGACGGTCGAACGCGCTCGCATATGAAGTTGCATGCTTGCGCGTTGGACCGGGCAGTGGCTGATATCGCTGACTTGATGTGCGGCAGTTAATGCCGCACACATTGTCAGGTCAATCAAGTCCGCCACTTTCCGCGCTGCTGGTGCGAGTCAATGCACAAACAACGCAATCAAAATCACGATCGGCAGCGGAATCCCGAGCAGCAGCAATAAGATCGAACGCATGGTGTTCTCCTTGAGTTAGAGGGTGGTGCGTACGAATACGCGGGCGTGGTCGCGGTGGCGGCCGCCCATGGTGGCGGTCAGGCTGGCGACGAAGGCGCCCAGCAGCAGCGCCACGAACATCCACAGCGCCGAGTGGGCGGCGGCTTTGCGGGCTGTTTCGGCAGCGGCTTGTGCCTTGGCCTTGGCTTCGGCGGCAGCCTGTTTGGCCTGGGCGTAGATCAGGTCGATGCGCTGCTCTGCCTGGGCTTGCGTCAGGCCACTGCGCTTGGCGATGATTTGCGCCAGGTAGTTGCGGTCGTCGGCGTTGATCTTGCCGTTGGCCAGGTCGGCGAGCAGGATGCGGTTGATTTCGGCGCGCTCTGCTTCGGTGGCTGGCGTACCATCCGGTGCGCGCAGCACCATGTCCGAGAAATAATTGCTGCCGTCATTGTTGCTGTTGCCTGCTACCGCAGCTGCACCCGCGGTGACCGCCGGCGCCACGGCGCTGGCCGAATCGATTGCACCGCTCAGCGCAGCGCGCACGCCGCCTGCCAGCACCGCCACCGTGACCAGCGTGGCCACTGCCCAGGCCAGCAAGCCGTGGGCGGTATCGCGGAAGTGGACTTCGTCGCTTTGCACGCCGGCCCATTTGGCGCGCAGGCGACCGGCCATATAACCGCCGATGCCGGCTGCCGCCAGCTGGGTGAATGCCAGCCACACGATAGCGCCGGCGCCCATCGGGCCGTTATTCGATTCATACGGCGACACGGCGGACAGTCCCAGGCCCATGCCGAGGATGAGCAGGATGAACGACAGCGCTGCGGCGGCTGCCGCGCCGGCAAGTATGGCGCCCCACGAGACGCCGGAAGAGAGGTTGTCGGTGTCGCGGTTGAGCGCCGCGCCCGAGGTGACAGATACTGATTCCATGACTGCTCCTTGTGATAAGTGTTATCAAGCGGATTCAATCATGCTGCACACGCGCTGGCGCGTATGTTCGCGTTCGTACCATGGAGCCGATTGCGGCAACTATGCCAGCCAGGCATGATTGAGTGTCATGCCGTATACTCGACAGCCCTGCTCGTCAAATCTTACGGAACCCCATGCACGTCGGCCCGCAACAACGCTTGTCCACCCGTCTCGCTTTTCTTGCTTCCGGCCTGGCCATGGCGGCCTGGGCGCCGCTGGTGCCGTTTGCCAAAACACGGCTGGGCCTGGGCGAGGCCGATCTGGGCCTGTTGTTGCTGTGCCTGGGCGCGGGATCGCTGATGGCGATGCCAGCCATCGGGCTGTTGACGTCGCGCTGCGGCTGCCGGCTGGTGATGCTGGTGGCGGGCGTGTGCCTGTGCCTGGTGTTGCCGATGCTGGCGCTGGCGCCCACGCCGCTGTGGCTGGGTGTGGCGCTGTTTGTATTTGGCGCTGCGCTGGGCGCGCTCGATGTGGCCATGAATGTGCAGGCCGTGATCGTCGAGCGCGAAAGCGGTGGCGCCCTGATGTCGGGCTTTCATGGCCTGTTCAGCGTTGGCGGTTTTGCCGGCGCCGGGCTGATGGCGCTGATGCTGTGGGCGGGATTGAGCGCGCTGCTGGCCACGGTGTCGATTGCGCTGCTGGTAGCGCTGGCGCTGGCCATCGGCGCGCCACACTTCCTGCACGAGCCGGAGGCGGCCGAGCGCGAAGCGCCGCTGTTCGTGGTGCCGCATGGCGCAGTGATTTTTATCGGCTTGCTGTGCTTCCTGTGCTTCCTGGCCGAAGGCGCGATTCTCGACTGGAGCGCGCTGCTGCTGACGGCGCAGCAGGGCATGGACGCTACCCGCGCCGGCCTCGGCTACGCGGCCTTTGCGCTGGCCATGACGGTGGGCCGCCTGACCGGCGACCGCGTGGTGCGCAAGCTGGGTGGCAAGCGCGTGCTGCTGCTCGGTGGCCTGTGCGGCGCCAGCGGCTTTTTTGTGGCGGTGCTGGCGCCGTCGGCGCCGCTGGCGCTGCTGGGCTTTGTGCTGGTGGGACTGGGCGCCTCGAACGTGGTGCCGATCCTGTTTACGGCGGCCGGCAATCAGCAATCGATGCCGGCCGGGCTGGCGATCGGCGCGATTACCACGCTCGGCTATGCGGGCATTCTGGCCGGGCCGGCGCTGATCGGCTTTGTCGCCCACGCCGTCAATCTCAAGCTGGCTTTTGCCGGCCTTGGCTGCGCCATGCTGGTGATTGCCGCCAGCGCCAGGCTCGGTGCGTCGGCATCGGGCGCAAAGGCCTGATGCCGGAACAAGCTGCGGTCAGCTCGGAGATTCAGCCAAACTTGCGCTGGCCCTGCTGCAGATAGTGCTGCACCAGCGCGCGGTGCGCCGGCAGGTCGGCCACGGCGCGGTGCGACATGTGTTCGATCATCTGGAATTCCTTTTGCGCTTCGGCGTAGCGGCCCAGCGTCAGCCGGTTGGCGTACTGCTGTGTCGGATATTCCATGCCGTATAAAACATACTGCCAGCTTGAGACCGGGTACATCTCGTAGTCGGCCACGAAGTCCATGCGGTGCGGCGCGCGGCTGCGCCACATCGACAGTTTGTCGCGCAGCGTGGCCGGGATGCTGGCCGGATCGGTGTTGTCGGTCCAGAAGGCGTGGTCGGTGCGCTGCGTCAGGCAGTAATGCATTTTGACGAAATCGACGATGCGCGCATAGCGTGCGCTCATCACCTCGTTGTAGGTGCGCGCCACCGCCGCCATGTCGCCATTGTGCGGGAACAGGTAGCTGACCAGATAGGCCGCCGTTTCGATCAGGCCGATGCCCGACGATTCCAGCGGCTCCAAAAATCCTCCCGACAGCCCGACCGCCGCGCAGTTCTTGATCCAGTGCTGTTCGCGGTAACCGACGTTCAGCTTGAGCTGGCGCGGCGACAGCGCATCGCCGGCCGGGCCGATGTACTGGCGCAACACCTGCTCGGCGCGGTCGTCGCCGGTATGGCGGCTGGAATACACATAGCCGATGCCGCGCCGCTGGTGCAGGCCGATATCCCAGGTCCAGCCGGCTTCGTGGGCGGTCGATATCGTGTATGACGGAATCGGCGCATCGGGCCGTTCATAGGGCACCTGCATGGCCAGCGCCCGGTCGACGAACAGCACGTCGTTGACGGACTGGAAGCGGCTGCCCAGCGCTTCGCCGATCAGGGCCGCACGAAAACCCGTGCAGTCGATATACAGGTCGGCCGTCAGCGTGCCCGCTTCCCTGGTGTGGACTGCGCCGATGGCGCCGTCGGCGTCCAGCGTGACGCGCTCTACCGTGGCCAGCACATGCTGTACACCGAGGCTGCGGGCGTGGCTGCCGAGCAGGGTGGCGAACTTGCCGGCGTCAAAGTGGTAGGCGTAATTGAGCGGACCGAGGAAGTCGCCATCGGTCACGCGCTTGGGCCCGTGCGCAGCATCGGCCACGCGTTTTTGCATGGTGGCCGCAGCCGCGAAGCCAACGCCGGGCGCGGCGGCGCCTTGTAGCCAGTAGGGCAGCAGCTCGGGGCCGCCGGTACGCTGGCTGGGCAGGCTGAACGGATGGAAGTAATGGTCTGCACCCGTCGGGGTGGCAGGGGCGCGCACCCAGTCCTGGAACTTGATGCCCTGTTTGAAGGTGGCGTCGCAGGCGCGGATAAAGTCGCCCTCGGCGATGCCGATGGCCGCCAGCGTGCCACGGATCGACGGGAAGGTGCCTTCGCCCACGCCGATGATGCCGATTTCTTTGGATTCCACCAGCGTGACCTGCACGCTGCGCTCATCGGCACCGGCGCCGACCGTGCGCGCCAGGAAGGCGGCAGTGAGCCAGCCGGCGGTGCCGCCGCCAACAATCAACACGCGCCGCACGCGGCCTGGCGCGGACGCCTTGACGGCGCCAGCGGCGGCGTCGGAAAAAATCGGGGTGGACATCGGGTTCATCGCGTGCAGGTCTCCGTGGCGAGGCCGCGCAGCTTGCAATCACTAAGTCAATAGTAACCAAGAAACAACGCCGGCCGGTTTTTTAGTTTGACATCGGTGAGTTGTATTATGTACCATGAAATCGATTTCAGAAATAAAGAAAACGATTTCAAGGCGATAGAAAACGTTTTCACAACAAACGGAATCACGACCATAAGTGCATTCACGATAAACGCAGCGCCGTCCCGGCCGCTGCTCAAAGGAGACATATGAACGTCCACGTACCGCAGTCCGGCAAGCGTCTGCCGACCCCGATTCAACTGGCCATCGTGGCCTTGCTGGCCGGTGGCAGTGCAGTTGCCCAGGCTGCCGACGACCAGGCCAGCGCCCAGAGCGCGCCGGCTGCCCAGCGCAATGCCAATGCAAATGCCAACGCCGTCGCCACGGCTGGCAGCGACAAGATCACCGAAGTCTACGTCACCGCCACCAAGCGCAGCACCTCGCTGCAAAAAACGCCGGTCGCCGTTACCGCCATCAACGCCGCTGCGCTCGATGACAACCACGTGCAGACGATCCAGGACGTGGTCAACCTGGTGCCGGGCTTTGCCGCCACCGGCCAGGGCGATCACGGTGTGATCACCATGACCCTGCGCGGCGTCGGCAACGACAGCGCCAAGACCGAATACGCCGACCCCGAAGTCGGTACCTTTGTGGACGGCATCTACTCGCCGCGTCCGGAAGGCGCGACCGCGCTGCTGTTCGACCTGGAGTCGATCGAGGTGCTGCGCGGTCCGCAGGGTACGCTGTGGGGCCGCAATTCCACCGTCGGTGCGGTCAATATGCAAACCGTCAAACCGGAAATCGGCAGCAGCTCGGGCAGTTTCGAGGGCGGCTACGGCAATTACGCGCGCTTCGGTGCGCGCGGCGCCGTCAACATCCCGATCAGCGACAAGGCCGCCATGCGCGTGGCCTTTGTGCACGAGCAGCGCGATGGTTACGTGGATTACCAGGCGCCGCCGAATATCTCGCTGGCCGACCAGCGCGCCGCCGCAGCGCCCGTGATCGCTGCGTGGAACGCCGCCAATCCGGGCAACCCGATCGCCTTCCGGCCGATCAACCCGAACGACTTCGTGCGTAACGCCAAGAAATACAGCGCCCAGGATCAGAGTGCGGCGCGGGTCAGCCTGCTGGTACGGCCAACTTCCGAGCTGCGCTGGAATGTCTCGTACGAACACTATATGGACCGTGGCACGCCGAGCATGAACCTGATGCAGGATCCGCGCCCCGGCGAAAAACTGTGGTCGGCGCTGATCGATACGCCACCGAGCGTGGTGCGCGACTCGAACTCGGTGCGCAGCCGCGTGGAATGGGACTTTGCGCCGGGCCTGAGCGCGAACTACACGGCCGGCTATTCGCGCTTTAACGGCTCGTCCACCTACGATCAGGATGGCGGCGCGCGCCTGCCGACCAGCTTTACCACCGGTGGCAAGTACCAGGCCAACAACACCATTTTCTCGAAGTACAAAAATTACAGCCACGAGCTGCAGCTGCAATCGACCGGCCAGCAGGAAGTCGATTGGCTGCTCGGCCTGTACTACGGCAACGAGAATAATGCGATCCGCTTCGATATCCCGATCATGAACGGCACCGAGCACGGCACCGTAGACTGGCAGGGTTCCTTCATCCAGCCGAAGCAGACCGTCGATTCCAAGGCGGTGTTCGGCCAGACCACATGGAACGTCAGCGACAAGCTGCACCTGACCGGCGGCCTGCGCTACACCTCGGACCGGCGCGAAAACATCGGCGGCACCAACAACGGCTGGAGCGACCTGACGGCGCCGCAAGTGCCGGTCAATCCTTCGATGAATCCTCTGGCGCCCGGCTCCGGTTTCAGCACCTACCAGCGCAACGATGGCGTGTTCAAGGACAGCAAGCTGACCGGCCTGGCGCGCGTCAGCTACGACATCGACCGCAGCAATATGGTCTATGTCAGCGTGGCCACCGGCTATAAATCGGGCGGCCTGCAGGATGGCGGCGTGCCTTACGGTTCCGAGTCGCTGACCACCTTCGAGATCGGCTCCAAGAGCACCTTCCTGAACGGCGCGCTGCGCATGAACAATGCCGCCTACTACTCGAAGTTCGACGACTTCCAGTTCAGCGCACCGGTGACCAACCCGGACGGCACCCGTGGCCTGGCCACCAGCAATGCCGAAGGCGCAAAAATCTGGGGTCTGGAAACGGAAATCGCCTACCGCATCACGCCGGAAGACCGCCTGCAGGTGACCGCTGCCTACACCAACGCCACGCTGAAAAAGCTGATCGGCGGCAGTAACGACTATGTGCTGCCGGCGTGCACGGTGCCCGGCATCAGCACCTGCCTGGACGTGACCGGCAACACCATGCCGCACTCGCCGAAGTTCAGCACGCAGGTGATGTACCAGCACACCTTCCAGTTTGATAACGGCCGCCTGGTACCGCGCATCAGCATGCATTACGAAACCGCCAGCTGGCTCAGCGTGTTCAATCTCGGTGAACCGGATCGTCAGAAATCGTACACCCGCACCGACCTCGGCCTGCGCTACGACGCCGACAGCAAGTGGTATTTCGACGCCTACATCCGTAATGCCGAAGACAAGAACATCAAAACCAGCGCCATGAACGCCAACGGCCCATGGCAGGCGCAATACCTGCCGCCGCGCACGTTCGGCATCAACGTCGGCAAAACGTTCTGATCAGGTTTTTCATGTAGTCCGGTGTTGTCTGTGGTCTTTTTCCCCTTGGCTTCTTAAGCTGAGGGGTTTTTTTTATTTAGCGCAGCGTAATGGGCGCCACCACGGTTTCCTGCTGCACTTCAATGGCGGCATCGGTGAAGCCGGGGGGGCCGAATTTGCCGCGTGCGGCGCGGCTGAAGCCATAGTTTTCGCTGGGGATGCCCAGCAGGTTGCGATCGAGCTTGTTGTTCTGGTTTTCATCCTGGTAGGCCAGTACTGCCCAGGTACCGGCGGGTACGCTGTCGATTTTCACTACCGTCTCGGCCGCGTTGGCCGGCGCCGAGCCGCTATAGGCGCAGTCCTTGAGAAAATGTTCCTTGTCGCAGACGGCGACGTTGACCTTGCCGCGTCCCGGTGTGACGCCGGACACGCGCACTTCGACCGTGGCCGCCGCCGCAGCGCCTGCGGTGACGGCGGTGATGCCGCTGCTGCCCAGTGCCAGCGCCAGCAGCACGGTGGCGCGGCGCAATGCTTGCTTGTGGTAGGCTCGATCCATGCTTGCTTCTCCTCGGTCAGTGTATGTTAATTAATGTGTTCATCGTCGTTGCCACGGTCGTCTTCATGGAACTGTTTTCCATCGTCGCGCACAAATATGTCATGCACGGTTTTGGCTGGGGCTGGCATCGTTCGCACCATGAGCCGCGCAGCGGCTGGCTGGAAAAAAACGACCTGTACGCGCTGCTGTTTGCCGCCATTGCCATCGTCCTGATTTACTGCGGCAGCATCGGCTACCATCCGCTGCAGTGGATAGGCGCCGGCATGACCGCCTACGGCTTGCTGTACTTTGTGGCGCACGACGGACTGGTGCACCGCCGCTGGCCGTTTTCCTATGTGCCGCGCAGCGGCTACCTCAAGCGCCTGTACCAGGCTCACCGCATGCACCACGCGGTGCCGGGCAAGCATGGCGCTGTGTCGTTCGGCTTTCTGTATGCGCCGCCCGTGGCCGAGCTCAAGCGTCAGTTGCATGCGCTGCATGGCGGCGCGCCGCAACGCCAGCCGTCGGCTGCAACGCCACCTCCAGCCCCTCCAGCGACGCCGACAGCGGCAGCACCGGCTGCGGACGCTGCCACAAGCCCGACTCGCGCGGCGCCATAGCCTGTCCGCGTGAAGTCAGCGCACGCACGCCGCCTTTTAGCAGTAGCCACAGCTTGGCTGCGCGCGTGGTGCCGACGCGCCGGTCCCAGGCCTGTGCGCCGCGCGCCTTGACCTCCACGCCGATCTGCCGGTAGACATTGCGCGCCGTGGCAATCGCCCATGCCGAGCGTAGCGGCAGGGCGGCGATGCCTACATCAGCGGACGCATAATACGGCTCGGCATAATCGACCAGCCGCGCGGCCACGCCGGCCAGCGCGGCGCGGTGTTGCGGCAGCGCCAGCTCGTGCGGTGCAATGCCGGCCTCGCGCAGCCAGGCCGCCGGCAGGTAACAGCGGCCGATGGCGGCGTCGTCGATGATGTCGCGGGCGATATTGGTCAGTTGAAAAGCCAGCCCGAGGTCGCAGGCACGGTCGAGCACCGCGGGCTTGCTGGCCCCCATGATGGTGGCCATCATCAGGCCGACCACGCCAGCCACGCGGTAGCAGTAACGCAGCGTATCGTCGATGGTTTCATAGTGCGCCTGTTCCACGTCCATGGCGAAGCCGGCCAGGTGATCGAACGCATGGTGCGGCGCAATGGCGTGGCGCAGCGCCACTTCCTGGAAGGCGGCAAAAGCAGGGTCGGTCATCTTTTCGCCGGCGTAGGCGCGCCGTGTTTGCTCGCGCAGCTCGGCCAGGCTGGCCATGGCACTGTGTGCGGGATCAGTAACAGGAACGGTGGCGCCGGCAGCAGCAGGTTTGGCGGCAAAGCCCAGCTCCTGGCCATCGACCACGTCGTCGCAATGGCGGCACCAGGCGTACAGCATCAGCACGCTGCGCCGGGTATCGGCCGGGAACAGGCGCGCAGCGGCGGCGAAGCTCTTCGAGCCGACCTTGATGGTGGTGGTGGCGTGGTCCAGCAGCGCCTGGCTCATCGTGCAAACTCCTCGAGCATCAGGCTGGCGGTGGCCTTGGCCGAGCCGATCACGCCGGGCACGCCTGCGCCCGGGTGGGTGCCAGCGCCGACCAGGTACAGGTTGTGCAGGTCGGCGTCGCGGTTGTGCGGCCGGAACCACGCGCTCTGGGTCAGGATCGGTTCCAGCGAAAAGGCCGAGCCCAGATGGGCATTCAGGGTATCGCGGAAATCGTAGGGCGTGAAGAAGCGGCTGGTCACCAGTTGCCGGCGCAGGCCCGGCATGTAACGCTGTTCGAGATAATCGAAAATACGGTCGCGGTAGCGCGGGCCTTCGACGCTCCAGTCGATATCGGCATTGCCCAGGTGCGGCACCGGCGCCAGCACATAGTGGCTGCCGCAGCCGGGCGGCGCCAGCGAAGGATCGGTCACGCAGGGCGCGTGCAGATAGAGCGAAAAATCCTCGGGCAGTCCGGGGCCGTTGAAGATCTCCTTGATCAGCCCACGGTAGCGCGCGCCGAAGCACACGGTATGGTGCTGCAACTGGCTGTGATGGTGATCGAGGCCGAAATACAGCACGAACAGCGAATTGGAAAAGCGCTTGCCGCGCAGCGACCTGGCCTGCGCCTGGCCGCGTGCGTGATGGCCCAGCAGGTCGGCATAGGTATGCACGACGTCGGCGTTGGACGCCACCGCCTGCGCCGCAAAACTGCGGCCGTCGGCCAGACGCACGCCGGTTGCGCGATTGGCGGCGGTGGCTATCGCCGCCACCGGCGCATTGAGTTCGATGCGGCCGCCGATATCCTCGAACATCCGCACCATGCCGTTGATCAGGGCGCCGGTGCCGCCCTTGGGAAACCACACGCCCCATTTGCGTTCGAGCGCGTGGATCAGCGTGTAGATCGACGAGGTGGCAAACGGATTGCCGCCCACCAGCAGCGAGTGGAAGGAAAACGCCTGGCGCAGCTGCTCGTCCTGGATAAAGCGCGACACCATGCCATACACGCTGCGCCACGCTTCCAGCCGCGCCAGTTGCGGGCCCGCAGAGATCATGTCGCGGAAGGACAGAAACGGCACCGCGCCCAGCTTGAGGTAACCCTCGTCGAATACCGCGCGCGAGTAGGCCAGGAAGCGCTGGTAGCCGGCCACGTCGGCCGGGTTGCGGGCATGGATCTGGCGGTCCAGCGCTTCCTGGTCGTTGGCGTAGTCGAAGTGGCTGCCGTCTTCCCAGCATAGGCGGTAGAACGGCGCCACCGGCAGCATCTCGACGTAATCGGCCAGGCGCTTGCCGGCCAGCAGAAACAGTTCTTCCAGCGCGGAGGGATCGGTGATCACGGTGGGACCGGCGTCGAAGGTGAAACCCTGGTCCTGGTAGACGTAGGCGCGGCCGCCCGGCTTGTCGCGCTGTTCGAGCACGGTGGTCTGCACGCCGGCGGCCTGCAGGCGGATTGCCAGCGCCAGGCCGCCGAAACCGGCGCCGATCACTACTGCCTGTTGTGCTTGATTCATGCGTACTTCCTGATCTGTTGGGGTTGGGTTTTCAGCGCTGCGGAGAACGCCGCGCCGAGCGGCACGGGCGGCTTGCCGGACAGCACGCGCAGCTGGTCGGCCAGTGTCGGACGTCCGGCGTAGAAACGGCCGATCAGGGGCGCCGGCAGGTGGTAAAAGCGCTGCATCACGCGCCAGCGGTTGTCGGCGTCGCCGGCCAGGAACAGCATGCGGTTGAGCAGGCGGAAAAAACCTTGTTCGCGCCACGCTTGCTGCGCGCTGGCGCGGATGGCGGCAAACAGCGCCGGCGCGCGCAGGTCGTCCAGTGAGGCGATACGGTCGGCCAGGCGCACCGCGTGCGGCAGCGAATAGCCTGTGGTTGGATGAAACAGGCCGGCGCGCAGGCCGGCGCAGGGCTGGCCGTCGAGGTCGGCCCAGTAGCCGTCATGGTCGCCCGCCAGCACGATGGGCAGCGCGCCGCGTTCTTCGCGCAGCACTTCGGCAATCTGCCAGCCGCGCGCGGCGGCGTAGTCGGCAATGTTGGCGCGCAGGCGCTGCGGGTCGCGCTGCGGCGCATCGATGTAGTGGGTATCTTCGATCAGCAGGCGGTCGTGCGCGAACGGCAGCACGTAGACAAACCGGTAGCCGCCCTGCTGGGCCACGCTGGCGTCCATCAGGATCGGTGCATCGAGACCGTGCGGCGCGGCCAGCCGCACTTCCTGGCCGAGAAAAGTCTGGTAGCCGAGCGCCAGCCGGTTTGTGCCGGCGCCAGCGCCATGTTGCACCAGGCCGCGGCCGTCGATCACGGCGCCGGCGTGCAGGCAGGCGCCGTCGGCCAGCGTGACCGAAGTTGGCGTCAGTGCCGTCACCGTGGCGCCAGTGCGCAGCGCCGCGCCCAGCGCCGGGGTAATCACGCGGGCGAAATCGTCGGAGCAGATGCTGGCGTAGGCGCCTTGCAGGCGTCGCCGGTGCTGCGGAA
Source organism: Duganella sp. (assembly GCA_040508275.1). GTDB lineage: Bacteria > Pseudomonadota > Gammaproteobacteria > Burkholderiales > Burkholderiaceae_D > Rugamonas. Next base: position 12,192 of record JBEVNE010000241.1, read on the forward strand.
AAATCACTTCGTAACCGGGCCAGCGCGCCGAGACCAGCGGCGCCAGCCACGCCAGTTGAGCGGCTTCGAGGTCGCTGTCGTGGAACGACCAGGTGTGGTTGCCGCCGATCTGCTGCGCGTGCTCGAGCAGCAGCAGGCGCAGCGCAGGGCGCGTGTTGTGCAGACGCCAGGCAATCAGGGCGTTGGCCAGGCCGCCGCCAACCAGGATCAGGTCGTAGGTGTCGCTCATGCCAGCGCCGCTTCGATGATGTCGGCGGCGCGTCTGGCGCCGCCGGCCTGGGCCAGTTGCGCCGCCAGCGGCGCCATGCGCTGGCCGTAGGTGCTGTCGCCGAGCAGCTGCCGCAAATGCCGGCCCAGCGTGCGGCTGCTGCTCAGGCGCGCCGAGGCGCGCAGGCCGATGCCGGCATGGCAGATACGCGCCGCCACGCCGGGCTGGTCGAAGGCGATCGGCAGCGCCAGGATTGGCGTGGCGGCAGCAATCGCGTCGAGCGCCGTGTTCAGCCCCGCGTGCGAGACCACGGCGCTGGCGCGCGCCAGCACTGCCTGCTGCGGTGCAAAGGCGCACACGGTGGTGGCGCCGGCCGGACCTAGCTGCTCGATGGCGCGCGCCTGGCGCGCATCGAGGCCGCCGCAATGGGCCAGCAGCAGTTGCACGTCGAGCGCGCGGCAGGCGCGGGCAATGCGCTCGAAGGTAGGGAAGCGCTGGCCCTGCAAGGTGCCCAGCGAGGCGAATACCAGCGGACGGTCGCTTGCCAGCGGCGGCACCGGTGTATCCGCTTCGGCGGCATGGCCGGACGAGGGCATTGTCTCGGGGCGCAGCGGTCCCACGTGGTAAAAGTGCGCCGGCAGCTGGCTGCGCGGAAAATCGAAACCGGCGATGGTCTGGCTGATCTGCACCAGCGGCGACAGGCACTCGTGCAGGGCGCCGCGCGCCGGCAGGCCAAGACGGCGCGCCTGGCGTTCGATGGCGCGCCGGTGCGGCGTCATGAACCAGTCGTACACGCGGGCGCTGCCGTCGGCCTGGTGCTGCGCCTGCGGCGTGTTGTCGAATTCGAAGGGCATGACCGGCAGCGGCAGGCCCGGCTCGCGGTTGACCGGCAGCGCGCAGGCCACCGAAATGTGCGGCAGTTGCAGCGCTTCCGCCACCAGCCCGGCGGCCGCTTCCATCTGGTCGCCGATCAGGGCATCCACACCAAGCGCTTCGATGGCGGCCGGCAGTTCCTGGCACAGCATGTCGGTGGCGTCGGCCATGTCGGCGATGACCCTGTACAGGCCGAACGGACTGCCGGGATTGGCGGCGCGGCGCAGCGTCGCTGCGAGTGAACCGCGCGGGTAGCGCGCGGCCCCCAGCGCATGAAACGCCGGCGTGCTGGCGCCAGCGGCGAGCTGGCGCAGATAGTCGGCGGCGTCCGGACGCTGGAAGAACGTCACCCGGTGGCCGCGCGCCAGCAGTTGCGCGGCCAGCGCCGCCATGGCGCTGAAGTGGCTGTAAAAAGCCGGCGCCACCACGCCGAAGTGGTGCGCGCGCCGCGGCGAAGGCGGCAGCTCAGGTGGCATGGGCGCCGGCCAGCTGTCCGCCATGCTGGAACAGCGTACCGACCAGGCGGTGGGTGCGCTGCTGGCTGCCAATGGCGTCGTTCAGGTAATGGTCGGCTTCGCGCAGGTGGTCGGCCAGGCGGCCGGCGGTTTTTTCGGCGCCGATGGCGGCGCTCAGCGTGGCCTTGCCGCTATCCTGGCCGCTGTCCTTGCCGGTGATGGCGCTGCTGGCGCTGTCGAGCAGGTCGTCCTTGATCTGGAACGCCTGGCCGGCCGAGCGCGCGAAGCTGCGCAGCGCCGCCAGTACGCGCTGGTCGGCCTGGGCGATAATGGCCGCCATTTCCACCGACAGCCCCAGCAGCACGCCGGTTTTCAGTTCATTGGTGCGGGCGATGTCGTCGAGAGAGCGTTGAGCGCTGCCGTGCAGGTCGAGGAACTGGCCGCGCACCAGGCCCTGTGCGCCGACGGTGTTGGCCAGCGCGGCCACCAGCAGCGTGCGCACTTGCGGCGCCAGGCCGGGCGCCTCGGACAGCAGGTGGAAGGCGCGACTGAGCAGGGCGACGGCGGCCAGTATCGCCACGTGCTCGCCGAACTGGCGGTGCACGGTGGGCACGCCCCGGCGCAGAGCGGCGTCGTCCATGCAGGGCAGGTCGTCGAGGATCAGCGAGGCGGCATGCACGAGTTCCACGGCGCAGGCGGCGTCGAGCAGGGCTGGATTGGTGCAGCCGAGATCGCGCGCGACCAGCATCAGCAGCAGCGGACGCATGCGCTTGCCGGCGCTCAGCGTGGCGGCGCGCATGGCGGCGTTGAGGGGATCGGCACGGCCTTCCTGGTCGGGCAGGGCGCGGCGCAGGCGCTCTTCGATTTGCTGGCGCAGATCGGCGATTTCGCGCTCGGGGTGATCGGCGCGTTGTTCGAGACCGCTGCCGGCCAGTCGCATTGTTGTCTTCGCCATGCGCATATCCTTGAAAGTGCAACAGCAAGTCTGAAAAATCACTGGACCATGATACCGAAGGCGCTTGCGCCGGCAGGCGCCAAATCAATCGTGCGGCTGCCCAAGGTGGAATGTCATGGCCGCTGCGTGCGCCAGCGCACATCCGCGCAGCGATGTTTATTGCATCAAGGCATAGTTGCAGACAGATGGCATCGTGCTACCATGGAGCTGTTTCTTAGTAGAAATCTAACCATGCGTGTGACGAGGATTTTTTTGCTGGCGGCGGGGCTGGGCGCGATGGCGCCGCAGGCCGCCATGGCGGTCGAGCGCGTGGCGGTGGGGGCAAGCTTTAATCGCATTTATGAGCAGGACGCCAACGGTCACTGGCATGGCCTCGGGGTGGACGTGCTGCGCCTGCTGGCGGCGCGCGCCGGCGACACGGTGCGTTTCCAGCTCTATCCGTGGCCCCGGGCCCAGGCCATGGTCGAGCGCGGCCAGGCCGACATCCTGGTCGGCCCGTATCGCTCCCCTCAACGGCTCAAGCGCTTTGCCTACCTCGAGCAGCCTTTCTACCGCGACCGGCTGGTGTTTTATGCGCGCCGCGCCAGCGATGTCAGCTGGCAAGGCGACTATGCCAGCCTGGCCGGCTGGCGCGTGCTGGCCGTGCGCGGCTGGCACTATGGCGAACCGTTCGACCTCGCCCGCCCCAAGCTCGACCTGAGCGAGGTCACGCAAGTGGACAATGGCTTGCAGATGCTGGCCCATGGCCGCGTTGATCTTCTGGCCAGCAATGTGCGCAATAGCGCCGTGCCGATCGAGGCGCTACACCTGCGTGATGCGCTGGTGGAGATGTGCCCCGATATCGGCCGGCTGGACGGCTACCTGGCGTTTCCGCGCGACGCCAGATTTACTGCCGTGCGCCAGCGCTACGATGCGCTGTTCAGCCAGATGGTGCGCTCGGGCGAGCTGCAAAAGCTCGGTCATAAAAATGGCGTGCTGGTGCCGGGCGCCGATGGCGACGGACGCGCTGCCACCACTCTGGCGGCGGCCGATTGCCGGCCCGTGAGCGCGCCGGCCAGGGTGCAGAAGTAGCTGTGCGCCTGGCACAGCTTGCGGTTTGATATCTTGACGCACACTAAAGATAGTTGCCATTGTGCTCACCAGCAGGTAAGCTAAGGGCAGCTCGCCGTCTGTGCATTCCGCCCTACAGCGTGCTCAGCTTATAGGCAGTCAGCATGACACAGGAGGACAATATGGCGCCGGAACAGGACAGGCGGCAAAATCGGCAGGCGCTGCATGGAAGGCCCGAAACGTCGGACACGGCAGGCTGGCATTCGTTTGACTTTATCGTGCGCCAGGCGCTGGAAGTGCAGCGCGACATCGGCACGCCCGGCGCGGTGGAGTTGTTGCAGAACATCGGCCTCAATCCGCAGGTGATCGCCCGGGTACTCAGCCCCGAGCGCAATATCCGCGCTGAAGATCTGCGTTCGCTGAACGGCGAATCGTAATCAACCTTTACTCTTTGTGGTGGAATGGTGCAAACCAGGTCACCAGGAACGATGGGATGGTGGCCGCCATTACCAGCCAGAAGTAGTTGACGTAGCCGAGCATCTGCTGCAAATGGCCGCTGACCACCCCCGTCACCAGCATGCACAGGCCCATCAGCCCGGTGCCGAAAGCGTAGTGGGTGGTGCTGTACTTGCCTGGCGCCAGTTGCTGCATCAGGTAAATCATGAAACCCACCGAACCGAAGCCATAGAAGAATTTTTCAATCGCCACGCCGGCGCTGATCACCCAGAGGTTTTCCGGCAGATAAATGCTCATCAGCAGGAAGGTGACGTTGGGAATATTCACTGCGCAGCACAGCGTGAACAGCGTGGCTTTCAGGCCGCGGCGCGAAACGAAAATACCGCCGAGCAGCGAGCCGACGAGCACGGCGATCAGGCCGTAGGTGCCGTAGACCAGGCCCAGCATTTCATTCGACAAGCCGAGACCGCCCCTGGCGGCTGGATCGACCATGAAGAACGGTCCGATCTTTTCCAGCAGGCCGATACTGAGACGGAACACGAAGGCAAACCCGACCATCAGCCAGACATCGCGCTTCTGGAAAAACGTCACGAAGGAATCCCACAGGATGCGCAGGGCACCGCCCACCGAGGTCGGGGCATTCTCGGCCTTGGCGCCATCCGGCATCACGCGCATATGCCAGAACGCCGCAACGATGATGATGGCCGAGACAATAAAGAAAATCACGCGCCACGATTCGATCCATTGCGGACCGAATTCGCCGGCAGGATGATGAAAATAATGCGTGTGCAGCCAACCGCTCAGGTACACCATGCCGCCCGAAGCGACGATGGGACCGATGTTCCAGCTCAGGCTCTGGATGCCGCAGAACAGCGACTGCGCCCTCGAATCGAGCGAGGTCACGTAGACGCCGTCGGAGGCGATGTCCTGGGTGGCGCCGACCAGCGACAGCAAGCCGAACAGGAATACCATCACCACCATGTAGTTGGGCAGCGACATGGCCAGCGCCACGCCGGCAAAGCCGACACCGACGATGAGCTGGGTGACCAGCACGAAGAATTTCTTGGTGCGGTACATTTCCACGAACGGTGCGAACAGCGGCTTGATGGTGTAGGCCAGGATCAGATAGCTCGCATACTCGGCCGCCTTGCCGTTGTCCATGCCCAGGTTCTTGAACATGATCGAGGTCACGCTGGTGAGCATCATGTAGGTGAGCGCCATGGCAAAGTAGCCGCTGGGCACCCATAACATCGGCGTGCCGGGGCGGAACATGGCGGCCAGCAGCGATGGATGTTCGGCGCCGGGCGGCAGGGGTTTGGCGGTGTCTGGCGGGGACTGCGGCGGCGAAGTTTCCGGCTGCAGGCTGCTGGGCGTTGATGGCATGTGTCGTCCTCGTTGTTCTCTGTGGAGTATAGGCGCATGGCAAGCTCTGTGGCTGCTTTGCGGGCCCTCCGGTTTGCACCGGAGGGGTACTGCCGTTGCGTTGCTCGGTGACGTTAAGCTGCCTGCGCTGTCGTGGTATCGGTGGCGGCGCGCTGGGCAATCAGATAATCGCGGTACCACAGGGCGCTGTGCTTGAGCGTGCGCTGCTGGGTGGCGTAATCGACGTGGACGATGCCAAAGCGCTTGGCATAGCCCGAATTCCATTCGAAGTTGTCGAGCAGGCTCCAGAGGAAATAGCCCTGGATGTTGACACCCTGCAGGCGGGCGTCGTTGAGCGCCTTCAAATGGCGCAGCACGAAGTCGATGCGGGCTTCGTCCGCCACTTCGCCGTTGACCACGCTGTCGGCGTTGGCCATGCCGTTTTCGGTGATGTAAATCGGCGGCAGGTCGTAGTCGGCGTGCAGCTTGAGCAGCAGCTCGGTCAGGCCGTCCGGGTAAATCTCCCAGCCCATGTCGGTGGTGCCCAGCGCGCATTCGGGCTGGCGCGGCGGTACTTCGGCGCTGCAGAACGAGCGGAAGTAGTAATTGTGGCCCATGAAATCAAGCTTGCCCTGGATGATCTCCATGTCGCCCGGCGCGACTTCCGGTGCGTTGTCGCCGTACACCTTGAGCGCCAGTTCAGGGTAGTGGCCCTTGAAGATCGGGTCCATGAACCATGCGACCGAGCGTGAATATTCGAATTCGGCCATGGCAATATCCGCGGCGCTGTCGGTGGCCGGGTGCGCCGGCCACTGGTTCAGCACAATACCCAACTGGGCCGTACTGCCGACCGCGCGCATGGCGCGCATGGCCAGACCGTGCGACAGCAGCAGGTGGTGCGATACCTGCACCGATTGCTTGAGGTCGGCCACGCCCGGCGCAAACTGGGCGTTACCGTAACCGAGATTGGCCGTGCACCAAGGCTCGTTATGGGTTGCAATCGTTTTCACGCGATTGCCGAAACGGCGCGCCACTTCGGCGGCGTATTCAGCGAAATGGTAGGCGGTGTCGCGGTTCAGCCAGCCGCCCTCATCCTGCAGCGCCTGCGGCAAATCCCAGTGGTACAGCGTGACGTGGGCGGCAATGCCACGGCTTTCCAGCTCCGTCAGCAGGCGGTCATAGAACGCAAAGCCTGCTTCGTTCCAGGCACCTTTGCCCTGCGGCTGCACGCGCGCCCAGGCCATCGAAAAGCGGTAGGCGTCCACGCCCAGGCCGGCCATGATGGCCACGTCTTCGGCGTAGCGGTGGTAATGGTCGCAGGCGACGTCGCCATTGGTACTGTCGATGATCTTGCCCGGCGTGTGGCTGAAGGTATCCCAGATCGACGGCCCCTTGCCGTCGGCGGTGGCGCCGCCCTCGATCTGGAAGGCGCTGGTGGCAACGCCCCAGGTGAAGGAGGGCGGGAATTGGCTGAAAGCGGTCATGGTGTGCGGTCTGGTGATTGACGGGAAGGCAGGGAAATGGCTAGCTGGAATACTTGAAAACGATTTCACGCCGGTATCCAGATTAAACCCGAACTCCCAGGGAGTGTCAATCATTTGCTACCTATTTGCCAACAAACCGGGGTGGAACACTGCGGGGCGAGGGCTGACACACTGATATAATGCCGCCTCACTCTTTATTCAGCATCGCTATCATGTCTTCCGATACCCCCAAAGACGGCCCGGCGCGGGCCATGCTCTACGACCCGACCGAACACCGCATCCGCAGCTTCGTCACCCGCGCCGGCCGCCTGTCGACCGCGCAGGCGCGCGCGCTGGAAGAGCAGGGACCGCAGTTCATGATCGAGTATGCCAAGGCGCCGCTCGATTACGTGCAGGCATTCGGGCGCCAGGCGCCAGTGGTGCTGGAAATCGGCTTTGGCATGGGTGGCACCACGGCGCACATCGCCGCCGCCATGCCGGACAAGGATTTTATCGGCGTGGAAGTGCACACGCCGGGCGTGGGCAGCCTGCTCAAGCTGATCGGCGAGCAGGGCCTGACCAACCTCAAGGCGATCCAGCACGACGCCGTTGAAGTGCTCAACCACATGATCGCCGACGGCTCGCTGCATGGCGTGCACATTTTCTTCCCCGACCCATGGCACAAGGCGCGCCACAACAAGCGCCGCCTGATCCAGGCGCCGTTCGTCAAGCTGCTGGTACAAAAACTGGCGCCGGGCGGCTATCTGCACTGCGCCACCGACTGGGAAGACTACGCCGTGCAGATGCTCGAAGTGCTGAGCGCGGAAGAGGGCTTGCAGAACACTGCCGACGGTTATGCGCCGCAACCGGCTTACCGTCCGCTGACCAAGTTTGAAAACCGTGGCATCAAGCTGGGCCATGGCGTGTGGGATCTGGTCTTCAGCAAGCGCTCCTGAAGTGCGCCGCGCAAAACCGTAGCGAGGCGCCTTTAGGCAGGTGGGGGAACTTAGTGTTCGAGCCGCTCGAGATCAAGCACCAGGCTATACGATAGCCGGCCACTCTGCCACACCCCGCCACCGCGCACCTCGGCATCGCAGCTGGTCAGCTGCTTCTCAAAACCATCGCGCTTGAGCCGTGCGCGAAACGCCAGCGCCGCTTTGGGCGCCAGGTAGCCGCACATGCGGCCTTCCACGAACACGGCCACTGCCGCATCCTCGTAGGCGTTATGCTCGTCGCAGTACAGCATGGCCAGGCAAGGCGCGCGCGCAGCAGCCTCGCCATGGTCGCCGGCCAGCGCCTTGAGCACGCCCTGGTAGCGCGATTCGTTGACCACCTCGACCACGAAACGGCCGCCATCGGACCAGTGGTGGGCAACCGGTGCATCGGGCAGTAGCGGCGTGTAAGGCGCTGATGGCAAGGGCGGCAGCGCCACCGTCTTGGCTGGATTGGACTTGATAATCCAGTACACGACAAGCGCGGTGGCGGCGATTATCAGCAGGGACAGGAGCAGTTGCATGGGTGCGGAGACAGTCGGATGAAGGCAAATAAAGGCCGCCATCTTACCGCATCACGGCGTGCTGTCCATGCCCTCGGCCCGGTACACCTCTTTGCCGCCCACCACCGTTTGCAGCACCTTGATGTTGGCGATGTCCTCGGCCGGAATCGTGAAGAAATTCCGGTCCAGCACGATCAGGTCGGCCAGCTTGCCCACCTCGAGCGAACCGGTCAGCTTTTCCTGACGCAGCGTGTACGCCGCATTGAGCGTGATGGCGCGCAGCGCGTCGGCGCGCGGCAGGCCGGGCTGGTCACCGAGGCGGCCGGCGTACTCTTTGCCGGCGTCGGGCGCGGCGGTGCGGGTCACGCCGACCTTGAGCGCAAACCACAGGTCGAGCGGATCGACCGGCCAGTCGCTGCCGTAAGCGATGCGCGCCCCGGCATTGAGCAGCAGCGCCTGCGGCTGTACCAGCGCATAGCGCTGCGGCCCCATGTAGGGCGCCAGTGCGCCGACCGTGTCCGGCGCCGGCTTGGCCCACTGGAACGATAGTACCGGCGTGACGTCCAGCTGGGCGAAGCGCGGGTAGTCGGAGGGCTCCACGATTTCATCATGCGCCAGCGCCGGACGCGCCGCCTTGCCGGCCGGCGTGCCGCGCAGCCAGGCCACCGCATCAAGCGTGTCGCGCACGGCGCGGTCGCCATCGACGTGAATGTGGGCGTCGATCTTTGCGCGCGCCAGCGCATCGAGCGTGGAGCGCAGCGCCGCCTGCGAAAAATACGTGGGAGGGCCATTGCTGTGGCCCGGCTGCCAGTCCGGCTGCTGTTCGCTGCCGCGATTGACCAGATAGGGTTCGAGCATGGCGCCGGTAAATGCCGGCGCGCTGATCACGCCATCCATGAACAGCTTGGCGTGGCGTACCTGCAGCGAGGGCGCCACCGTGGTCGGCCCCTGGTCGAACTGTTTTTTCTGCCTGAGCACTTCGGCGACGGCGCGCTGCGGCGTGGTTTTATCCTTGTCCAGATCGATCAGCACGGCAAAGTGGCCGCGCGCCGTCAGCTTGCCCTGGCGCTGCAGGTCGGTGAAGGCGGTCAGCGTTTCCGGGTCGGTGTAGGCGTCGAGGAAGGAGGTGATGCCTTGTGCGCGCATCGCGCCCAGGGCCTTGCTGGACGCCGCCAGGTTTTCGGCCACGGTGAGCGGTGGCAGCAGATTCATCGCCATGTCCTGCGCCGCATCTTCGAGCAGGCCGGTGGCATGGCCATCGCCATCGCGGGCGATCTTGCCGCCGGCCGGGTCTGGCGTGGCGTCCGTGATGCCAGCCGCCGCGATGCCTTTGCTGTTGAGTTGCAGCGAATGGCCAAACGACGAGCGCACCAGGATCGGTCGGTCGGTCTTGAGCGCATCAAGCGTGGCGGCTCTGGTGGCCACGCCATCGGGCAGCATGCCTTGCTGGAACCAGTTGACCACCACCAGCCAGCGCTGCGAGTCTCCCTTGCCATCGCGGGCATCCTGGTCGATGCAGGCCTGGATGCGCTGCTGGAACTGCGCCACCGTCAGCGCGGCATAATCGAGGCTGCAATTAAGCAGCCGGCTGCCGCCCGATTGCGGATGCATGTGGGCGTCCACCAGCCCCGGCATCAGCATCTTGCCGTGCAGGTCGATCACCGTGGTGCGCTTGCCGGCAAACGCCTGCGCGCCGGCGTCGCTGCCCACATAGACGATGCGCCCGCCACGCACGGCCAGCGCCTGCTGCACGCTGTCCTTGGCATCGACGGTGTAGACGTAACCGTTACGGTAGATGGTGTCCGCCGGCGCCGTGGTCGCGGCATGGGCGGCGGGGAGCGAGAAAAACAGGGCGGCAAGCAGGCCGGTGCGGATCATGCGGTCTCCAGTGGCAGTTCTCGTCAATCTTTGAAGTCGTCAGTGCGACGATGGAGAATCATACCGTGGAATACCCTCAATGAGCCATGCGCAAGTTCCGACTGAACAGGACTAAGGCTTACTCGCTTTGCAATTAGACCTGGATCAAACCCCCTGAGGCATTCATTTGACGATCAGCACTGCATCGGGGCACGATGCCAGTTTCACACTGGTGAGGATTATCTTGGAATTTCAACAGGTATATTGGTTGCCGACCTTTGGCTGGTTTGCGATCAACATTGTTATCCCGGTAATCGGCCCATTATTTTTACTCTGGTTAGTTGGTTTTCCTCCATCAACTGCACCACTGGCAAGCAATAATGTCCTAAAGTCGATTGGCAAGGGGGAGCTTTTGTGGGCGGTCATGGGCATGGCGGCTGCTACATGCTATGAACTTGTTTCTCTTCAGGAGATCAAGACTGTCAAGGAATGGTCCAGTCCGATATGGATCGCTTTCAGCCTTCACCTTCTTCTGATCGTGGTAGCTGTACTTGTGGTCGGACTCAACTCTCTCGATCTACCGACTGGATATGTCTTTTCATATCCCCATGTTCCTGACATGCGCATCTTTGCGGGGTCGATTCTGTCATTGGCGCTGGTGATTGTGACCTACTCTGCAACTCACGCGACGCTGACCGACCAAGAGGAAAGGAACGCAAAAATCAGAAGAGAAGAAACAGACAAGAAGACGATGGCCGACAAACAAGCTATACTCGACCGCATCGAGCAATGTCTTGCCAACGTCACCGGCAGCGGAAAACATTGCGTAAAGGAGGGGAAATGAGCGGCCTAATTGCAAAATTGGAAACGGATCCAGCGATGCGTGTGCTGGCTGGGAAAATCATTGCTAATGTAATGGCTTGTGTTTCTGTTGCAGCAGCAGTAGTGGTTGTTTACCTTTCCTGGGCCATATAACGCGCCGCTGGATAGTCGGTCAATTAAAGCCGGGGCCTCCCGGTTTTTTTACGCCCTAAAAATGGCTCATGGTGCTTTAAGAAATGTTGAAGAGCCATCGTCAGCACGGCAAGCAAGCAAGGGGGCTATCACGCTCGTCTGAACCTTGCACTCACGGCCGCTGGCAGTAAAGTCAGCACATTCCCCCCAACACCAGCATCAGCCCGCACAGCGCCAGCGGCGTCCATTGGTAGCCTTCGTACATCGTTGAAATCATCAACGCGACGATGGGAAATAACACGGTGGAGTAAGCGGCGCGTTCGGGGCCGATGCGCCCGACCAGCATCAGGTAAGCGGTGAAGCCGATCACCGAGCCGGGAATGGCCAGGTACAGCAACGCCCACAGGTAGCGCGGCGACGGATCGGGCGGCCCAGGAATAGCCGGCCGGTCAGCGCGATCCACAGCGGTGCGGTGGAAAACACCACGGCTTCTTGGCCGCTGGGGATGTACAGCGCGGCATAGTAAAAACACCGGAAGTTCAGGCAGAACAGCGCGATACCTTGGGCGAACAGGTAAGGCCAGGCCTGGCGCGCCGGCTGTTGCAGCACACGGGTCAGCCCTTGCAGCAGATCGCCGATGCCTGCGGTTACGCCAACCTGAGCCATTTCAGCCACCGCTTCCGCGACGCCGTGGGCGCCGCGCCGGGGCGTTATCGCAGCGTGGTGGCGGGCTGAATTTTCTGTTGAGACGCTTATTTCTGCGGCATCGTCAACCAGCCCAACTGCCCACTACCAATGCTGTGGATATACAGCCGTTCGCCCATCTCCGTCGCGCCCGTGGTCAGCGGCGCCATCGCGGCCGATTTGCCGCTGGCGTCCTGCAGGTCAGTCACGACGGCGCCGCTTTCCGTGAACGCCAGCACGTGGCCGCGTGACGGCGGCGCTTTCCACAAGACGCGCGGTACGCGCAGCACCATGCTGCGCAGGAAGGGATGCTCGGCCATGGCGTCGAGTTCGTTCCGTGGGCCGGCCAAACCGAGCCAGATCCGGCCATTGGCGCCGCGCGTCAGGTTGTCCGGGTAGCCGGGCAGGTGGTCGAGCACAATGCTTGCTTGCGCCGTGGGCCGCGCGAGGTCGAGGGCGTTGGCGGCCACGTCGATCTTCCATACGCGGTAGCGCGCGCTTTCGCTGACCAGTACCGCGCGTTCGTCTTCGCTGAGCACAATGCCGTTGGCAAAGCTCAAGCCAGTGGCGACCACGCGCACGGCGCCGCCGGCGGGGTCGTACTCCACCACGCGGCCAGTGGCTGATTGTTCGAGCGCATCGAGCATGGCA